>NZ_CP196822.1:1209000-1511250 GCF_051912485.1 Nitrobacter sp. JJSN | reverse complement strand
ACGCGATGCTGACGGCACTGCCCGACCGGCTGAGCGGCCATCGCCTCGCAGGGCGAGCCAGCGATAATGCGCGCGCCCGCGAGGCACTTACAGAACTTGGGCTTAACCCCTTGATGGTGGAAGCCTTTCGCGACCGGCCGGCGACCGGCTGATCGAATCGGGCGGCATTCATTGACACGGCATTAAGGGCGGCAAACTAGGATCGCGTGCGTTTCGTGTATCCGAGTTCCGTGAAGATGTCCCAGCAAGGCCCGCTCGTCGTTGTCGCATCCCGAGAGCACCAACCGTCAGTCACGTCCCTACCCGACCTGAATATCGTTCCTGTCGTCGACGTCGATTGGTCGGAGGCATTGAAGGCGGTCGAACAACTTCAGCCCGCGGCTGTGTTTGTCACCACAACAGAAGGCGCGGGTGCAGCATTCGATAGCCTTGCGAGCCAGGTGGCTGCAATGCAGCCCTACACTCCGCTTATCGTCGCCGATCCCATCACACCCAGCCCGGACAACGCACTTCCGTATTCCTCCTCGAACGGCGGCTTCGATCGGCTTGGCGCACGTCTCAAGGCGGCGCTCCGCGTACGGACCTTGCACACGACCGTGCTTCGGCGGCTCGCGAGCAATCCGGCCGCACCGATACGCCAACCAGACAACGATCCGATCCAGGACGCGACAGTCCTCCTGATCGGGCGTGGCGCCGCCTATCCAGCGCTATCAGTGGTTTTTGGCGAGCGGCTCGGTGTCGTCGGCGCGCTCAGTATCGAGGCGGCAGCGAAGCACCTCAACGCGCGCAACTTCGACGGCGTCATTATCGGCGAAGGGTTCACCCCGCGGGTCGTCGACGCACTTCTCACCGTCCTGGCGGAAGACACGCGCTTTCGCAATCTGCCGATCGTCGTCGCGACCGGCAACCTGGTGGCGACCTATGATCTCCCCAATCTCGAAGTGATGTCCGACGAGCCTGCCCATATCGCAAGCGCATTCCTGCCCCTGGTCCGGCAACACGCATTCGAGGCGCGCCTCTATCGAACGCTGAAATCTCTCGATGCGGGCGGCTTGCTGGACCCGCGGACCGGCCTTCTGACCGTGGATGCCTTCCACCGCGAACTCAGCACGGCAATCAATCAGACCCAATCCCAGGGCGGGAGGCTTTCCGTTGCGCGATTTTCGCTCGACCAGAAGCAGGAGCGTCTGCTGTTCGATGCCGCGCGCATTCTGAGTCGGCTGATGCGGCGAATGGATTTCGGCACGCTCGAAAACGACGGGTCGATCATTGTGGCTTTCCCCGACGTCGAGCCGCGCAATGCCAACATGATCGCGCGGCGGCTTTCGAGCGTGATGAAGCATACGGCGCACAGCACCAAACACGCACTGCGGATCGATCCCTATGTCGCCTTGACGGCGTCCCGGCCCAACGATTCCGCAAAATCGCTTCTCGTCCGATTGAACGACGAGGCGCGCAGCGCGGCATCGTAACCGCGTTACGCGGCCTTGCGATCTTCCGCCAGATTGGCGAGCTGGCGCATGATTTCGGTGGTACCCGTCAAGCGTTCCTCTGGCGTTTCCCAACTCTGGAAGAACACGACCTTCATGTCGGGACGAACCTTTGCCGCCTGTCCGTGCTGGCGGATGAAATAGACCAGTCGATCGGGTTGCGCGAACTTATTGTCGCGGAAGGAAATCACTGCGCCTTTCGGCCCCGCATCCACCTTCTCGACATTGGCGCGGCGGCAATAGGCCTTGATAGCCGCGACCTTGAACAGGTAACGGACTTCATCCGGTAGCTGACCGAAGCGGTCACGCAATTCTGCTGCGAAATTGTCGATCTCGTCATCGGTGTCGAGATCGGCCAGCCGGCGATACAGTGACAGCCGCACCGCGAGGTCGGCGACGAACTCTTCCGGTATCAGGACCGGCATGCCGACGGTGATTTGCGGCGACCAGCGGTCAGCGGTGGGCTCCATAACGCCAGCCTTCAGATTCAGGATCGCCTCCTCCAGCATCGACTGGTAGAGTTCGAAGCCGACTTCCTTGATGTGGCCCGACTGTTCCTCGCCAAGCAGATTGCCCGCGCCGCGAATGTCGAGATCGTGCGACGCAAGCTGGAACCCTGCTCCCAGCGTATCAAGCGACTGCAGAACCTTGAGCCGGCGTTCGGCCTGCGCCGTGATCTTGTGCGTCGACGGCAGCGTGAACAGTGCGTAAGCGCGCAGCTTCGAGCGACCGACCCTGCCGCGCAACTGATAAAGCTGCGCCAGACCGAACATGTCCGCACGATGAACAATAAGCGTATTGGCGGACGGGATGTCGAGACCCGACTCGACGATGGTGGTCGAGAGCAGAACATCATACTTGCCGTCATAGAAGGCCGACATGATGTCTTCGATTACCGTCGGCGCCATCTGTCCGTTGGCAACGGCTACCTTCATCTCCGGCAGGTGCTTGTCGAGGAAGTCCTTAACCTCGGCGAGATCGTCGATGCGCGGCACCACATAGAAGGCCTGGCCGCCACGATAGCGCTCGCGCAGCAACGCTTCGCGGATCATCAAGGGATCATGCGGGGCCACAAAGGTACGGACCGCGAGCCGATCGACCGGCGGCGAGGCAATGATCGAGAGATCACGCACGCCGGTCAGGGCCAGTTGCAGCGTGCGCGGAATGGGCGTCGCGCTCAGTGTCAGAACGTGCACCTGCGCACGCAACTGCTTCAGCCGCTCCTTGTGACTGACGCCAAAATGCTGCTCCTCGTCCACGACAAGCAGTCCGAGATCTCTAAACTTGATGGCTTTGCCAAGCAGCGCATGGGTGCCGACGACGATATCCACCGAGCCGTCGGCAATCCCTTTCTTGACCTGTGTCAACTCCTTCGGCGTCACCAGCCGCGACGCCTGCGCGACGTTGATCGGAAAACCGCGAAACCTCTCGGTGAATGTCTTGGCATGTTGGCGCGCCAGCAATGTCGTCGGCACCACGACGGCGACCTGCTTGCCGTCCAGCGCAACGGCGAAGGCCGCCCGCAATGCCACCTCGGTCTTGCCGAAACCGACGTCACCGCAAATCAACCGGTCCATCGGCCGGCCGCTCTCGAGGTCTTTCAGCGACGCATCGATCGCGCCGAGCTGATCTTCGGTTTCCTCGTAGGGAAAACGCGCGCAGAATTCGTCGTAGAGGCCGGACTGTACCGGCATCTTCGGCGCTTCGTGCAAATGCCGCGCCGCGGCGATCTTGATCAACTCGCCTGCGATCTCGCGAATACGATTTTTTAGCTTGGCTTTACGGGCCTGCCATCCACCGCCACCAAGGCGATCAAGTTCGACGTTGGCATGATCGGAGCCGTAGCGTGATAACAGCTCGATATTCTCGACAGGCAGAAACAGCTTGGTCTCGTTGGCGTAACGCAATTCCAGGCAATCGTGCGGCGCACCGCTCACCTCGAGCGTCTGCAAACCAACGAAACGTCCAATGCCGTGCTCCACATGCACAACGAGATCACCGGCCGCGAGGCTGGTCGCTTCCGAAATGAAATTTTCAAGTTTGCGGCTGGCCTTCCGCGGCCGCACCAGACGATCACCGAGAATGTCCTGTTCGCTGATAACCACGACGGTCTCGGTCTCGAATCCCGATTCCATGCCGACGACCGCGAGCATCACCTCGTTGCGCGGCGTGGCCTGAACCGTGCGCCAGACATTGATGCTCGTCAGGTTGAGCAGCTTGTGATCCCTGAGCATGTTCGCCATGCGCTCGCGCGAACCCTCGCTCCACAACGCAACGACGACTTTCTTCCGCGCAGCTTGCAACGCCTGCACATGGGATACGACGGACTCGAAAACGTTGACGGCGGCATCTGCCCGTTCGGGTGCAAAATTTCGCCCCTGCCGCGCGCCTGCATCGATGACATTGACGGCCTCGTCAGGCACAGCGAACGGCGTCAGCCGCACCAGCGCGGCTTCATTGACGCGCTTCGTCCATTCATCCGGCGTCAGATAAAGCCGGTCGGGCGGAAGTGGCTTGTAGACCGCGCCGCCGCCGGGGTGCTCAAACGCCTCGCGCCGCGCTTCGTAGTAATCGACGATCTGCTTGAAACGCTCGGTTGCCGCGTCCTCCCCTTGCGGCTCAATCGCGATGGACGCGCCGTCGAGATAATCGAACAGCGTGTCCATGCGTTCGTGAAACAACGGGAGCCAGTGTTCCATGCCCGGATGCCGCCGTCCCTCGCTGACGGCCTCATACAACAGGTCATCCCGTCCGGGCGCGCCAAAGGCGGCGAGATATCCCATCCGGAAACGCCGGATGGTTTCGGTGACGAACTGAAATTCGGAAATCGGGACCAGATCGAGCGAACGCACGTCGAGCAGCGTACGCTGGGTTTCTGCGTCAAATGACCGGATCGACTCCAGGGAGTCACCGAAGAAATCGAACCGCACCGGCTGGTCGAGACTGGACGGAAACAGATCGAGGATACCGCCGCGCACAGCGTATTCGCCGGGTTCGCGGACCGTCGAGGAGCGATTGTAACCGTTGTGCTCCAGCCATGCGACGATCGAGTCCATCGGTACGACGTGGCCGGGCGCGACCGACAGGGCTTGAGACGCGACGATCTCGCGCGCGGGTACCCGTTGCAGGATGGCGTTGACCGTCGTGAGCAGGATCAAAGGCGCCTCGCTGCCGGTCAAACGAGACAAACGCGCCAGTGTCGTGAGCCGCTGGGCAAGGATGCCACCGTGCGGCGAGACCCGATCATAGGGCTGGCAGTCCCACGCCGGAAACTGCATCACCGAAATATCGGGTGCGAAGAATTCCAGTGCGCGCGCCAGTTGCTGCATCCGCGGGCCGTCCCGGCAGACCACGGCGAGGCTGACAGCCGAAGCCTGCCGCCCCGCTTTGGCCTTGATAGCCCTGGCGAGGTCCGAGACGACGAGCCCTTCAGCGCCTTCCGCGACATTCGCGAGCGTCAGCGGGCGGCCGGGCGACAGCGATTCCGCAGGTGATCGTGCAGCTACCTTCATGCGCCCAACCCTGACGACCGGAACGATTTGATACGATCGAATAGAGCCGTCCGGTATTCGGAGGCTAGGGGAGCGCCGCCGCTCAGCGCAGCGTAAAGATCCGGGTCCGGAACCTCGATCAGACTTTCGAGATTGATCAATTCCGCATCAGTCAGTGAACCGATTTCCGCATCGGCGAACCGGCCGAGGATCAGGTCCATCTCGCGCATCCCGCGATGCCAGCAGCGAAACAATAGCCGTTTGCGGCGGTCATCCAGACCACCGCTCGATCGTGTCGATCCTGTCATCAATCCCATCCGAACGCCGAAAGCCCGGACGTGCCGGGCCGGCATCATATAGCCCCGGCGATTGAAGATGTCAGCACCTGTTCGCGCATTGCATAATCCGTAAATTACATTCAAGGCTGCGAACGCCGGTCCAACTCACTATTCGTCGAGTCGTTTGATGCGTCCTGCACTGCTCAATCCTCTCTTTGCATCGGTGACAAGCCTGCCCGGCGTGGGCCCGAAGCAGGACAAGCTGTTCCGGTATCTACTCGGGCGCGACGAAACCCCGCGGCTGATCGATCTGCTGTTTCACCTGCCTGCAAGCGTCATCGACCGCAGGGCGCGACCCAAAATCCGCGACGCCGTTCCCGGCAGCGTGGTGACGCTGGAGGTGACGGTCGACCGGCATCGCCCTGCTCCGCCCGGACGCTCGCGCGCGCCGCATCTGGTTTATGCCAGCGACGAGACCGGGGACGTCGTGCTGACCTACTTCCGCGCCCAGCCGGATTACGTCGAAAAGCTGCTTCCCGTCGGAGCCAGACGCTACGTGTCCGGCACAGCGCAAATGTTCGAGGGCACCTTGCAGATCGTGCATCCCGATCGGGTTGTCGATGAGGCCGGGTTTGCAAAACTATCGGGCATCGATCCCGTCTATCCTCTCACCGAGGGCCTGGCACTGGGTTCACTGCGGCGTGCAATCGCGATGGCCCTGCAGAAGCTCCCCATTTTGCCCGAATGGATCAGCCCCGACATTTTGCGCCGGTGCAGCTTTCCATCGCTTCAGGAAGCGCTCCATCGGGTTCACATCCCTTTGGAATTGACCGATATTCTGCCGGAAGGCCGATTCTGGTCACGCCTTGCCTTCGACGAACTGCTTGCCGGACAACTTGCGCTGGCACTGGTGCGGGCACAGCTTCGCCGGCCGGCTGGAAGCCGGCACGCTGGCGACGGGCACCTGCGCAACAGGATCATCGACGCGCTTCCCTACGCCCTGACCGCATCCCAACAGCAGGCGGCCGCGGCGATCAGCGACGACCTGCGGCAACCCGTGCGGATGCTGCGACTGCTTCAGGGCGATGTCGGCTCGGGCAAGACGGTCGTCGCGCTGCTCGCCGCCTCCGCAGTGGCCGAAGCCGGCAAGCAGACCGCCCTGATGGCACCGACCGAGATCCTCGCGCGCCAGCATATCAAGACCATCGCGCCGCTGGCCGAACAGGCCGGCCTGCGCGTTGCGATCCTGACCGGCCGCGAGAAAGGCAAGGAACGGCGCGAGATCACGGCACGCCTCGCCGATGGCGACATCGATTTGCTTGTTGGCACCCATGCATTGATCCAGACCGATGTCCCGTTCAAAGCGCTGGCGCTTGCGGTGGTGGACGAACAGCACCGTTTCGGCGTGCGCGAGCGCCTCGCATTGACCGCCAAGGGCGAAGCCGTGGATGTGCTGGTGCTGAGCGCGACACCGATCCCGCGCACGCTGGTTCTCACCTATTTCGGCGACATGGACGTATCCGAATTGCGCGAAAAGCCCGCTGGCCGTCAGCCGATCGACACCCGCGCCGTCCCCGACAGCCGGTTGGACGAGGTGATCGACGCGATCGGCCGCGCCGTGAAAGCCGGCAAGCTGGTTTACTGGATTTGTCCGCTGGTCGAGGAATCCGAGACCGTCGACCTGACCGATGCGGCGCAGCGCTTCGACAGCCTCAAGGCCCGCTTCGGCGATAAGGTCGGCCTTGTCCACGGCAAGATGCGAGGCCCCGAAAAAGATCGCGTGATGGCGCAATTCGCGGCGGCCGAAATCAATCTCCTGGTAGCCACAACCGTTGTCGAGGTTGGCGTTGACGTGCCGGCGGCGACCGTCATGGTGATCGAGAACGCGGAACGCTTCGGTCTCGCGCAACTGCATCAATTGCGGGGACGGATCGGCCGCGGTTCGGAGCCATCGACCTGTTTATTGCTTTACCAGGAGCCGCTGGGCGAGATGTCCGCCGCCCGGCTGCGGGTGATCCGGGAAACCACAGATGGCTTCCGTATCGCTGAAGAGGATCTGAAACTGCGCGGGGAAGGCGACGTGCTCGGCACCCGCCAAAGCGGCCTACCCGGCTATCGCATCGCGCGTTCCGATGTTCACGCGCAACTCATCACCCAGGCTCGGGACGAAGCCTTGCGCATCGTGAAGCAGAACCCGAAGCTGGCGGGCGCGGACGGCGATGCCCTGCGATGCCTGCTGTATCTGTTTGAGCGTGATGAAGCTTTGCCCTTGATCGGCGCGGGTTAGAACTAGTCCGGCTTTGATGGGATCAAAGCCGGACTCCATTTTTTGACGCAAACCGGCACGCATCCTCGGGTCTAAACGCTACCTCAATCAACCTTTGCAGTCTGAGGCGCGAGAGCGGAATCATTCGCCGCACGCGACGCGTTGGCCATCTCTGCAAGGGCTGCGAGCTTCTTCTGCGGATCGGAATTTGGCTGAACGACGCCCGCAGACATGATCAAGGTTGCCGCTTCCTCTGTGCTCATGTCGACCTCGACGACCTTGCTCTTCGGTACGTAGAAGAAGAAACCCGTCGTCGGGTTGGGTGCACAAGGCAGGAATACCGAAATGTGCTCCTCCTGACCGGGAAGTCGGGCGGCAACGTTCGCGCTCGGGACTTGCGAAATGAGAACAATCGACCACATGCCAGGCGACGGGAATTCAACCAGGCCGACCTTGCGGAGGCTCGATCCAGATCCGGAAAAAAGCGTTTCGAAGACCTGCTTGAGACCGCGGTAGATCGCCCGCACCACCGGCATCCGGCCCAGCAGCCTTTCGCCAAGATCGACCAGCGTCCGGCCGATCAGGTTGGCCGTCAGGAAGCCGAGCATCGTCAGCGCGAACACCGCAACGATCAAGCCCGATCCCGGCACTCCGAAAGGCAGGTACGTTTCCGGCCGATAGGTGATCGGAACGAACGGCCGTACCAAGTTGTCCACCCAGTTCACGAACCACCAGGTCAGGTAAAGTGTTATCGCAACCGGGCCCGCGACGATCAGGCCGGTTAGAAAGTAATTCCGGAATCGCGCGATGAGACCGCGGGGCATATCCGGGTGGTGGTCGCTTGGCGCGCCGCTCGAGGGATTGTCACGGGTCATCGTGGTTCCAGATCAAGATGTCCAAAAGGACGATATCTGCTCATATAGGCATTCTAGCAGACTTTGCATGCGGCGCGTTGGACCGCCATGCGCCCCTATCTTATTCGACAGTAACGGATTTTGCCAGATTCCGCGGCTGGTCGACGTCCGTACCCATGACGACCGCGGTATGGTAGGCCAGCAACTGCACCGGAACCGCATAGACCAGCGCGGCAAAAGCGGCCGCCATATCGGGCAGGATAATCGTCACCAATGACTTGATTGTCGCCTCCGCCGCCCCCTTTTTATCAGTCATGAGAATGATATTGCCGCCCCGTGCCGCCACCTCCTGCATGTTGGACACGGTCTTTTCGAAAACGCGGTCATAGGGGGCGATCACGACCACCGGCATGTTCTCGTCGATCAGTGCGATCGGTCCGTGCTTGAGTTCGCCCGCGGCGTAGCCTTCCGCATGGATATAGGAAATTTCCTTGAGTTTAAGCGCGCCCTCCAGGGCAAGCGGGTAACTGGTGCCTCGCCCGAGATACAGGACGTCCCTGGATTTGGCGATGTCGCGCGCGAGCCTGACGATCTGCGGTTCGGTGGCCAGCGCTTCGGACATCAACCGTGGAACTTCGATAAGGCCGTGCACAAGCCTGGATTCATCCTCGTCGGATAATTCGCCGCGCGCCTTGCCGGCGGCAATCGCGAGCGCGGCAAGCACCATCAACTGGCAGGTGAAAGCCTTGGTCGAAGCGACGCCGATCTCCGGACCCGCCAGGGTTTGCAGCATCGTCTCGCTTTCCCGTGCGATTGTCGATGTCGTGACGTTGACGACCGAGAGCGTGTGCAATCCATGCTCCTTCGCATAACGAAGTGCCGCGAGCGTGTCAGCGGTTTCACCCGATTGCGAAATGAAGATGGCGAGATCGCCCTTGCTGAGCGGCGCTTCCCGATACCGAAACTCCGATGCGATATCGATCTCGACGGGAAGCCGGGCCAGACGCTCCAACCAATATTTGCCGATGTAACCGGCATAATTCGCGGTCCCGCACGCGACGATAGAGACCCGCCTGATCTCGCGAAAATCGAATGGGAGATCCACCGGAAGCAATACACGCTCAGTTGCCATGTCGACGTAGCGGGCGAGCGTATGTCCGACCACTTCGGGCTGCTCGTGGATTTCCTTGGCCATGAAGTGACGAAAGTTGGCCTTGTCCACCAGAGAGGTCGAGACGCTATGCTTGACGACGTCGCGCTGAACGATGGCATTCCGGTGGTCGTAGACAGTCGCGCCCTTGCGGGTCAAAACCGCCCAGTCGCCGTCCTCGAGATAGCTGATCGTATCGGTGAACGGCCCGAGCGCGATCGCGTCCGACCCCAGATACATTTCGCCGTTACCATATCCGACGGCCAGCGGAGGTCCGTTGCGTGCACCGATCAGAATGTTATCGTCCACTGCGAAAATAAAACCGAGGGCGAAGGCGCCGCGAAGCTGTGACAACGTGGCTCTGACCGCATCGACGGGACTGGTGCCGGCGGCAAGATAGCCGTCTACGAGATGCAAGACCGTCTCGGTATCGGTTTCGGTCTCGAAGACTGCTCCTCTTGCCTGAAGCTCTTCACGCAGCTCGCGAAAATTTTCGATGATCCCATTGTGAACGACGGCCACGCGCTCGGTCGCGTGCGGGTGCGCGTTGTTCTCGGTCGGCTTGCCGTGCGTCGCCCAGCGTGTGTGTCCGATCCCAACGCGCCCGGCGAGCGGTTCGGCCAGCAGACGCGTTTCCAGATTCCGCAGTTTTCCCTCGGCGCGACGACGCGCCAGATGCGTTCCCTCCAGTGTTGCGATGCCGGCGGAATCGTAGCCGCGGTATTCGAGACGCTTGAGCGAATCAACCAAATGATCCGCGACGGGACTGCGTCCCAAAATTCCGACAATGCCGCACATGCGGATCAATATCTCCACGATCGCAGAAAATTGCGAAAAAACCCCAGTGCCTCTTAACGAAAACCCTGGAGCGCAAGGAAACAATAATTATTGCCGATTGCCACAGGGTTAAATCAGTTCAAGCGCAAATCGCCGCGCTGGCGTTCCAGCATCTATCCCGCGAACTTATTCACCGCGATCGAAACTCTCACCGCGTCGGCCTCATGGCCTGGCTACTCCCTGATTAACGGCTCGGTAACCGTGGTCATCCGTTTCCATGGTTCGACAATCCGTCGCAAGCGCGCCGCAAGTTCCTGACTTTCCGGTGCTCAGGGCTGCTCTGTTTTACGGCCAATCGAAACAATTTTAGCGATTCCTGCAACGGGAGCCCAAATCCTTTTTGGCACTGTGCGCGCAAGCAACAAAAAAGTGAGGCGCACATGAGTGAAGCCGAGTTTGAGCGATTGCTGAGCGCCGTGAACGCCGCGATCGCTCCGCGCGTCGAAGAAGCCGTTTTGAACGACCTGTCGGAGTTCGGCGACCTGCATTTCGGCGAGCCGCCGCAGGCTGCCAACGACAACGAGGTCGCCTGGCCGTTTTTTCCGTTCCCTGATGGATGGAACGGCGCCTGCTGAATGATTCGGCGAGCCGAATACCCGCTCATTGGCGAACTTGGAAACTTTATCAAATAATCAATCTAAGATATTGATTGTATTGATGGAGGCCACGTCCGGAATTGAACCGGAGTACACGGTTTTGCAGACCGTTGCGTAACCACTCCGCCACGTGGCCCCTTGAACCGGGATGATTATAGAGTGTCAGCCACTTAGGCAACCTGCTCGTGAAGACCACAGCGAGATTCTGAAATTCAGCGCCGTTCGACCTGCCAAAACGATCCGGTCAGGCACGTCTGCGCCGATAGTCCCGTCTCCGTTTCGGCAGAGGCGCAAGCTCGGGCATCGTCGCCTGAACCTCACGATATTTCGCAAGCATCCGCTCAAAACTCGCGAGCAAAGTCGCCTCGATGTCCGGACGATTTTCAAGACCGGCGAGCATCATCGCCGCGGCCTCGATCGTGGCGAGTCCATCCCGACGAGGCTCCTTGCGAAGCTTGCCATAACGTGAAGGTCCGCGCGGTCCCAAAATGATGCGCTGGCACTTGAGCATCCACGCGTTGCGCCACCACAGCGCCTTGGCCTGACTCCACGTGCCGTCCAGCAACACCAAACCCTCGATGTCCGCGAGGATAGCGCGTTGATTGTCCTCCATCTCACCCTTGCGGTCGATCGCCACGATGACGCGGTCGGTATCGAAAGCGTCGACCTTGGCCGATCCAAGATAAAGCACCGCCCAGCGTGACGGATCATGCACCGGCCGGCCGAGCGCCTTTGACAAACTCGGCCAGGACAGCCCAATCTTCAGCACGGCGTCGGGGAAATGCAATGCCGTCAGCCGCGCGGTCCCGAGAGTTCTGTCCTGCTCTTGCGGATGCTGCAGGATCAAGAGCGATGTCCTGTTCCTGATCAGCTCAACGCTGTCGCAAATGCAGAGCGCCAACGGCTTGTGACACCGTTTGCAATCCGGGATCACCTCCGGCCCTCCGTCAGCGGCACCTCTCTCGGAACTCTTGGACATTGCCCGCTATACGCCGCGCTCATCCATCCGGCAAGGAAACCGATCGCTTCGTGCCTACTCGGCCGGAACGACCGCGGGAGCGGCCTCACCTCGCCGGCGTAACCGGTCGATCAAAAGGTAGATTACGGGGGTCGTGTAGAGCGTCAGAATCTGTGAAACGAGCAGCCCCCCGATAATAGTGATACCGAGCGGGCGACGCAGCTCCGTACCCGGCCCTGTTGCGATCACCAGCGGTATCGCGGCGAAAATCGCGGCCATGGTGGTCATGAGGATGGGCCGGAAACGCACGCTGCATGCCTCGAAGATGGCGTCCGCGGAGGACAGGCCACGGTGGCGCTCGGCATCCAGCGCGAAATCCACGATCATGATGCCGTTCTTCTTGACGATGCCGATGAGAAGAATGATGCCGACGAATGCAATGATCGTCAGCGGCGTATTGGTGATCTGCAACGCCAGCAGCGCTCCAAGCCCGGCGGAGGGCAAGGTCGAGATGATGGTGAGCGGATGCGCGAGGCTTTCATAGAGAACGCCGAGCACAATATACACAGCGACGAGCGCTCCAACGATCAGCAACGGCTGCCGTCCCGACGTTTTACGGAAATCGGCCGCGTTGCCCTCGAAGCCTCCGCGAATACCCTCGGGCATGTGCAATTCATCAACTGCGCGTTGAATATTGGCCGTCGCGTCATCAAGCTCGACACCCGGTAACGTGTTGAAGGACACCGTCACTGAAGGAAACGACTGCGAATGATAAACGGCGAGCGGCGACAGATCGCGTCGGTAGCTCACGACGGCGGACAGCGGGACCTGTGTCCCGTTGGCTCCCGCAACAAAGATGCGTTCAAGGTTGGTGGGGTCCAGCTGGAATTGCGGATCAATTTCCAGAATGACCTGGTACTGATTCCGTTGAGTGTAGACGGTGGAAATCTGCCGTTGCGAAAAGGCATTGTTGAGTGCGTTGTCGATATCCTGAACGCTGACGCCAAGGCTGGATGCCTTCTGCCTATCGATCGCCAACGTTAGTTGCAAACCGCCCGGATCGCGGTCGGCGGAAATGTCCGTGATTCCCTCCACTGTCTCCATGCGCTTGGCGACAAGAGGCGCCCATTTCTGCAACAAATCGAGGTCGGCGCTATAGAGCGTATACTGGTAGTTGGAATCGCTCTGGCGTCCGCCGCCGCGAATATCCTGCGCGGCGAACATAAATAGCTTGATGCCCGGTACATCGCCGAGATTTCGGCGCACCCGGTCGATCACCTGTTGGGTCGTCAACCCGTCCCGTTCGGCCGGCGGCTTCAGCGTGATATACATGAATCCGCGATTTGAGCCTCCGCGCGCACCGCTACCGCCGATGGAGGAACCGATCCCTTCCACGGCGGGATCTGCCATAACGATATCCATGACGCGCTGTTGAAGCCCGAGCATCGACTGAAACGAAACGTCGGCCGACGCTCGCGTCGAGCCGATCACGAAGCCGCTGTCATCGATCGGGAAATAGCCCTTCGTCGTCTTGATATACAACGTCACCGTCAAGGCGATCGTCGCAAAAAACACCAGCAACGTCAGGATCGGAAAGCCGAGCACGACGCGCAGCGTCCGGGTATAGAACGCCACGATTCGCGACAGCAAGCTTTCAACCAGCCGGTCGAACCGGGTCGCAGTCGTCGATGTCGCCTGCTTGATGTAGTGGGCGCAGATCATCGGCGTGATCGTCAACGACACGATGGTCGATACCACGATCGCAAATGTGAGAGTGAGCGAGAATTCCCGCAACAACCGGCCGACAATGCCGTCCATGAAGATCAGCGGCGTAAATGCGGCGATCAGCGACAGGCTGATCGACAGCACCGTGAAGCCGATTTGTTTTGCTCCTTCGAGTGCAGCTTGGTAAGGCGGCAGCCCATGCTCGAGGTTGCGATACATGTTCTCGATCATGACAATGGCATCGTCGACCACGAAGCCGACGGAAATGGCCAATGCCATCAAGGACAGGTTGTCGATGGAGAAGCCCGCCAGCCACATCCCAGCGCAGGTACCTGCCAGCGCCAGCGGAACCGACACACCGGCCGCGACGGTCGGCGTGAACCGGCGCAGGAACACATAAACAACAATCATCACGAGAAATGCTGTCGCCAGCAGCGTCCACTCCATGTCGTCGACGCTTGCGCGGATCGTGCCGGTGCGGTCGACGATGATCGATATTTCGACACCAGCCGGAATCCACTGCTTGAGGTCGGGAATCAACGCCTTCACCCGGTCGACGGTGTCTATGACATTGGCATCGCCCTGCTTGGTGATCTGGATCAGCACCGCGGGCTTCTTGTTGAACCAGGCGATCGAGCGGCTGTTTCGCGTGGCATCCTTGACGTCGGCCACGTCCGAGAGCCGGACGAAATTCCCTCCGGAGCTTTTGATCACGATGTCCCGAAATTCGGCCGCTGTTCGCATCTGCCGGTTGGTCGACAGCGTCTCGCTCTGGCGGCCGCCATTGAAGATTCCGACCGGACCAAGCGGATTGGCATTCACAATCGCGGTCCGGACATCATCTGTCGCGATGCCCGCGTTCGAGAGCGCCACCGGGTTGAGCGCAATTCGGACGGCCGGCTGGTCAGCGCCGCTCACGGAGACCTCGCCGACACCAGGAACCTGCGAGATGCGCTGGACAATGACGGTGTCCGCCACATCATAGACCGCGCTGGTCGACATGGTTTTTGATGTCAGCGCCAGAACAAAGACGGGTGCAGCAGCGGGATTAGCCTTGCGGAATGTCGGCAGCGTCGGCAGATCAGTCGGCAGGTCGGCAACCGACGCGTTAATTGCCGCTTGCACGTCGCGCGCGGCGTGGTCGATGTCTCGTCCGATCGCGAACTGCAATTGGATGCTGGTGGCGCCAAGCGTGCTCGTGGATGTGATCTGATCAATGCCAGCGATCTCGCCGAGGCGGCGCTCCAGCGGCGCGGCGACGGTCGCCGCCATCACCGAAGGGTCGGCCCCCGGCCGGTTCGCCGACACCCTGATCATCGGGAAGTCGACATTCGGAACCGAAGCCACCGGGAGAAACCCGTAAGCGACCACACCGACCAGAAACAAGCCGATCGCAAGCAACGTGGTGCCGACCGGTCTTCGGATGAATGGCTCGGAGATCGAAGCCATTACTGCATTCCTTCGGTCGTACCCGGAATTGGCGGCCGCTCCGGCCCACCCGTTGGAACAGCCTGTTCGATACGCTTGTTCAACCGATCCAGCGCCAGATAGATCACGGGCGTGGTGTAAAGCGTGAGCAGCTGGCTGAGCAGCAAGCCGCCGATGATCGAGATGCCGAGAGGGAAACGTAGTTCTGCGCCGGTGCCGCTTTCGATTGCCAGCGGCAGCGCGCCAAACAGCGCCGCCAGCGTGGTCATCATTATGGGCCTGAATCGGAGCAGACATGCCTGCACGATCGCCTCGGTCGACGACATGCCTTGATGGCGCTCAGCCTCGAGAGCGAAGTCGATCATCATGATCGCGTTCTTCTTCACGATGCCCATCAGAAGAATAATCCCGATCAGACCGATGACGGATAGATCCTGCCCAAACAGCATCAACGCAAGAATGGCCCCTACACCGGCAGAAGGCAGCGTTGAGAGAATCGTGATGGGGTGAATGTAGCTCTCATACAATACGCCCAACACGATGTAGATTGTGACCAGCGCGGCCAGGATCAGCCAGGGTTGTCCGGCAAGCGATTTCGAGAACTCCGCCGCATCGCCCGAGAACACACCGACGATACTTGTAGGCATGCCAATGCGGGTCTCGATGGACTTGACCCGTTCCACGGCATCGCCGAGCGATTCTCCCGGACCAAGGTTGAAACTGAGCGACGTCGCCGGGAATTGCGCGTGATGCGAGATCGCCAGCGGCGCCGTCGTTCGGGTCAGCGTCGCGACTGCGGACAGCGGCACCTGCGCGCCGGCAAGGCCCGGTAGATAAAGCTTGGAGAGGATCGAGGGGTCGTGCTGATACTGTGGCAAGGCCTCCAGTACGACGCGATACTGGTTGGCTTGCCCGTAAACGGTCGATATCTGCCGTTGTGCGAACGCATCGTTCAACGTGTCGTTGACGCCCTGGAGGCTGACGCCGAGCTGGCCTGCACGCGCGCGGTCGATGTTCAGCGCCGCTCGCAGGCCTCTCTCCTGCGCTTCCGAGGATACGTCCTGAAACAGCGGATCGCGACGCAGTTCCCCAACCAGTTTGCCAGCCCACTCCGAAACGTGGGCGGCATCCGTTCCCGTCAGGGTGTATTGATACAGCGAGCGGCTGGACAGTGTGCTGATCTGGACATCCTGCACCGGTTGAAAATAAACCGTCATGCCGGGAATTGAGGCCACGCGTGCCTTCAAACGCGTGATGACGGCGGCCACATCATCACGGCGGTCGCTCCGCGGCGTCAACGTCATCACCAGGCGGCCCACATTTGTCGTGGGATTCACGGAACCGGCCCCAATAACCGATACAATACCTCTGACGTCCGGGTCCTCTCCGATGGCACTCGCCACCTCGGCTTGATGCCTTCGCATTTCGGCAAAGGATACATCGGCACCTGCTTCTGTCACCGCGATGATCGATGCCGTGTCCTGCAGGGGCAGGAAACCTTTTGGCGCCACGACATAGAGGTACGTCGTCGCGGCGATCGTCGCAAAGACGACAACCAGTGTCGCACGCTGATGTCGAAGCACCCACAACAACGAGTGATGGTAGAATTCGACCATCCGATCAATATATCGGCCGACTGCTGCCAATGCCGGAATCTCGCGCTTCTCTCCGGAATGCTTCAGCAACCGCGAGCACATCATCGGTGTCAAAGTCAGCGACACGACGGCGGATGTGACCACCGCGATGGTGAGGGTCAGGGCGAATTCTCGGAACATCCTCCCGACAAGCCCGGACATGAACAGGAGCGGAATGAACACCGCGATCAGCGAGACCGTCAGCGAAATCACGGTGAAACCGATCTCGCTCGCGCCTCGGAGCGAGGCCTCCATGACGCTCTCGCCGTTCTCGATGTGGCGCACGATGTTTTCGATCATCACGATAGCATCGTCGACCACGAATCCTGTGCCGATCGTCAGCGCCATCAGCGACAGGTTGTCGAGGCTGAACCCTGCGAAATACATGATGCCGAAGCTGGTAATCAGCGACAACGGGAGAGCCACTCCCGCGATCAACGTCGCCCGCAGCGAGCGCAGGAAAAGCAGGACGACAAGCGTAACGAGCACGGCACTGAGGATGAGCGTGAATTGCACGTCGTGAACGGAGGCACGGATCGTCACCGTCCGATCACTGACGATCGTCAGTTTGACACCGGCTGGAATCGTGCGCTGAACCTTCGGAATCTCCTCCCGGATCTGTCGGACAACCTCGATCACATTGGCGCCGGGCTGACGCTGGATATCGATGATCACGGCCGGCGTTCCGTTATACCAGCCGCCGGTGCGGTCGTTTTCCAACCCGTCGACGAGCTGGGCGACATCGCCAATCGTGACCGGAGAACCGTTGCGATAGGCGATAATGATGGGCTTGTACGCGTCCGCCGCCGCAATCTGGTCGTTGGCGGCGATGGTGTAGGCTTGCTGCGCGCCGTCCAGCGATCCCTTTGGGCCTGAAACATTGGCGCCGGCGATCGCGGCCCGCAAATCTTCCATCGAAATGCCGTAAGCGGCCAGGCGAGCTAGATCGGCCTGGACACGCACGGCTGGCTTCAGACCGCCGAGCACGGAAACGCGGCCTACGCCCGAAATCTGGCTGAGACGCTGGGTCAGGAGGGTATCCGCAATATCGCTCATGGCGCGCAGCGAGACCGTGTCCGACGTCAGCGCGAGCGTCATCACCGGCGCATCGGCCGGATTCACTTTGGCGTAGGTCGGCGGATACGGCAGATTTTTCGGCAATATCCCGGCGGCGGCATTGATAGCCGCCTGCACATCTTGTGTGGCGCCGTCGATATCGCGGTTCAGATCGAATTGCAGAGAAATCTGACTGACGCCGAATGAACTCGTCGACGTCATCGACGACAGCGACGGGATCTGCCCGAGCTGGCGTTCCAGCGGCGCGGTCAACAGCGACGCAACCACATCGGAACTCGCACCCGGCAGCTGGGTCGTCACTTGCACCGTCGGGAAGTCGACTTGCGGCAGCGCCGAGACCGGTAACGCCCAATAGCCGAGCGCGCCTCCAATCATCAGCGCGATCCCAAGCAAGGACGTTGCTATCGGACGACGAATAAACGGTTCGGAGACGCCCATGTCTGTCAGCTCGTGTCTGTCAGCGCTGCCGCGGGTTCGATGCTCAGTACCCTGCCTTCAGGATCACGGTTGAGCCTTTGTGTTACCGCTCGACTGCCCGTTCTCCTGCGCCTCGCTCCCCGAATGCTTTTTACTTCCCTCGCCCCGCTTGCCGCGGCGCTCGCCATTGCCGCCGCCTTGACGATCGCCTTGTTTACCCTGCCGCTTCTGGGGCGCGAGATCGGCGGTCGGCGCCTGATCGTTCTGGCTGATGGTCACCTTTGCGCCGTCGGACAGATTGGCAAATCCCGTGGTGACCACCCGATCCGTGGGAGCAATGCCCTTGGCTATCACCGCGTCCTTTTCGTTCTGCTGCGTCACCGTTACCGGCTTCGCTGTCGCGATATCGTCGCTTCCGATCACATAGCTGAAGGTCCCGAGCGGACCCCGCTGTACCGCAGACGTCGGTATGACGGTCGCCTGCGACAACGTTTCCACCTTGAGGCGCACGTTGACGAATTGGCCGGGCCAGAGCTGGAACTGCCCATTCGGAAATTCAGCCTTCAGCTTCAAGGTACCGGTCGTCGGATCGACCTGATTGTCGATGCCGACCAGCTTGCCGGTATCGACAACTGTCGTTCCGTCGTTTCCGAATACATCGACTTCGAGGGCGCCCTTCGCCACTGCTGCATTCACGCGCGTAATCTGTTGCTGCGGAAGGCTGAATTGCACAGCAATGGGCTGAAGCTGCGTAATGATGACAAGTCCGGTCGCATCGGACGCATGGATGATGTTGCCCCGATCGACCTGACGCAGGCCCGCGCGGCCCGAAATCGGCGCGACAATCTTGGTGTAGCCGAGCATCGCCTGGGCGTTGTCGATCGCCGCCTGATCGGCTCTGACGAGCGCCTCCTGTTGCGCAACCACCGCTGTCTGCGTATCGGCCTGCTGCTTCGATCCGGCATTGGAGGCGGCCAGTTGCTGGTAGCGTTTCAGGTCGAGACGCATATTGGCCAATTGCGCTTCATCCTGGGCCTTCTTCGCGACCGCCTGATCGAACTGCGCCTGGTAGATCACGGGATCGATCTCACCCAGCACGTCGTCTTTCTTGACATCCTGTCCCTCGGTGAAATTGACAGCAATCAGCTTGCCGTCGACCTGCGAGCGCACGGTGACCGTGTTCAGAGCCCGGACAGTTCCGACGCCATCGAGGTAGACCGGCACGTCCTGGATGCGCGGCGTTGCGGCAAGCACCGGAACTGCGAGATCGGGACGTGACCGACCTGCGTCGCGCTTTTTTTGCTCGAGCGCAGTCCAACCGAAATAGGCGAGTCCTCCGACGATTAGAAGCGTGATCGCGATCCACACGGTACGCCGCCGACCGCGACCCGTTACCTTGTCAGGCACCCCGTCGCCGGCTGTTTTCGCGGTTCCATTCAGACCCGGTTTAAAGAGCATTGCCCGGCCTCTCGATCCTCGGTTCCCAGCCGCCACCCAGGGCCTGATAAAGGCTCACGATCGCCAGTAGCCGCGCTAGCTGCGCCTGCGACAGCACGTCCTCGGCCTGAAACAGCGTCAGCTGCGTATTCAGCACGGTTACGATATCGGCGGTGCCAGCCCGCAGCTGCTGCTCGCCGAGCTCGAATGCCCTGCGCGAAGCGGCCACGACCTCCCGCTGAAGGCGCAGCTTCTCCGTGGTCTGACGGATCGCGACCAGCGCATTGTCGACGTCGGCAAACGCCGAAACGACCGTCTTGCGGTACGTCTGCAGCAGTTCGTCCTGTTTCGCCTTTGTATACTCGAAGTTGCCGAGAATCCTGCCGCCGTCGAAGATCGGCTGCGTCAATCCGCCGGCGAGACTGAAAAATGCGGCGTGAGGCTGGAACAGCGCGACCAGGGCCGAACTCTGGTAACCACCCTGCCCGGTCAACTGAATGCTCGGGAAAAACTGCGCGCGCGCGCTGCCTACGTTGGCTGTTGCCGAAGCAAGTTGCGCCTCCTGACGGCGGATGTCCGGACGCTGCGTCAACAATTCCGACGGCAGGCCCGGCGTCACCCGCGGTGCTGCGATCCGGTTGAGCGAACCACCCTTGACGTTCACGCTTTCCGGCGGGCGCGACACCAGCGTCGCAAGAGCGTTGACGTTCTGCGCCAGGGTCTGACGAAGCGGCGGAACGGCGGCGCGTTGATTTGCCAGCACGCTTTCCTGTTGCGCCACGTCGAGATCGGTCCCGGTGCCGGCGCTCAGCCGCTGCTTGATCGCCTCGAGAATGCGCGCGGCGCTGGCGATGTTGCTCTCGGCGGTGCGAATACGGTCCTGCGCCGCAAGAACCTGAAAATAGGCATTTGCAACGCTGGTGAGCGTTGTCAGGCCAACGACATCGCGATCAAAGCGGTTTGCGGTCGCGGTTTCCTCAGCGGCCAGGGTAGCATCGCGATTTTTACCCCAGAAATCGATTTCATAGCTGGCGGCACTCAGCGAGGATGAGTAGTTCACAACCTCCCGACCGCCGTTGTTCAGGCCGCTGGAGCTCGAGCCTGACGTGCGGGAATAGGTTTCCTGTCCCCCGACACTGACGCTCGGCAACAGTGCCGCACCCGCGATCCGGGCTTGCTGATCGGCCTGAATAATCCGCGCCGTCGCCGCTGCAATGTCCAGATTGACGGTCTGGGCTTCCTCCATCAGGCCCGTCAGTTCGGACGAGCGAAAGCCACGCCACCAGTCCAGCATCGGCGGAGTGTCAGCCGTAGTCGACCGCGCTGCCTTATACCCGGCCGGAATATCCAGCGCCGGATCGGGCAGATCCTTGGTCAGGATGCAGCCAGCGGACGTCGCGACTGTCGCCAACACCGGGAGAAGCATGGCGGAACGACGAATCCACGTCGTAATCCCTCGTTGATCGATCGAGGCCTTCGCTGGAGATTCACTCACGCCGGCCCCCCGAGGGACGGCGGAGGCAACGATAGGCATTCGCCTGAGGTCGCGGCACCCACGTACCAACCTTTTTCAATATTAAACGACGCGGCCACCGGTGGTAATGCTTTCTCTTAGAACCGCCCTATTCTAGCGATCCGATCAGTCGACGGACAGTCCTGCCCGGCCCAGAACATTAGATGCGTTCCATTGGCGTCGTCCCCTGCTGATAAGCTGATTTATCAAAAAACCCTGATTTAACGGGCTTTCCTGACGCTCGGATCGCAAGCAGGCCCGGCAATCTTACCAAGATTTCATGCGACGCGGCGGCTCCGAACGCCACGCCGCGGGAGGTTTCCCGCCCCATAAGGATGAAACAGGCGAATCGAAATTGCGCAAACCCGAAACAATCGATCCGCGCCTCGCGGCCAGAGCGGAGGTGCACAAAGCCGGCACGGACGATTTGCGACCTAGGGGGGCTCCAGGCGGCGCCCCATGACAATCTCGGCAATGCATCGCAACGCGAGTCCGGTCGTGCGATCGGCCATTTTCGTTCCCTTGTACCTCCCTCGCCTCTCAATTAGGGTTGCCGCATTCCTCCAACCGACTGACAAGATTTAGCATCTCATGAGAATTAACAACGACGTCGTCGAAGCGATCGGCAACACACCGCTTATCAAGTTGAAGCACGCATCGGAAGCGACCGGATGCACCATTCTCGGCAAGGCCGAGTTCATGAATCCGGGCCAGTCGGTCAAGGATCGCGCCGGCAAACAGATGATCCTGGAAGCCGAAAAGCGAGGCGATCTCAAGCTCGGCGGCCTCGTGGTCGAAGGTACGGCCGGCAATACCGGCATCGGCCTCGCCGTCGTTGCCAGTGCGCGCGGCTACCGCACAATGATTGTCATCCCGGAAACGCAGAGCCAGGAAAAGAAGGACATGCTTCGGCTGTGTGGAGCCGAACTGGTTGAGGTCCCGGCGCTCCCATACAGCAATCCGAACAATTATCAGCACATCGCGAAGCGGCTCGCGGACGAGCTGCGCAAGTCAGAACCGAACGGCGTCCTGTTTGCCGATCAATGGAACAACCTCGACAATCCCAAGGCTCACTACGTTTCGACGGGCCCCGAAATCTGGGAGCAAACCGGCGGCAAGGTCGATGGCTTTATCTGTTCGATCGGAACCGGCGGCACACTGGCCGGGACCGGTGCTTTCTTGCGAGAGAAGAATAAAGACATCGTCATCGGCGTTGCGGACCCGCGAGGAGCGGCCATGTACGAGCTGTTCAAAAACGGCATCGCCAAGGCGACTCCAGGAGGTTCGATCACCGAGGGAATTGGACTTGGCCGGGTGACACCGGTGATCGCCAATACCAAGGTCGACGAGGCCTATCTCATTCCCGACGAGGAAGCCGTGCCGGTAATCTACGATTTGCTTGAACACGAGGGGCTGTGCCTCGGCGGCTCCACCGGCATCAACGTCGCCGGCGCAATTCGCCTGGCACGCCAGTTGGGACCCGGCCACACCGTCGTAACGATCCTGTGCGACTCCGGCAACCGCTATCAGTCGAAGCTCTTCAATCCGGACTTCATGCGCTCCAAGAATCTTCCCGTGCCGCAGTGGCTCGAGAAGCAAAGCACGGTGAAAATTCCCCTCGTGTCAGCTTAGCCAGGATCGCCATATCGGTCTCAGCGCAGGATCTGACTGAGAAAAAGCTGGGTTCGCGGATGTTGCGGATTGGCGAAAAAATTCGCCGGCGTATTGGATTCGATGATCTGTCCCTCATCCATGAACACAACGCGGTTGGCGACTTCCCTGGCGAATCCCATTTCGTGAGTGACAACGAGCATGGTCATGCCTTCCTTGGCGAGATCGACTATCGTGTCTAGTACTTCCTTGACCATCTCGGGATCGAGCGCCGACGTCGGCTCGTCGAACAGCATGACTTTCGGATTCATCGTGAGCGCGCGTGCAATCGCCACACGCTGTTGCTGACCTCCCGACATCTGACCGGGATATTTATTGGCTTGTTGAGGAATCTTGACGCGTTCAAGAAACTTCATCGCCGCCGCCTCGGCATCCTTCTTTGGGATATTGCGGACCCAGATCGGAGCAAGCGTACAGTTTTCGAGCACCGTCAGATGCGGAAACAGATTGAAGCTCTGGAAAACCATTCCGACCTCGCGCCGAACCTCCTCGACGTGCCGCAGATTGGGGCCAAGTTCGATTCCATCGACGACAATCCGGCCTTGCTGAAACTCCTCGAGTGCGTTGATGCAACGGATCAGCGTCGATTTTCCGGAACCCGAGGGGCCACAAATCACGATGCGCTCGCCGCGCGCCACATCGAGATCGATGTCCCGCAGCACATGGAAGCTGCCGAACCATTTGTTGAGACCGGCGATGGAAACGATGGCATTCGCGTCTGTCATGGCTAATCCCAAGCTCAGCTTCGCCCGTGCGGATTCAGCCGGTGTTCGACGAACAGTGAATATCGGGACATGCTGAAGCAGAACACGAAATAGATGATTCCAGCGAAGGCGAATCCCGTGAACAGCGTGGTTGGGGTCGCCCATGTCGGATCTGCGAACGAGGCTCGCAAGCTCCCGAGCAGGTCGAACAGCGCGATGATCGAGACCAGCGATGTATCTTTGAACAGCGCGATAAAGCTGTTGACCAGTCCGGGGATGACGTGCCGCAACGCCTGCGGCATCACGATCAGTCCCGTCGTTTTCCAGTACGACAAGCCAAGCGCTTGGGCGGCTTCCGCCTGCCCGCGCGGGATCGCAGCCAGACCGCCGCGAATAACCTCGGCATTATACGCGCCGGCGAACAGCGCAATGCCGATCAAAACCCGGACCAGGCCATCGACTGTGAAGTTTCCCGGAAGGAAAAGCGGCAGCATGTAGGTTGCGAAAAACAGCACGGTAATCAGCGGAACGCCGCGCCAGAACTCGATGAAGGCAACCGAGAAAACCCGGATCAGCGGAATGGTGGCGCGTCGTCCCAATGCCAGCGCGATTCCGATCGGTATCGACGATACGATACCGGTGACCGACACCACCAGCGTCACCAGCAGACCGCCCCAGAGGCGGGTGTCGACAATCGGAAGGCCGCCGCGATCGAGGTGCATCACCGCAACCACCAGACCAATGCCGACGAACGTCATCAGGCTCATGAGCAACGCGCGCCAGCCCGTGCGGAAGGCGCCGTTTAGAAGAAAGAGCAGCAGCGAAACGATCACGCCGGTGCAAGCAAGGTCGTACCAAACCGGCTGATCGGAGTTTTGGAGCCAATCGCGGAGCGAGGTCAGCGGCCACGCCACAGAATTCAATGCATCGCCGGTCCATAGAAAGGTATTTCCCAGCAGCCGCAAAACCGAACCGATTCCGCCCGCTCCTCCTGACGCGGCAAGCTGCCGCCCGGCATTGCCCACACCGTCGGCGAAGCTCGACAGAAAACCGACGGTCCAGCTCACGCCGAACCCACTGATGCCCCCGCCGTGCAGCAGAAAAAACGCCACGACGGGAAAGGCGACGAAGAACAAGGTTGCGTTGAGACCCTTTGCGGGCAAACGCGGAACCAGAAGCGGCAGCAACAAAACGGCGGCCAGCAGGAACGTCAGATTGACCCGCCACCGTTCAGGCTCCGGGTAAAAGCCGTAAATGAATTGGGTGATCTTGGCGCGAACGAACGGCCAACATGCCCCGATTGACTGCCCCACATCCGCAGCCAGACACGATGTTCGATCCTGGCCTTCCCAGACCGCATCCACGAGGAGAAACCGGATCGCCGGAACGATGACAAACCAGAGCAATACTATACCAACGACCGTCAGCAGCGCGTTGCCCGGAGAATTGAGCAGACGGGTCCACAGAAAGGCGGAAAAGCCAGTGGTTTTGATCGGCTGAGGCCGATCCGGAATAAGATCGGTCCGAACGAACGACGGTGCGGGCTGATCGGTCATCCGCCCATGCTCCGTGAGATGCGCCAGCCATAGAGGCTCATGATCGCGCTGGTCACGAGCGAGATCAGCAAATAAACGCCCATCGTGATTGCGATGATTTCGATGGCCTGTCCGGTCTGGCTAAGTGTCGTTCCGGCGAACACCGAAAACAGGTCCGGATATCCGATGCCGACAGCCAACGACGAATTTTTGGTGAGATTGAGGTACTGATTGGTCAGCGGCGGCAGAATGACACGCATTGCCTGCGGCACCACGATCAATCGCAGCGTCGATCCGCGCGAGAGCCCGAGCGAAGCCCCAGCCTCCATCTGCCCTTTGTGAATTGAGAGGATTCCGGCACGCACGACTTCCGCGATGAACGCAGCCGTATATGTCGAAAGCGCGACGGCGAGCGCGACGAATTCCGGGGTCACGCGCGCTCCACCGGCGAAATTGAATCCTTTGAGGACAGGCATCTCGAATGTGAAGGGCGCGCCAAAAATGAGCATTGCGACCAGCGGTACGCCGATCAACAGACCAGAAACATAGGGCCAGACGACCACCACTCGTCCGCTCTGGAAAAGCGCGCGGCGCGAATAGCTGCGCAGCAGTAGGCAGCCGATGATGGCAGCCACAATCGCGACCGTAAGGGCGACCAGCCCCTCCTGCCCGATCGGCTTCGGAACGATGAGACCACGATTGCTGAGAAAGACGCTGTCGAAGATTGAAATGCTTTGCCTTGGACTCGGCAGCGTCCCCAGCACCGCAAGATACCAGAACAAAATCTGGAACAGCAGCGGCAGGTTTCGGACCAGCTCAACATAGCCGCCGGAAATGCGCGATATCAGCCAATTCGGCGACAGCCGGCCGAGAGCCACCATAAAGCCGATGATCGTCGCGAAGACAATGCCGACCACGGCCACCAGCAGTGTATTGAGAAGGCCGACCAGAAACACGCGCGTGTAACTGTCGGTCTCGGAATACGGAATCAAGGTCTGGCTGACGCCGAAGCCGGCGGTTTGTGACATGAAGCCAAAGCCAGACGCGACGTGCTGCGTCTCCAGGTTTCCCTGGGCGTTGGCCACGATCTCATAACTGATCCACGCCAGCGCGGCGACGAACAGCACCTGTAGCGCAAGACCGCCCCAGCCAGCCCTGCCCCCGAGCGCCCGCCGCAGCCTGAAGAAGAACTGCAGCGGCGGTTTTCGAGGCTCGGCGGCCATCGCAGTCTCTGGCGTTGACGCTAGCGGATCGGCGGCGCGTACTGAATGCCGCCCTGGTTCCAGAGCCTGTTGAGCCCGCGCGCGATTCCGAGCTTCGAACCGGCGCCGACGTTCCGATCAAACGACTCGCCATAATTGCCGACGGCCTTGACGATGCGCGACACCCAATCCTTGGTCACGCCAAGCTGTTCGCCGAAATTGCCATCGGTCCCGAAAACCCGCTTCAGTTCCGGGTTGTTCGATTTGGCCATCTCGTCGACGTTCTTCTGCGTGATACCGAGTTCTTCGGCGTTGACCATCGCAAACAGCGTCCACTTGACGAGATCGAACCACTGATCGTCGCCATGACGTACCATCGGCCCGAGCGGCTCTTTCGAGATCACCTCCGGCAGAACCGCATGATCGGCGGGATTGGAGAGCTTCAGCCGCTCGGCATAGAGCTGCGAAATATCTGATGTAAACACATCGCACCGACCGGATTCGTAGGCCTTGATGGTCTCGTCGGCCGTGCTGAACGCGATCACCTCATACTTCATCTTGTTGCTCTTGAAGTAGTCAGCAAGATTCTGTTCGTTCGTGGTGCCGGTCTGGACGCAAACGGATGCGCTGTTCAATTCCAGCGCCGAATTGACCTTGAGTGATTTTCTCACCAAAAAGCCCTGTCCGTCGTAATAGGTCACGCCGGTGAAATTTGCACCAAGCGATGTGTCGCGCGAGAGCGTCCATGTCGTGTTACGCGACAGCACATCTATTTCGCCCGACTGAAGGGCGATAAACCGGTCTTTGGCAGACAGCGGAACGAATTTGACCTTGTTAGGGTCGTTAAATACGGCGGCCGCGATTGCGCGACAGACGTCCACATCAAGCCCAGTCCAGTTGCCTTTATCGTCAGGCGTCGAGAATCCGGGCAACCCCTGGCTCACGCCACAAGACAACATACCTCGCGCCTTGACTGCGTCGAGCGTGGTCTTCGCCTTCGCGGACTCCTGTGCGGATGCCGACTGTAACGAAAGGCCGGCGGCAAAAGCGAAAATGACAGCAAGTACGCATTTCATGGCAATGCCTTTCAGGACATCAATGGATTATCAGTTCTTCGCCGTTCAGACGCTCGGCTGAATCTGGCCGATCGATTTGTTACCTCCATTAATCCAGTCACACATGGGCTTTTCAATCAACCGAGGTTGAGAACAGGTCGAAACTCGCGGCGCGTCTCTCAACATGCGGTAGCAGAGAGTTGGATTTCATCACAGAACGACTAGCAAATATAAGTTGCTAGTGGAGTGAATTTGACATTCGCTTGCCGGGTTTGCCGCAAAGTAGGTCGCGAATGTCAAATTCACTCTACTAGTGGGCAGGGTCAAGGGGTTGACGAGTGTCTTCCCCTTCCTGTTACTAACGAAATCACGCCGGAACTAAGGTCCGGCAAGTTTCGAGGCAGGCGCGTCAGCGGCAAAATGCCTCCTTTTGCAGCGGCGAACAGATGACCTTCTCAAAGGACAGCGGACCGGCGGATTCGTTTCGGGCGGAAACCAGACTGGTCCTTTCGGGTCGAGACACCGAAGCCCAAAAGGGGTTCGTCAATCCGCCCATCGTTCGCGGCTCGACCGTGCTCTACCCGACCGCGGATGACCTGCACGCCCATCGCGGAGAATTCCATTACGGACGGCATGGCACTCCTACTACCCTCGCCCTGCAGGATGCGCTGATGGCGCTGGAAGGCCCGCAGTGCGCAGGCGTCGGCCTCGTTCCATCGGGCGTGTCTGCGATCTCCACCGCGCTGCTGTCTGTGCTGAAGGCCGGCGATCACATCCTCGTCTGCGATAACGCCTATCGCCCGACCCGACATTTCTGCGATGGGCTTCTGGCGCGCTACGGAGTCGAGACCACTTATTTCGACCCGCTGATCGGGTCAGGTATCGCTGCGCTGTTCCGGCCCAACACCCGCGCTGTCATGGTCGAGGCTCCCGGCTCCCAGTCCCTGGAGATGCCGGACGTTCCGGCGATTGCCAGAGTCGCGCACGGGCGAGGAGCGCTCGTTATCGACGACAATACGTGGGCAACTCCTCTGTTCCGCCGCGCACTCGAACAAGGCGTCGACATCAGCATCCAGGCGGCGACCAAATATATTGGCGGACACTCCGACATCATGTTCGGAACGATCTCCGCCAACGCCAAGGCTTGGCCCGCACTCGCCGAAGGCATCCGCCTGCTCGGCGTCTGCGCTGGACCCGACGATGTGTTTCTGGCCCTACGGGGATTGCGCACCCTTGCCGTGAGGCTGCATCATCATCAGCAGGCCGCGATGGACATGGCGCAGTGGCTTGCGAGACGGCCGGAAGTCGCGAGGGTTTTGTATCCTGCGCTGCCGGACGATCCCGGCCACGCAATCTGGAAGCGCGACTTCACCGGCGCATCGGGACTGTTCAGCATCGTCCTCAAGCCTGCGCCGCAGCAGGCCGTCGATGCGCTGCTCGATACCTTGAAGCTGTTTGGCATGGGTTACTCGTGGGGCGGCTTTGAGAGCCTCATCATTCCCTTCGATTGCGCCACGTATCGCACCGCGACGACATGGGCGCCCGGCGGACCGACGCTGCGGCTCCACATCGGGCTGGAAAGCGTGGACGATCTCAAGGCCGATCTCGACCGGGGATTTGAAGCGTTCAACGCCCGGCAGTGAGCCTGGCCTCGGGCTGATGCTTTTCGCATACGATTCTGCTTCAGCCGAACAAAATAATAGAATTTGATCCGCCGCCGTTTGCGGATAGCCTGACCCTAAGAGCATTTTCCGGCTAAGTGGAATCCGGTTAGCCGTAAGAAAATGCTCTCAATCAATAGCTTGCGCGTATTCTGATCGCAAAACCGGTATCCACTTTTGCGGAATACGCGCTAGAACCCAATTCGTCGATGGGAAAACCCATGGGAAGCCTCGTTCTTCTCGATCTGATGGGTGGCATCGCGCTTTTGCTCTGGGGCCTTCATATGGTCCGGAGCGGTATCCTGCGCGCCTTTGGCCCGGACCTCCGCCGGTTTCTGGGCAAAGCGCTTCGCAATCGTTTTGCCGCATTCGGCGCCGGCCTCGGTCTCACGGCCCTGCTCCAGAGCAGCACCGCCACCGGTCTGCTCACCAGTTCGTTCGCCGCGGAAGGACTCGTGAGCCTTGTTCCGGCGCTCGCGATCATGCTCGGCGCGAACGTCGGAACCACGCTGATCGTTCAGGTACTGTCGTTCAATATCTCGGCCGCCGCGCCGATCTTCTTCGTGATTGGACTTGTGGCGTTCCGCACCGGGGCCCGCTCGCGCATCAAGGACGTCGGCCGCGTCTTTATCGGCCTTGGTCTGATGTTGCTGGCGTTGCACATTTTGCTCACGACGCTTGCGCCGGCTGAAAACGTGCCGGGCGCGCGGGTTTTTCTGAACGCCATCACTAGCGATCCAATCCTGTGCATCCTCATCGGCGCCGCCACAACCTGGGCCGTTCATTCCAGTGTCGCTAGCGTCCTCCTTGTCATGTCGCTCGGCTATTCCCAATTCGTTACACCATATGCAGCCTTCGCGCTGGTGCTCGGCGCCAATATCGGCAGCGCCGTCAACCCGATCTTCGAAGGCGCCCGGCGCGACAATCCCGCGAGCTATCGGCTGCCGCTCGGCAACATGCTCAACCGTTTCATCGGGGTGCTGCTGATCGTGCCATTTCTGCAGCCGATTGTGGACGTCATGCTGGCATGGCAGCCGAACCTCGCCAAGGCGACCGCGACGTTTCACATCGCGTTCAACGTTATGACCGCGATCCTTTTTATCGGCCTGCTTGACGGCATGGCACGTATGCTCGAGCGCCTTCTTCCCGAAAAGGCGCCTGATGCCGATCCGTCACGGCCGCGCTACCTCGACGAGAGCGCGCTGGAAACGCCCTCGCTCGCGCTCGCTGACGCGGCGCGCGAAACGCTGCGGATGGGCGACCTCGTGGAAGCGATGCTGCGCAAGGTGATGGACGCGATGATGACCAACGACAAAGCGCTGGTCGACCAGGTTTTGCGAATGGATGACAGCGTCGACGGTCTCGATGAAGCCATCAAGCTCTATGTAACCAAACTGACCCGCGGCAGCCTCGACGAACGCGAGGGTCATCGCGCGATGGAAATCATCGCATTCGCCATCAACCTCGAACATATCGGCGACATTATCGACAAGAACCTGAGCGAGCTGGCCACCAAGAAAATCAAGCGTCGTTTTCAATTCTCGCCCGAAGGCGCCAGCGAGCTTTCAGCATTTCACAAGCGGACAATGGATTCGCTTCGTATTGCCTTCGGCATCTTCATGTCCGGCAATGTCGATGAGGCTCGCCAGCTTATCGCGGAGAAAGTCGCCTTCCGTAACTTCGAGCTCGCGGCAACCGAGCGGCACCTTGATCGGCTCCGCGAAGGCCGCCTCGAAGCGATCGAAACGACGTCGCTGCATCTCGACGTCCTGCGCGATCTGCGGCGAATACATTCGCACATTTGCTCGGTCGCCTACCCGGTTCTTGACGCAGCAGGCGAGCTTCCGGCCTTGCGGCAGAGCGAAACCGACTTGCTGGGGATTTCCACGCCGACGAATACGTCCACACGCTAACTTAATACAGTCCTCAGGTGGATGATTGACGTCCGTTGAGCATGATGAAGTACAAATTCCGGAAATAGACGACAAGTCCGAGAGCCTGGCCCGCGATGAACACCGGATCGCGCCGGTACAGAGCGTAAGCCAGAAGAAGAACCCCGCCTCCGATCGAGAAGAACCAGAACGCGACCGGGATCACGCTCTTTCGCGCGCGTTCGGATGCAATCCATTGCACGACAAACCGCATCGTGAAGAGCGCCTGCGCCGCAAAGCCGAGAATGACCCATCCGTCGAACTTTGTGACGAACACATCATAGAGATAGTTGGAAAACATACTGACGGTATCAGTCATGACGCACGACCTCGCTTACGACCGGCGTTGATTTTTTCCGGCGGATCAACCACCACACCCCGGCGAGGTCCATGATCCCAATCCATAAACGATCGAAGAAACCGTAATTCGAGACCCCGGAACGTCGTGGCCGGTCGGTCACATCGACATAGGCGATATCATAGCCTTCGCGCCGCACCAGTGCCGGAAGAAACCGATGCAAACCATCGAAATAAGGCAGGGACAGGAACACCTCCCGCCGAAAGGCCTTCAGCCCGCAGCCGGTATCGCGCGTGCCGTCGCTCAGCACCCTGCTTCGCACCTTGTTGGCGATTCGCGACTGGAATTTCTTGAATCCGGTATCCTTGCGGCCGACGCGTTGACCGGCGGCAAGACCAATGCGATCGCCGCCGTTCTCGATCGCCGTTATCAACTGCGGCAGAAACGCCGGATTATTCTGGCCGTCGCCATCCAGCGTCGCAACGATTGTGCCTTGCGCTGCGCGCACCCCTGTCCGGACCGCCGCTGATTGTCCGGATGATTTTTCGTGGCGGATCTGACGCACGTTCCTGCGCTGGGCCATAACGACCGCCAACCGCTCGGCGGTGGCATCGCTGGAGCCATCGTCAACGTAGACGATCTCGTAAGCCCATCGACCGTCGAGCGCCGCAGCGATCTCGTCAACGAGGGGCACAACATTGTCTGCCTCGTTGCGCACGGGCACAACAATGGAGACCGTCGGCGCAGTCGTGCTGATGGACATGTCGTCGTTCATGGTCCGATTGGTCCGCTGGTCAGAACCCGCACCAAAACTGGTCTGACCGCGTTCGCTTCTTATGGCGCGCAAGCGCCGCGGGCAACCCTTTTGAGATAGCCCGCTTCGACGCGCGGAGAATGTAATGATGGCCGTGCCAGACGGACAAGCGATCGCCCCGCGAAACAGAAAAACGGGGTCGGCGTGTCGCGCGTTCTGGCCGCCGCGAATATCCTAACGCGTTCCCTCCGAGCGGAAGATAGCGATCGAAATTGTCTTTCCCTGCGAGAAGTTATAGCCGTCGATGCGCGTCGCGACATTGTAGCGCAATCCGATCGCTTCGGCGCGCTGTGCGAAGGCCCGCTCGGAACGCGATTCGACGAGCGCGAACCGGCAGCTTCCGTGGCCGAGGAAATCAGCGGCGCCGGAGCCATCGGTCAGCAACGTTGACGTCCCCGTCATGAAGACCAGACTTGGCTCTTGGTAACCCGCCGCCGCTGCCCTGGGTCCGACGCACTCCACATTTCGCAACGCGCGCGCGACTTCGGGACTCGGGAACAGCGGCGTCAGCGCCGCAACGATGATTCCGTAGACGGAAACGCTCAGAAACAGCGCCGCCATGACCGCGTTCAGCAAAGAACGTTCCGCGTTACCGTCGTCATAGAGCCACCAGGCGAACAGTCCGGAGATCAAGGCCGCGGCGGCAAACGGCCATGCCAGAAAGACAGGCTGACGCGTCAGGGTAATGGTTGCGATGACCGCAAGCACCAAAGTGATCGCGGGGATGGCAAACCACCATGCCGTGCCCTTCGTGAGCCACGATATGGACAGCACGCGGCGCTCCAGTGCGCAAACCGACAGGATCGCGATCGCCGGATACAGCGGCAGGACATAATGCGGCAGCTTGGTCAGCACCAGCTCAAACACGATCCATGACGGAACCAGCCATGCGAGCAGAAACCGCATCTCCGGCTCCCTGCGCGCGCGCCAGATTGCCGGTGCCGCCAGTCCTGCCAGCGGTGCGCCGGGCCAGAACGTAATCCAGAACAGCAGGAAGTAAGTCCCGGGCGGCGCTCCATGCGATTCCTGAGCCGCAAGCTTGCTCAGCATGTCGCCGCCGATCGAGTCTGTGAAAAACGTATCTCCGGCGCGCAGGAAAATCGCAACGAACCACGGCATGACGAGGACTAGCATCCACATCAGCCCCCAGACGGGCCGCAGCCGCCATAGCCATGATGCCGAGCGATCGAGAATGGAGACGGTCCCGATCGTCAATCCCACGAACATCAGGATCAACGGGCCTTTGAGTAAAATTCCTCCGGCGAGCGCCGTCCAAAAGATTGCCGGATGTGCCCAAGATGGATGCTCGAGGTTCCCGCGTCGCTGAAAGGACAGATAGACCCTCGCGAGCGCACCCATCGCTGCAATAACGGTCAGCAGCAGCATGGCGTCTGTCTTTGCGAGCCGCGCTTCCGCCCCGAGTAATACCGAGCTGCACATGATCAGCCCGGCCAAAACGGCGCCTCGCCGCGTCACGAAAGCGAGCGCCGTCCAGTAGGTCAGAAGCACCGCGCCGATCGCACCAATCAGGGACGGGACGCGATACAGCCAGATGCGGATCTGCGCCCGCGGCAGTCCAAGCGACGACGCCGTCTCGACAGCGGCGGCCTGCAACCAGTAAATGCCGACCGGCTTCTTGTAACGAACCTCGTCCTGAAAACGGATGTCGACGAAATCGCCCGTTTCGACCATCTGTTTGGTCGCTTGCGCGAAACGGGGCTCGTCGCGGTCGATCGGCGGGATGTTGAAGAAGCCGGGCAGAAAGAATAACAGGCTGATAATGGTCAGAAATAGGGCCGACCTGACATGGCGGACGGCGATAAAATCGATAACGGTCGCAAGCCCACGCCCCGGATTCACTGGAGTCTTCGGTTCACGCACTTGTCCAAATCGGGGACGGTAAAGGGTCTCGGCCATGGGGTTCCGCATACGCTGAACCCAACGCAGCGACAACCGCTTAGCCGGTCACTATTGAATTCTGAGCGTAACTGTGTCCGCGGCGCCAACAGCATCCATCACGGTCAGCCGGACAAAGCCAGGTCCCGGTGGTTCGACCATCCGTTGACGCCGGCTTTCGATTTCTCCGACTGCTTTTCCATTGACCAGCATCGTCATCGGCAAGACGCCGCCTGCCACTTTCACAGGCAGCGCCGGAAGCTTTATCCCGTCCCCTCCTCCGGCATCGATCCGCGAACCGTTCAGCGGAAACTGGATACGGAGCGTGTGCTCATTGCCGGTCCGGATCAGTTCACCCGCGGGACGAAACCGCCGCAAGGGAAGCGGGAGCTTTGCATTGCTTGCGATGAGAGTTCCGCGTGGAGCTTTTGGTAGCGGCGCCAGCGACTTGCCGCTGCGGGCGAAAGCGTCAAATAAAACCGGCGCGGCCGCGGCGCGGCCGATGAGACCGGGAACTGGCGCGCCGTCCGGACGTCCGACCCAGACGCCGACCGTCATGCGGCCGTCGAAGCCGATGGACCACGCATCACGATAGCCGTAGCTGGTGCCGGTCTTGAAGGCGATCCGGTTTCGGACCGCATTTTCCGGCGGTGGCGTCCCCCAAAGAACGTTGCCGACCTGCCATGCCGCGACCGGGTCCAGCAGTCGCAAAGGCTCCCGGACGCTGCCGCCGCCGCGCTCGATTTCACGCAAGGGTAACACGCTGCCCAGCCTGGGAATGCCGGAATAGGCCTGCACCAGGTCATGCAGCGTCACTCCGACGCCGCCGAGCCCCATGGCCAGACCGGGAACTTCGTCCTTCGGCAGCACCAGACCGGCGCCCACCTGTTTCAGCCGCGCCGACAACCGGCTGGCACCGACGCGGTCGAGCAGTTCGATCGCCGGAACGTTGAGCGATAGTTGCAGGGCGCGGCGCACCGGCACCGTGCCCTGAAATGTCATGTCGAAGTTTTCCGGCGCGTAGCTGCCGAATCGGACCGGGCGATCGTCGATCAGGCTGTCCGGGTGAACGAACCCGTCTTCAAATGCCAGTCCGTAGATAAACGGCTTCAGCGTCGATCCCGGCGAGCGCACGGCTGCCGTCATGTCAACCTGCCCGGCGCGCCGTTCGTTGAAATAATCTGCGGACCCGACATGGGCCAGCACGTCGCCGGTGGCGTTGTCGACCGCGAGGATCCCGATCGAAATGTCAGGCCCGAGCGCCGCCGCGCGGTCGCGTGCCAGCGCTTCGAGCGTTCGCTGCAATCCGGACTCAAGCGTGAGTTGAATGACACGGGAATCCCTGACTGTCGCCAGGGCCCGATCCGTGGAATGCGGCGCCAGCATCGGAAACGGGTTGCGCATGCGCATGACTGGCACAGTCCTGGCCTGCGCGGCGTCTTCCGCCGAGATGCGCGATTCCTCGACCATGCGTTCGAGCACGCGGTCGCGGGCTGCCCGCGCAGCAGCCGGGTGACGGTCGAGGCGCCGCCTTTCCGGCGACTGCGGCAGCGCCACAAGCAGCGCCGCCTCCGCGAGCGACAACCGCTTCGGCTCCTTCCCGAAATAGGCGATAGACGCCGCACGAATGCCTTCGAGATTGCCGCCGAACGGCGCAAGCGCCAGATACAGGTTGAGGATTTCATCCTTGGACAGTTCGTGCTCGAGCTGGAACGCGCGCACCACCTGATGCAGCTTGGCGTAGATCGAGCGCTGACGGCGCGGTTCGATCAGGCGGGCAAGCTGCATTGTGATGGTCGATCCGCCCGAGACGATGTGGCCGCGCGTCAGGAGTTGCAGCGCGGCTCGCCCGAGCGCGAGTGGATCGACGCCTGCGTGCGAATAGAATCGCTGGTCCTCATAACCCAGCAGCAGGTTGAGATATCCCGGATCGACATCAGTCCTGGCATCGACCGGCAATCGCCACCGGCCGTCGGCCATGGCGAAGGCGCGCAGCAATTTGCCATTGCGGTCGAGCACCGTCGTCGAGATCTCGCGCGCCTCTGCCAGCGGCAGTGGCCCCAGCGAGACGATCCAGCTCGCAACCGCGCCAGTGGCTACGACCGCAACAACCGCCATACCCGCCGCCGCCAGCTTTACCCGCCGCCAGCGGCGCGGCCGTATCGTCGTGGCTGTGGCGTCGGATGCGGTCATTTCGCGGGACGCACCTCGACACGGCCGGTGCCGGTGCGGCCATAGCGCGAGGGATTGTACATGTCCTCGACATAGGCTTGCGGCAAAACGTATTTGCCCGGCGACACCGCCCGCACAACATAGGCGACTGTGAACACCGCCTTGTCGTTACCAGCGCGATTGAAGGCCGCGGTGAACCGATCGTCGCGGAATTCCGTATTGACCGGTTCCTGGCCCTCCTCGATCCAGTCGAGGGTGCCGGTGTCGCCGGACGAGACCAGATGCGGATTGTCGATTTCAAAGCCAGCGGGAAGATAATCGGCCACCATGATGTGACCGTATTCCGGCTTGGCCTCGGTGATCTTGAGAACGACCGCGAACCGGTCGTTTTGCTTGGCCTGGGTCGGATCTGCAGGCGTCCCGTCGAGGGCGAAATAATTTCGCTCGATCTTAAAACCGTTTGAGGCCGCAGGCTCCGGAGTAACCGGCGCGCCAGTCACAGAAACCACCGCCTGCACGGGCGCATCGCCGGTGTTGGTGATCTTGATTGGCTTGCCCGTCATATCCGCTGCCTTGTAGCTCCGATAGAGCGCGGTCTTAACCGGCGCACCGTCGACGTCGAGCGACATGGATTCTTTCGCAAGCGCCCTCGCCGCCAGAACCAGCCACGCGTTCTCCTGCGTCGAAGTATAGGGTGTCAGTCCTCGCGCCGCCTCCACCCGCTGCACCGCCTGCGCCACCGTCGCACGCGGCGCGTTGCCTTCGCCCGCAAGCGACACCAGTGCCGCTGCATCGCGCAGCGCCGAACCATAGTCCGACCGGCCGAATTCGATGACTGGTTTCGGCGCCAGACTTTCAGCCGCCGCCGTATACACGCGTTCCGCCCGCGCCCTGTCGCCGACCAGCGCCAGCGCAGCAGCCAGTTGCGCCTTGGCGATCGGTGTCGCCAGATTGTTCAGCTTGGTATCGGCCAAATAGCGCAGATCCCCGATCGGAGCGATCCCGTTCTTGGCGAGAACATAAAGTCCGTAAGCCAGATCGCGACCACCGTCCTTCTCCGGCTCCGCAGCATTCACCACCGAATTACGGACGCGATCGAGCGCACTCTTGAACAGCAAGTCAGGGACCAAAAATCCCTTCTCGCGGGCGCGGGTCAGGAAGTCGGTCACGTAGGCATCAAGCCACGCATCATCACCTCCCGATGACCACAGACCGAAGGAACCGTTCGAACCTTGGCGCGCCAGCAGACGGTCTATCGAACTCTTGATGCGATCGTCGACGCCAGTATCCATAGCGAGGTGCGCGCCGACCGCGAGATCGTTCACATAGAGCAGCGGCATCGCCCGACTTGTGATCTGCTCGGAGCAGCCGAAGGGATAACGGTCGAGGGCTTTCAGGACAGTCGCGGCATCCAGCGCGGACGACAGGCCGACAGACATCGACACCCCGCCCGTTCCCGCCACGAGGTCGGAGAACATGTCCGAGGTCAGCGTCAGGCTCTCACCCTTCGCGAGCGTTCGCACCGATCGGCGTGCCAATATCTGGGTCGCGGGCTTGACGTCGAGATCATAGTGCCGCGCCAACGTCAGACCGTTCGGCCCCTTGATATCGACGTCGAGTTGCGACGTGCCAGAGCCACCGCTCGCATTCAATGCCAATGCCATCGAGCTGCGCTGCTTGGCCTTGAGCGTGACCGTGGTCGCGGGATTGCCCGTCACCTTCACGGGCCCCGTGGCTTTCACGTTGATAGTGTAGTCGCCGGGCGCACCCTCGACGTTGTCGAGGTCGAAACTCATAGTGCCCTGGTCGCCCGTCAACAGGAAGCGCGGCAGGGTCGCCGTCAGCACGACCGGGTCGCGCACGGTGACATCCACGGTCGCGCGACCCAACTTGGTCGCACTCCAGGCAACCGCCATCACCCGCGCGGTGCCGGCAAATTCCGGAATGTCGAAACTGATTTCCGCCGTGCCGTCCGCGGCCACCGTGACGATGCCGGAATAGAGCGCGAGCGGCTTCTGCGTCGGCGGGCTTCCCTGCAACTCCGCTCCCGCTGAGTCGCCCCCCGTCTTGAGCTGGCCGCGCGTCCCCTGCATGCCGTCGATCAGCTGTCCGTAGAGATCGCGGATTTCCGAAGTCATGCGGCGCTGGCCGAGATAGTAGTCGTCAGGCGCGGGCGGCTTGTAGTTGGTGAGGTTGAGGATACCGACATCAACGGCGGCAACGACGATCTTGGCGTCTTCACCCGGGCTTAGACCGCTGATCTTCACAGGCAGCTTCAGCATCGTCGACGGCCGCACCAATGTCGGCGGCGACAGACTGACCGAAAGGGTGCGCGCTGTCTTGTCGATGCCGAACCATTTGATGCCGATAGCCCGGCCAGGCATTCGCTGGGCGGAAACGTCGAGCGGCCGCCGCAGCGTCGCTACAACATAGGCGCCCGTCCCCCAATCCTTGCCGATCGGGATTTTGACCTGCGACGTGCCTTCCTTGGCCTCGGTGGTTTGGGTGGTTAGCAGCCGGTCGCCGAGCACGTTGATGGTGAGTTTGCCGGCGGCCCGGGCGTTGACCGAAACAATCATGGTGTCGCCGGACTCGTAATTCGGCTTGTCGATCGAAGTTTCCAGCAGATCGGGAGTATCGGCGCTGCCGTCGGAGTACCAGCCGACATCGAACTGCACCGACGTCAGCGGACCGTTGGGATCTGCCGATTTGACGTCGAGCCGATAGCGCCCCGGCTGCGGCGAGAGTTCAATCCGCGCGGGCTTTCCGGCGGCAATCGTGAGATCGCCATCGGCCACCCGTTTGGTCGACTTCACCGGCTCGTATTCCCAGAACGAATTCTGGCGATACCACTGATAGCGGCTCTCGAGCTTGAGCAGTTCATAGCGCAGGCCCGCGCGCGCAAGCGAGGTCCCGTCGGGGGCGACGAAGGCAACATCGAAACCGGCCTTGTCACCTTCCGCGACGTTCTTGTCGGCAAACAGTGGCTTGACGCCGATCATGGCCGCAGCGGGGGCGACCGGAAGCACCAGCTTCCGTTCGACGGCGCGGCCGCCGGCCTCCGCCATCCGAATAAAGATTTGGGCTTCCTGTGGGCGGGTCGATGACGGTGGCGTGGCGAGGCTGACGGGGAACGTGGCGACGCCGTTTGCATCGGCTTCGGGCAGGTTCTCGATCGGCGTGCGCTCGTTACTGGTGGTCTCGTCGTCGGCCACGCCGAACTGATATCCGGCATAACCCGGACGGCTCTCGGCAGAAGCCACCAGCATATCGCCTTCAAGCTGCAGGCCGGACGCCGGCGCGCCGTAGAGGAAATGGCCGTCGACTTTAAGTTCTACTGGAGCCTCAGCCGCGATCTGCTTTGCTTTGGTCGTTAAGTCAAATTCGATCCTGTCCGCCACATAGTCTTCGACCATGAAAGTGGTTTCGCCGACCGACGGACCCTTCGGGTCGGTAAATGCGCGGACGCGCCATGTCCCGGTCGGGACCGCCGAATTGAGCGGCAGGCTCAGGCTTCGCCCGCCCGCGCCCTGATCGGGCAGGACGGCGCGGCGGAATTCAACCCCGTCGGGCCGCTCGACCACAAGCGTCAATGGACCTCCGGTCACGGCATTGCCCTGCCCGTCGCGCAACAACGCTGTCAGATAGACCGTTTCCCCGGAGCGATAAACGCCCCGCTCGGCGTAAACGAACGCGTCGGCGCCGGCAGGCACAGCACGGCCCGAGACGCCGCGATCACTCAGATCGAACGCGCTCGACTTCAGGCTCAGGAATGCATAGTCAGCCTTATCCGTGTTCACTGTCAGCAGCGCCGGCGACAGTCCGCCCTCGCCTCGGGCAAGACCTGGCTCGAACAGCGCATGACCGGACTCGTCGGTCTTTTTAGTGGCCAGGATTTCGTTGTTGCGGGCAATCAGGCGGATCTCGGCCTTGCCGACCGCATCGGTGGTCGCGAGCGAATTGACGAAGACGTGGATGCCGTCATTGCCGGAATAGGCGGTCAGGCCCAGATCGGAGACGATGAACCACTGGGTCGCCAGCGAGCCGGACTCCTCGTCGCTCGCCGAACCAGGCGCCTTGGGCGCGGCCGTCATCACATAGACGCCGGGCTGGAGGTTTCCGAGCGCCTCATCGACAGGAAACGCCGTGGTCACATCGGCATTCAGCGTGGAGGCGGTCGTGACCTCGCCCGACCAGACCTTGACCCCGCGTTCGTTACCGAGATCGGACAACTGATAGCCGCTGAGCGTCTTCTGGAAGTCGCTGTCGATCACAGTGTTGATCAGATTGCGGTCGCCGATCCGGAATACCTGCACCGATACCGCCTGCGTGTTTACGCTGACCAGCGGAATGCCGCGCTGACCGGTGCGCGGCAGCACGTAGGCGCGCCCGGTGAAGCGGACGAACGGCTTGCGATCCCGCACATAGACATTGAACTCGGCCGATTTCGGCAGGCCTTCCTTGACGGTCGACGGCAGGCCGGCGCGCAGATTGATATTGTAACGCTCGCCGTGCTTGAGACCCTCGACACAAAGTTGCTTGTCCTCCGACGACAGCGCCGGCCGGTCGGCGCCGGCAAGCGCGACGAACGGCGAAAAGTCGGTCCGCTTGGCAAGGTCCTCAGAGAACTGGAAGCAGACCCGCGGCGAGGCCGAATCCGAATCCACCGTGTAATCGAGCAGCCGGAAGCCGTGGTCGTCGCGCATCTTTTCATATTGCTCGCGAACGTCGGTCACCTCGCGCAGATCGAGCGACAGCCGCAGCGTGTCGAGCGCCGGCCGCCACAGCTTGCGTTCCGAGAAGGCGCGCCCCAGAGTCGCCAATGCATCCGCCTCGGCACCGGGATTGTTCGCCCGCTGATAGGCAATGTAGGCGGCGGTAGAGGCTCGCTCGAGCAGGAAGGTCTGCTCCTGGCTTGTCGTCGGCTTGATCTGGAAGATCGTCCGCGCCAGACGCAGCCAGTTGCCGCTATCGTCGGGTGCGACGGTCGCGATCTGGCCGAGGATTTGAAGACCGCTGCGGAAATCGGATCGCTTGAAAGCGACATCGGCATCGGTCCGCAGCGTTGGGGCCGATTTGGCGATGGTGCCGGCTTCGCTCTTGATCTGGGCCTCGAGCTTGATCGCCGCGTCAGCGAGATCGTCGCGCTTGAAAGCTTTATCGGCTGCCTGCGCCGAAACAAGGCCAATCGCCAGCACCGCGCAGAGCATCACAGCACGAACCAAACCGGTCATGAAAAGCTCCCTGCACGGACAAATGCCGCTTCGTGTCCCGAATCCGAAGATCGCCTCATTGTGCCTTCCGTAACGAACTTCGGATTCGAAAGGACACTAGCAAACTTGTGGTTCTCGTGTAGTTGGGGTTCAGAGGTTCGCTTGAAGGACTTGTAGAGAACAATAAAGCGAACTTCTGAACCACCAGAAATGCGCGGAAAGGTGACAGACTTAGGACCGTTCCCGCGGTGTTTGCGATACAAGACGAAAACCGCATGGGATATTCCGAACCGATCCAATCGCTCGCAACGACGGCATGAGGCGTTATTCGCTAATGGCAAACCTAGGACTGCGGACAAAACAACGCTGCCCGTGCCGGTTCGTCGCTCGATCCATCAGAATGGTTCGGATCGGGGCTTGGCGCGAGGGCGGATTTTTCATATTGCGGAGAGTATGACGGCCTAACGGTCCCGTAGCTCAACTGGATAGAGTAGCGGATTTCTACTCCGCGGGTTGCAGGTTCGAATCCTGCCGGGATCGCCAATAACATCAGAGGCTTGCGCTATTTCGGCGAAATTCCTTATGTCGCACCATGTCGCAATTGTTCCCCTCTTGTTTCAATGGGTTACAAATGAGTCCGGCAGGTCCCTGCGACATGGATGGGACATAGACGCCTAGACGAGGGCTTGCGGGTGGGCGCGGCATGACCTCAATCACAGCCGCACCCAAACTTCGTGAGGAAGCGGCTCGTCGTCCGCGACGGCCGGCACTGTGGATTGCGGGGACAAGCGGATGCAGATGGGTGCCGTCTCCGCACCGGTCTGGCGCGCGGCGCGGATGGCGCGGGCGACATCGGCCTGGGTGATGCGGGCCGGAGTTCTGCTCATTGTGAACCCGATGCGGAATTTGGCGCTTGAGCGATGGCGTGTTTTCGAGGCATTCGCGATTCCAATTATCGGAAACGCAGATCACAGACCACGCCATGCCTCGATGCAAGAAAAACCCCGCCGGTGGACCGGCTGGCCTGACGGCATCAACCTGATTTGTTCAGTTTCTTGATCTTCGCATCGGTCGCTTCGATCGACGCGGCGAGTTCCAAGATTGCCTTGGACAAAAGCTCTGCCGCTTCTTTCTGATCCTGCGATCGCGCCGCACGCAGCGCGTAGTTTTTGGCTGAAGACAGCGACATCGGTCTTTCCTTACCGGCAAGCCTGAGGGCAAAAAGGGCCGCCGGCGTGACCGGCGGCCTTTCATCAAACGCGCAGGTTTTCTGCCGATTCCTTGCCGCGGTTCGCGACGACTTCATAGCTGACCTTCTGCCCCTCGTTCAGGTTCGAAAGTCCGGCCTTCTCGACGGCTGAGATATGAACGAAGACGTCCTTGCCGCCATTGTCGGGCTCGATAAAGCCGAAGCCCTTCTGCCCGTTGAACCATTTCACAGTACCTGTAGCCACGTAGCTATCTCCAAATTTTTAGGAAAGAAGATCACAGACCAAGCGGATGATCGACTGGCCTGCGTCGGACGGCGCCGGGAGGGCGGACCCGTCCGGCAACCATAACCCCAATCGATCGATCTGGTTCCCGCCCCCGGCGAGGAATGCAAGGAAAACCCGCCGGCGTGACCGGCGGGCCTCGTTTGCGCGGCCGGCTCAGGCGGCGCCGTGCTGCCGGTTGACCTCATCCCGCACCGGCATCAGCTTTAAGATCGCGTCGGCCAGCACCATCGCAAGACTCTGAAGTGTTTCATCTCCGCTCAGTTCGGGCTCGTTCATTGCGACGTGAACGGTTTGCAGGGCTGCGATGGCCTCGTCGATGAGGTCAATGGCGGCGACATGGCGCTGTGGGATCACGATCATCGTCATGCCGCCACCTCGACTTTAGCGAGGTCGCGCTTGCAGCGACGATCGGAGCCCTTATCCATCCAGGCCGGCATGTCGAGAAGAAAGTTCGGATGGTCGTCCCCGACGGAGGCATAGGTACTCACAATACCCGAGACTTCGGCATATTGGTCTTCACCCATAGCGTCGTGAACGGCGTCACTGGCGGATCGCAGCAAACGGCCAATCTTAATTGCGACTTCACGGGCGGAATCACAGTCGGAATTCTCGATCCGAGCGTTCAAATCGTTCATCGCGTCTTGCATGAGGGCAAGCTGGATCAGGGCACCTCGCAGACTATTGGCGACGAGGAAACTGATTTCGGCTTCCACCAAATCTTTCCAATCAAGAATTTGGTGGGCCTGTTCGTCACGCTGTATCCCCAGAGAGGGGTCGTCATTTCTCCTCGCCGCAAAAGCCTCGGACTCAACTGCATCATGAGCGTCCCATAGATCGCGCAGGAAGCGCCCGCGCTCGACGACAGGATCAATGCTGGCGTTTGCGGAAACCGCTACGGGCGCGGCTCTCTGGCGTTTTGCGGAGGGTTTTGTGGTAGAGGTGCGGGCAGCCTGCGGCATGGTCCAGATCCTTGCTGTTGGTTAGAGCCGGGGTGGAAGTGTCAGCTTCCCCTCGGCTTGCTTTTGTGTTATCATCAATTCATGGGCAAGTCAATTAGAGTTAACACAAAAAGGCGCGGCCGGCCTGTCACCACGGGCAAAGGGACTTTGATTGGGGTTCGCCTCCTCGACGATCCGCTGTCCAAATTGGACGAGTGGATCACAAAACAGAATGAGGAAATGACGCGCCCAGAAGCCATTCGCCGCCTGGTCGAACTCGGCCTGAAGGTGAAGGGCAAGTAGCGTGTCCGCCCGAAAGCGGCGCCAGAATATTCTATCGGAGGTTGACCCCATGAAGCTGCCGCCGCCAGAAGCCGTCACCCCGACGACGCCCTTGCGTCTCGACGTCGCGGCGCAGTTGGGCTTTCCGGACGGATCGATGACAGCCAATTCGCTGCGTAGGCTCGCCGTTGCCCAGAAGCTCGCGCACGAAAAGATCGCCGGAAAATACTTTGTCACCTTGGCGGCGATCGAAGAAATGAGAGATCGATGCCGCGTCCGAGCACAGGCCCCCGTCTTGCCCTCCAAAGACCAAGAGACCAACCGACCTGGGTCATTAAAGACGGACAGCGGACCCTCGGCACTGGCTGCGATGAACGCGATCGCCGAGGAGCTGATAGAAAGCTTGCGGAATAAATCCTCCGAAAACACGATTCGAGAACGTAGCGGGAGGGTGAAAAAATGAACCGTCCCTGGCGGACCACCCTCACACGGAATCGGGGCTATTCCAGGTCGCCATTGATTTGGCTCAATGGCCCCGGTTGGCTTCCGCCCGAGGCTATCACCCATGGGCAAACCCTACGAATTAGGGTCGGACAAGAAGCGGGCGCCTCAGAGCCCCGATCTCACGCGCTCGGATGAAGCGCGGTGTATCATCGCGGAATACATGGCCGACCTGCGCGAGATCATCAAGAAGCTGCAGCGCCGTCTAGACTGACCACCGCGGCACAGAGGTTTTGAATGAGTGACAACCTTGACCCTCTCGAATCCGTCACCGCGTCCGAATTGGTTTCGGCATCGCTGCTCGCAGCGCTGATCCCGGCGCTGGTCGATCGCGGCGTCCTGACTCAGCAAGACGCCAATGAGATTTATGAAAACGCCCTGATGATGCTTGAAATGCAACACAGTGCCGAACCCGATGTGCAACGCATCTACGAGGCCGCGCGGGAAATGATCGAGTCGCATTTGCGGCCAGAATAGAAGACCCAGCCGGAGCGCTTCCGTTGGAGATCTTCAATAAACGAACGTGAAGCCTTAATCCACGTCCGAATGCTGATGAAGGCCCGCGAGCGAGAAAGCTTCGGCGGCTCGACGAAAGCCAAAGTTGAAAGTGGCCAAGAAGTGGCTGCGGCACAGCGGGATTTGATGAGTGTAGAGCGCTGCAAAGTTCAACTACACGACCAGATCAGACTTACACTGACCGAACGTGGGTGGGTTCCAGTTATTGCCGGAAAAGACGGCAGCCTCGTCGGGTGGGCGCCGACTTGTGCAAACACCTTCAAGACACCAGAAGAAGCTCTGGCTGACCTGAGAAAGCACCACGACATATAGAAAACCCGCCGGCTCCCCGCCCCGCGCATTATCTGGCTCGGACGATCCCTTGGCCGGGTACAGTCCTGTTCACTCAACTGCCCGCTTCGTCGCCCGTGGCGCCTTTCTTTTGCTAGGAACTCACCGCCTTCCTGCGGATTGACTCAATCGGAACGGGAGATCTACCCACCAACCCCGCACTCCCGAACCTAACTCGGCCTGCCACCCCGGCGGGCCGTTTGTTAGGAACACCTCCCCGCTTCCCGCATTATCCGGCCGGAACAGGAGAACCCGGAACCATCAAGTTCCCGAACCCGAATAGGCCCACTATTGCTCCCTTCCGGCGGGCCTATTTGGTGTGACCCACCCCCTGCTTCGGCTGTCCTGCCGGGGCAGTTCGTATCGCTGCTCTATACGAAAATGGCCGCGCTGCGCGGGCGTTACAGCTGGTTCCACTCCACACCCTTCACGCGCCCGTGAGCGGCGGCGTTAGGAACGGTCACAGCCCGGTAAGGTTGATGTTCTCAAACAGTCATGGAGCGCAGCATGGTCACGAATGACAATCCCCCCAGGCGCGTCACCAATAGCACAATCGGCTGGGCTATCGGAGCTGCAATACTCGCGCTGCTAATCGGTTTCTCATCCTTCTACAACGGACGCGGCACGTCATCGAAATCCGGCGAGAATCCGCCGAACGCCGTAACGCAGTCTCAGCCGCAAAAATGAGCTTCTAAGCACTCTGACATCATCCCCGCTGGGTGTGGAGGCCGTCCACAAAACAGTGTCTCGACTCCGGCGCTACGCCATGGTTCGCTAGTGTCATGGGCCAACTCCTCAAAACCGCCGACTGTCCGATCTGTGGGAAGCCAACGACCATGGCATTGCCTCCGGGAGGGAACGGACGACGTACCCTGACGTGCGTCGACTGTGACCCACTGCGGGACGGTAAGGCGAAGGGCTGGCTGGCCGGCGATTTGGGTCGGGATAGCACGAAGACGCGGTAGAAGTTCAATCCGCGCTTCGCAGTCGTTTCATCGTGAACTCGATCTCGCCGTCCGGTAGTTCGCGCCAAGTCTCAACTGCTGACATGTATGCCGCGGCGGGCCATCGATCGAGGAACGCTCTCGCGGTCTGACGCGCCTGATCCCGTGGCTGAGTGAATGTCTCGCGCGCGAACCCATCATCGGCCAGCCGATGACGTGCTGCCATCCGATCAGCCAAGTCTTTCGGGGTTCTAGGCATCGCGATCTCCACATGCGATGCAGAAAATGTAATGCTGGCGGCGGCGATTGGGAGTCCAGCATTTGAGCGTGATCGATTGGTTCAGGCGGCGCCGAACCCCGACCGCAAAGGTCATGGCGGATTTCACGCGAGACCTTCACTCAGCCACGGGATCAGTCGCGTCAGACCGCGAGAGCGTTCCTCGATCGCCGGCCCGCCGCGGCGTAAGGTTCATTTAGTACTTCTTGCGAGGCTTTGCCGCGTCCGAATGCACAAGGCCCTTCATGCTTGGAGCTGCGACGTTTACTTTGGGCGTTTCTTTCTTCGGCTTCTTTGCTTCGCGGTTCCTGTGTTGCTCACGTTTAGCCATGGTCAGTCCCTCCAAGGTCAACGATCCGCGGCTATGGCAGGTACCAGTCAACTCGTTTTCTTGGTAAGCGCGTCCCGCTCCCGGGTTAGTCGCTCCAGTTCTTCGGTTTGTTGAGCGATCCTATCTGACACCAAGGCTTCGGTTTCAGCCCCTGACGTCGCTGCTGCCTGTTCGATCAATTGCCGGATATTGTCCTGGATGATGCCAATCCGGGCTTCGATCTCTGAGAGAGTCCGTGTTCCGGCCATCGGCGCGTCTCCGCATTTCAGCAGGATACTAGCTCATTTTTGTGGGATAAAATACATGGGCGAGGTCTTGCCGGATATGGTCGTCAGTGTCCCAGCAGGTGCAATGCGTGCGGCGCAAAATGCCCAGATCGCTGTGATCCCGATCCCGGCGAGCGCCAGCAATCCCGATATCCACGCCAGTGCGTTATCGGGTTGGGCTGCCCCGTGAGTTGCTTCGCGGGCCACCCCTATTTTGACTGGGACAGAGCCGACGCCGGGATTGACCCCATGCGGCGCTCTCGAAATATTACCAATCCAACCGTCGAATCGATAGGTATTCTCCGATGGCGACAGAGCCGACCAGACCAGGCGGTCCTCCTTCAGCTCCACCTCCATCACCGCCGCCGTCTCGGCCGCCACCTCCCGAGCCAAGCGTCCCCTTCAAAAAGAGCGAGATCCGCCGCTAACGCGTCAGGGCGGCAGCCAGAATACCCAATGGGATGGCGGCGAGCGCGAGTCCCATTGAGACGTGGACTAAGCGGGCTGAGCGCTCAAGCGCGGCACGATTGCAGTCGATCCGGACCTGCATATCCTCAACCGCGTAGCGCAGCATCCACGCCAGATCTCCTGCGGATCGAGCAAATCGCTTGGGCTCATATCCCCCGACGTGGAAGTCGCCCGGCGCGCACGCCATCGCGCTTATCATCGCTGCCACAAAGAGGAGCGTGGCTATGGTTGCCGCGCCGCCGACGAATGCTTTGTGCGGCGAGGACCCCGCAATTACCGTGGCGATCGCGGCCAGAAGCGCCACGCAACCTGCACCGAATATACCGGTCAGGGTCGTCGCGCGTTGATCGGCTGCAATGCCGAACTGAATTGTCCCCGACAAGCACGTCTCCGCCTGCCTATGAAGCTCCTGGACGCCATCGAGAGAGACTTCTGACAAGTCCATGATCGCCACCTTTTTGTGTTCCCTAATTTGAAGATTGATCCAGAAATGTTCGATCGCAAACCCCTCTATGCCGCCCTCTGCTGCGCCCGCTGATCGGCCTGGCGCCCCCGCTTGCGGAAACCTGCCCGGATCTCGTCGGCCGTAATCCTCTCACCGGCGAGGATCCGGCGTTCCAGCATTGCACGCGCGGCCGCGGGGAGCGCAGGCGACGCGAGCGTGACCAAAGCGTTCCACGACAACCGGGTGTAAATTTCAGGCCGCGCGCCGTAGATCCTCGCCACCTTGAGCGCGTTGATCGCGAGCTTTGCCTCGACGTCGAATTGCCGGCGAACTTGACGGCCGTAGGCTCGATTGTTCTGGATGGCGGACCGCAGCTTCAGCATCTCGAGGCCAAGCGCGACATTCCTCTCGACGCCGGGAACGCGGGCTAGGTATGCCGGCGGTTTCGGTTCGCGCTTTGCCAACGGTTTCACGGCCGGCTTGGCCGTTGCGAAGATCTTGAAAAGCTTGTTGCGCAAAACGTTCGCGAGGTAGAGCGGCAGAGTCTGCTCGCTGAAAAGATCGAGGCCGCGCATCGTCTGCAATATCCCGGTCAGCTTGATCTGATCGAAGGCTTCGATCCAGGCCAAGCCGAGCCCGGTCCACTCCCGACGCATGGCCAGCCCGACCGCACTGACGATCGGCTCCATCAAGGCATCGTGGTTGCCTTCAGACTCGAGGATCGTGCGTAGCAACAACGTGACGTGTCCGCGACCGTCGCCGCCGAACATTTCGTGGCGGTGATAAATGCGCTGCAGAGCCAACCGAACTTGGGAATCGACCGGCGGCGCATCAACAGCAGCGAGAATTTGAGCCACCTGCTTTGCGAGCGCCGGCGTTTCCCAACTCCTCGGCTTCGTAGCGATGACAAGCGTCCGAGGCCTCCCGGGGCGGCGTTTGACGACGGCGGCGAGCATGTTGTCCCCCATGTGAATTGGTCAGCGGCGGGTAGCACCAGTCCCGCCGCCCCCGGGTCACCCCGAGCGGCCGTCAGCTCGCGAAAGCGACGACCGGAAGCTCACTACAGCTGCAATTCAGGCGCCGGCAGCCTGTTCAAAGCGGTTACGAGATCATCAAGGACCCGCTTGCGACGATTGATCTCCTTAGAGGTGTAGGCCAGGATTCGAGAGATGGCGGGAGCGTTCGGCGTGATGCCCAAGCGCTCACAAACCAGAACGAAATGATGCATGAGCTTCTCAGGCGGCGCGAGTTCTGCGGCGTTCGTAGCCTGGAGAAAAGCATCCGTGACTTCTTTCGCAATCGCGAGCTCCCGTTTACGACGGCTCAGATTGAAATCCATTCCTATGTCCCTTCTGAGGTGTCCGTCATTGATCAGGCTCCGTAACGACCGGCGCCGTTGAACGCAGGCGAGCTGGTGTCATAGCGATAGAGAGCGTCCATTTTGTCGCTGATCACCTGCGCCAGCGTGCGGCCGTCGACGTTGAGCGAGAGCGAGATCGGCGTGGCCTTCATCGGGCGCTCCCCGGGATTGAACATGGTTTTGTGATAGGGCTTACCGTCGCGGCCCGGATGACTGCCTTCGCCCGCCGGGTCGATACCGAGAGCTTTGCCGGCCGAGCCGATGATGCCGAGGATTTTGCCGGGGATGCCGACCAGCCATCCAATGAAGGAGGAAATCGCGTCCTTGATCTGGTTAAACCCGCTGGTGATATGGTCCCAATTCATGACGGCCAACGCCGTAAGGCCGGCCGCCAACGAGACCAGGATGCCGCCGAGACCGAGCAACGGCGCGATCACCGCACCGAGCGCGATCAGGCCGGCGACAAACAGAGACGTAGTGAGAAGAGCAATTGCATCGAGCGCGATTTTGATTCCTTCCGGGTGCGCGCCCGCAAATTGCGACATCGAATTCATGACGCCGGTGAGCCCTGTCATTGCGCTTAGGACCGGGCCACCCGGCTGCATCAAGGGCGATCCGATCGTCTGCAGCAGGCTGGTCCATTGCTCGTTGAACGCCTTCAAGACCGTCGGATAGTCGTTCTTGATCAGTTCGTTGAAACCGGCAACGCCCATTGCGCCGTGCTGCTGCTTGATGTCTTTTTCAAACTGGCTGTTTGCGCCCTCGTGGAAACGGCCCTGCAGCGCAAACTCGCTAATGATCTGGGACGCCGTGCGCACCGGAAACATCTTGGAGACTTGCGCGATGATGTCGTTCTGGCTGGTGATGCCGTGCTTGGCCAGCGCCGGCATCAAGGTTTTCTGAACCCACTCATAGGGGTTTGCCATGAACTGGTCGCGGCCAGCGATGCCGCCGGGGATCTGCGAGTCGGCACTGCCCTTGATATGAGCCGCGCCCCCGATCGCCAGCCCCATGCGGTCAAATTCTTCGGCTGCGGTCTTCGGCATCTGGCCTTGCACGACCTTGGCAAAGGCGCTCATCAGCGCGTTGCCCGGACCGCCGCTTCCACCGCCCCCGCCTCCTCCGCTGGACGCCATCGACTGTATCAGCCGCGGCAAGGCCCCGCCGACGAAGTTCTCATCCCATCCGAGCATAGCCGTGCGGCCATACTTGAAGGTCGACATAAACATCTGCGGCGTCACCTTGCCGCCGGTCGCCTCCACGACCTTGGTCATGGTGTTGACGTAGGATGAAAATTGCTTGGGGTCGAAAGTGAGACCCTTCTGCTCGAGCGCTTTGACCAGGTCCCAGACCTGATCCTTGCCGCCGCCCTTAACGGCGTTCAGGACCGCGTTGGATTTCGAGATTTCATCCATGTGCGACATGGCGACCGAGGTGTCGCCGAAAGCGTAGCGGAGCTCCCTGATGTGCGCGAGGTTCTCAGACAACGTCGTGGTCATGACGCTGCCGGTTGTCTTCATCGCCTGAGCCAGGCTGGCCTGGATCTCGCCGTTCTGCATCCCGGCGATTTTCATCAATTCAAGCTGATGGTTTACCTCGCCCCCGTGTTTGGCGAGGCCGGCCAAGCCCTTGAGCATCGCCGACCCGCCGAGGATCGCCGCGACCCCGCCGATCGCCAGGCCCCAACGGCCGAAACTCTTCTCGACCTTGGCGATTGACGCATTGAGGCCCAGAAAATCCCGACCTATGATGGCCAGGACCGACGAAACGCCATTGGCTAGGGCGATCGAAACTCCGATTTTGTAAACGTCGGTCATTGTCTCCTCAAAGATAGAGTTCCAAAATGCGCTCTATATTCTGACGTGTAAAAGAGACCGTGTTTTTCATTCAGCGGGCCGACGAGGGGCGGCGGCTCCTCCGCGCTCGCACCATCATCGGTTCCCACCTCAGGCATCGAGCCGACCTCCGCGTTCCAGGTGATCGAACCGCGCACTGAGCGAGGCCGTATCGGCTTCAAGCTTCGGCAGAATGATCGTTTCGAGATCCACGAGCGTCTTGTTGAGGGCCTCGGGATTGACGACGCGCGGCTGAACTGCGGCGAGCCGTTTAACCAATGCGGCGTTTTCTCGCTGGAGCCGTTGGTTTTCTTTGGCGATGCCGTTCACTCTCTTCACGATAGCTTCAGCGCGATCGGCGAACTTCGCCAAGGCTTCGTCGCGCTTAGCGAGCTGCTCGGCGAGAACGTCGCGTTCCATCGTGATCTTGGCCAGGTCGGCAAAGCCGTTATCAAGGCCAGCGGCACGGACAAGGTCGATCACGGCCTCAGGATTGGCCGGCCGGTCGACAAGCGAGATTTCGTCCAACCTCACCTTCGTGATAACGCTCCGATCTTTCGGATCCCGGGCCAGCACCTTGCCGCCGATACTGAATCCAAGGAAAACGCCCTCGGTAACTTTCGTCCAGGCCGCATCATCGACAATCTTAGCGCTGATATAGAGCCCGCGATCGTCCATCGACGCTTCGATGGTCTTGCCGACAGCGTTTAGTTGGTGCATTTGCCGGATCGTTGGAAATTCCAGGTAATCGTCGAGTGCGTCCTCAATTGCCGATTTGAGGACGATCTCGCCGGCGCGGTCGACCCGCTCCGTCGAAGCGTACCCGCTGACAACCCTCTGCTGTTTATCGACTTTGGCGAATGAACCGTACAGGCGCATGGTCAGCCCTCCAGCTCTGCGCCGGCATAGGTGCGGAGCCTGGCGGCGAACGCCTCCCAAGCGGCACGGTCGGCCATCGACGCCTCGAAGGTGGGAGCGCCGGCGGTGCGGAAACGCTCGCAGAGGCTTTCCATTAAATTGAAGGTCGCCTTCGAGCCCGTGGCGTGAGCTATGTCGATCACGGTGCGAAGCGCCTGATCGAGCCGGTGCTTTCGGCGAGCGACGTCGCGCTGTGCTTCCTGCAGCTCTGAAATCAGCTCCTCCGTGCTTTCCACGATGATCTCGGCAACTAAATGCTCCACTTCGGGCTGAAGGTTTTTGCTCGCGCGCATCTCGGCCTGGATGTCGGCCTGAAGCTGGTTTCTCGCCGCATTGGCGGCCATCGCGTTCTCCGCTGCGATGGCCTTGGCGATTAGCAATTCCTGGCGCCGGGTCGCGTCAACCTGCGGTGTCTCACCCTTGTCGAGCGAGTTCTTGCTCCAGGCCAACACCGCGGCGGCAAACTCCGCGTCGAAGTCGGCGACCGCCTGGTTCGTCCGCACGGCTTCGTTCGAGGTTTCGACTAGCCGTTGCTCGGCAATGCGCAGGCTCGCGGCGCGCTCTTCGCAGGCGGCACGCTTGTCCAGGAGATCCTTCAAGCGTTGACGCGCCGGAGACAATGCGGCGGCTTTGGTTTCAAATTTGTAGAGTTTCACCATTGTGGTCTCCCTATCAGACAGCAGAGCCGGTCACCGGATCGCGCCAGGTCGCGCCGTCCCAAAAAATCAACTTCGATATTGTCGTATCGAAGTATTCGAAGTTTGGAGCCGCGACGTATGGCGGGTTCGTGTTCGGGTTGGTCGTGGGGCGCTGCGCGGTGGTGCCGCTCGGGGCGCAAGTGATCCATCCGTTCGCCGCCAGCGTGGGCGCGTCCATGTCTGCGATGTCATAGGCAATCCCTGGCTGACCGTTGTAGAAGCGCCCATTGATCGTTTGCGTTTGCTGGCCCACGGAGACCGGCGGCAACATTCTGATTTTGAGTGGCACGGTTTTGATTCCTTTAGGGTGTCAGCGTTGCTTGAAAAAGCTCTCGGATCTCTTCGTCGGTGTCTCTTGCGCCGCCAACGGCAGGGACAATCTTTTCGCGCGGCAGATGCGGGACAACCTCGCCCGCCTGTTCTCGTTGCCATTCGACACTGCCTTTGGCCCATTCTTTCGTGACGGGCGCCGGGGCATCGCCCTTTGCGCGCGCGGCCTGCATCTCGCGGCGGGCCAGCTCGAGCATCGCCGTGCCACCGGACCAGTCCTGAAGGATCAAACCGGTCACCGCGCCACTTACCGCGTTGGCGATGTCTTCATGACCGAGAGCATCAATCGAATCTTTTCCGCTACGCGCGGTGCGGCGCTCGAGGCTGCAGATCTGGGTGATGAGCTTGGAGTGATCCAGGAGCTCGACGCGAGCACCATTGATAAGAGGTAACATCTCGCAATAGAGATCGGATTTCGGCTTGGCGCTGGGCTCGTAGGTGATGCCGTGAGCTTCAAAGCGCTCCCGCGGCCAGAGACCGGCATATTTATCGCCCTGGACCTTTTTGAGACCGTAGGTTTTCAAGAGCTTGGCGAATTCCGCGGTTACCTGCTCGGGTGAAAATGGCGGTTTGGCTTCGCGAACGGCATCCAGAATTGCTCGATCACCTTCGCGGTGAGCGATCGCCAGCGTCATGCTGTCGGCAGACCCTCCGGACGGATCGACAAAGCCGACGTATCGAACGCCTTTCATCGGCGGGAGCTCGAGCCGACCCTTGATGACGCAGGCCTCAACGGCCTCGCGCGAAACAAACGCCTCGATGTCGGACCTGAATTCCGCGCCGTATTCCGCCGCGGCATTCGCCGGGTCGCGCTCATAAGCGTCGCTGATGACCGACGGCGGCACGCTGGGGTTCATTGTCGCAGTGCTGGCGCGCCAAACCAAAACCGGTGCATCATTCCGGCCGAAATATTTCCGGAAGGCGTCATACAGCGCGCCGCGCTTCGCGTAGGGACTGCTCGCGCACAACAACATGGCATCCGGCAGCATGGTCGTCATGGCAGGCCTGAGGGCGGCAAGAATCTCGACGTCAGGACTGGCACTGTCATCACCCAACCAGAACGCAATTTCGTCGCAGAGGACCGCGATCAACGTGTAGCCGCGGACGCTACGGAAATTCGCGGTGCTGATCTCGATCGAGATGCCGTTGCAGAGATCAATTCGATCTTGCGTGATCTCGCCGACGACCATGGCGGCAATCATCGGCGTCTCGGCGATCAACGCGCTGATATAGCGGAAGATGACACGAGCCTGCCTGCGGTCGGCGGCGATGATGAGCACGGTGCCCCGTTCGCCTGGAACTAAACGGTCCGACCAGACCTTGAACACGGCGAGATAGACCGCGATCAAGGCGAGAATGAGCGATTTGCCGCCGCGGCGTCCGACGATCAGCCAAGCTTCGATGTAGCCCGCAGCCAACGGCGCGTCGCGTCCGGTGCACTGCCTGAAGATTTCGAGCTGTGTGGGGTCAAGGGGGAGACCGAACAATGCTGATAGGAGCACGCACCAACAGGCGAAGCTAACAGGATCCCTGAACCAGCGGGCAAACAGGTCATGATGGCGCATCGCGTCCAGGATGGTCACGATGGGCTGTGCTGTTCGGCCTGCCGCTGCGCTCATTCAGCAGCTGCCTCTGTAGGCCGCGGCGTCTTTGCAGCCATCCATTCCGTGATCGTCGGGGTCTTTGGTACCGAGGGACCCGATTTGATGCCCAGCATGCGAACGGCGCGGCTTGCGGCGCCCTCCAAGCGAACAAGGGCCGCCAGGTCAATAGCGCCCGCTCCCTCGCTAAAAGCGAGGGCGCGGGTCTCCTCTGACAATGCAACAAGCTCCGCAGCGCGGCGAACATGCATCAGCTGCATCGGCGTAACGGCGCCCTCACCGCCAAGGGCGGCGATGAAGTCCTCTACGAGGTCGCGACGACGGCGGGCCCATGGCGAACGATTATCCGCGCCGGCAACGTATTGCGGGCTGTTCGAGACCCGCGAACGATTTGTGCGCGAGGGTTTGGCGGCGGTGGGGCGAGCGGCTGACATATCGCAAGATTGCCGCGAGAATCTATCGCGTCAAACTTGTCCGGTTAACATGACGACAGAATACAAAGCGCTTACGGTCAATACGGGCCAATGACGTGATTGAAGCAACCCACGGATTAAGTGTCCGCGCTACCATCGTTAACATCATCAGCCAGCTAAGCTTTCTCTGATCATGTCGCAACATGTCGCCGCGACACGCTGTAACCTTTCGCACCCCTTGCGAGAACATCGATGGCTTTTTCTGTAGAGGCGCGGTGATTTTCTTCAACGGAATAGCGGATCACCACCGCCTTTGCGGGCTCAACTTTTTTTCTGCACTAAAGGATGTGCAACCACCAAATTTCAGAGCGGCAGATGATTTGTTTCGGCCTCTATGTCTTTCATCCCCGGCATGGTGACGGTCGGTTGATGGGCAATCCAACTCGGAGGTTTGGCGATTGCTCTCATGATGGGAGCCATGCTTCGGGTGACGACTTCCCTCTCCTGTTTTGCCTCCCAGTGTGCTTCCAGGACCTGAGCGATCGTCGGCACGAATTTGGATGTACGGCGAAGGTATTTGCAGGCCTCTTGGATGTCGCCGATTGCGGGCTTGGCCGAGACGACGTCCTCGATCAGGGTTGCGCCGAAGATTTCGCCATCGGCGCCACTCGCGTTGGGAAAGGCTTTCAGCAGCAGCGCCAGGCACTGAGCGATCTCGAGCTCTGTCGCTCGACGGGCCAGTGTTTTGGTCTCCTCCCACCTTCCGTCCCGCCAAAGATCCGCGTAGGGTCGCGGGGCATTGTAGCCGTACTCGTTGTAGGTTCTGCTCATTCCTATTGCTCCCGGTTGAGAAATCGGTTGAAGCCGCTGATTGCAGTGTCAGCTTGGGTGGTCTTTGCTGGTCTAGCGGTATGTTCTGGTTCGTCGAGCCAGCCACCGGCGTTCAACCAGGTGCTCGGATGTTTGATGAATTTGCGCTCGGTGCCAGCCTTTGCAGCGGCGTAGCGTCTTGCACCATCGAGCAGCTGAAGCGCGGTTGCACGTTTCGTTTTGATAATCGTGGCGTAGAGCTTTTCAGCCTTCAGCTTGTCGACCTTCTTCGGATAGACCGTCCAGAATTCATTGAAGCTATGATCAACCATCGCGAGACTCTTTTTCTCAATGGGTTCTTCCATGGTTTCTCTCTTAGGTATCGTCGGAAGTAGGCTTCCAGGTTTAGCGGTCGTTTTCTTCCGGGTTTCGTGTCGTTCTTTTCCGGGTTTTGGTTCGGTATCCCGGAAGTGCTCTTCCACCTTTGCAGGCAATAACGCGGAAGCGTCGTTCCTCTTTTCCAAATCGATCATGAGCGGTTTGAAATGACTGGTTTTGCCCCTTCCGCCCTTGCCGGTGACCTGGAGGTGGCCACGATCTCGCAGGCGAGTGATGGCGTCTCGAATGGCGCGATCGGTGGCGTTGCAATCGGCTGCGAGCCGTGGCTGGCTTGGCCATGCATCACCGGTTGCGCGATTGACAAAGGTCACGATGGCGTACGCCAGCCGAAAGCATAGAGGCGTCAGACCGTGGTCCGCACCTACTTGGTCGAGCCATCGAAACTTGTCGGCCGTGCGGCGCCTGTCGTCGACTGTCATTGGGGCAGATTCCACTTCACCGTCATGCGGCACCACGGCACCTCGGCCAGAAGCGTCAGGTCGATAGCTTCGCGCCGGACGTCAACTTTTCGAAATGCTCTCGAAGGGCCTTGCGGGATGCGACCCACCGCTGCCCCTGCTGGCCGCCCGGCAAAAGTCCCCGTTCCAACATGTAGTGGGTTTGTCGCGACGTCTGATTGATCTCTCTGGCAATCGCTGAAACGCCCCAAACAAGATCATTCTCAAGAACTTCCGTCATTAGCTCACCTCCAATAGATTCAAAGGAGAGTAACTATCTTCTCCATCGTCGAATCACATACCAAACCCGCATTTTCTTGACAAGGTATCCGGTACCTTATATTTTATACCAATGAGCACCGAGCCCTCCCCTAGGCTTACAGTTCGCGACGTCGCGCGCCGAGTTCAGCGCCGCGGCGAAGACCTCGAGGTCGTGGTCAATCGACTGCGGAATTGGACGAAAGAAGGTCTGCTTGAGTTCGTAGGCGACAAGCATCCGGGCACGGGCAAGATGCGCCTATACAGCGCAACCGCGATTGTTGATGCGGCGGTGCTCACGGCTTTTACAGACTTAGGTTTGGCCGCAGTAAGGAGCACGCAGTTTAAAGGCCAACATGGCACTTTCCTGCAGTACGGTCGTTTTGGCATCGCGAAGGTCTTCGACCAATCGAATAAGGACGCTTTGCACTTTCTGGTCTTATCGATTGTGCCTTTCGGCTCTCGCGAGCCTCCCACCATCACGCTTCAGCGCGGCCAGGATCATAGCGAGCCCGCCGACCATTATGGAATAGAGGGCAAAATGCTGCGCGATCGCGGCCATGTCCTCACACCGCGGTCGTCGCCCGGTTCTGTCGTCCTCAATCTCACCGAAATATTTCGTCCGCTGCATCAAGTCGTGAGCGCGGATTTGGACGAGCGGACTAGCTCGGTGAAGATCGACTTGGTAGTGGAAAGGAATCGCGACGATGGCGAGCATTAGGAAGCGCGTTTGGGCCAACAAGGGCGTAGAAAAGTCGGCCTGGGTAGTCGACTATTTTGATCAATCCCAGACCAAGCGGCGCAAGACCTTCGCGACGAAGAAGGAGGCCGTCAATTGGGCCACGACTGCCCTTCACGAAGTCAAGCAAGGCATCCATACTCCCGCCAGCATTAGCGTGACTGTGGCGCGTGCTGGCGAGCTGTGGCTCGAGGAATGCGAAGCGGACGGGCTTGAGCGCAGCACCATTCGGCAGCGAGGCCAGCACCTCAAACACCACATAAATCCTCATCTGGGCGGTGTGCGCCTTTCCGAACTTACCACGCCGTCCGTATACAATTTCGATGGCCAGCTCCGGAAGGCCGGAACGTCGCTCGCAATGCGACGCAAGATTCTGACGTCGATCAAGACGTTGCTCTCATTTGCTCAGAAACAGGCGCTGGTGGCCCAAAACGTCGCGTCCCCCGTCAAGCTGAAGCGCGATGATCGTGAAGACAGTGGACCTCTACGTGAAGGCGTAGACTATCCTTCTAGGGCCCAAATGAAGCAGTTGCTGGACTCTACTGCCAAACTCCGATGGCGAGCGCTGCTTGTAACCGCAATGTTCTCTGGAATGCGGGCGAGCGAGTTGCGCGGCCTTCCATGGGCGAACGTCGACCTAGATGCTGGCGTAATCCATGTCCGTCAGCGGGCAGACGCGTGGGGCAAAATCGGTAAGCCCAAGTCGAAGGCCGGGAGCCGGGACATTCCATTGGCGCCGATCGTCATCAACACGCTGCGGGAATGGAAGGTGCTCTGCCCCAAACGAGAGACCGACAAGAAGGACGATGCTGGTCAGCCCATCATGGTGCTTGATCTTGTATTTCCGAATGGGCTCGGCCACGTCGAGAGTTTGCAAAACATCTACAAGCGATACTGGGATCCAATCCAGCCGAAAGCCTTCAAGGATGAAAGCAACCCCGAGCACAAACCTCCGCGCTTCGGCTTTCACTCACTGCGCCACGTCGCAGCTAGCATGTTCATCGCCTATCTGAATTGGACGCCGAAACGGGTTCAGGAAGTGATGGGACACTCCAGCATCACGGTTACCTACGACTGCTACGGTCATTTGTTTCAAGACAAGGATGCTGACCGTGACGCAATGAAAAAACTCGAAGCGGCGATCGTTGCTGCCTGAGTGCGACACGGCAGCGACATCAGCGCGAAAAGCTGAGCTTTTTCAAAGCGGCGGCGTGGATTTCTACTCCGCGGGTTGCAGGTTCGAATCCTGCCGGGATCGCCACCTCATTTGACACTTCCTTTGTTTTCAACAACTTGCGGCTCGATTTGGCTCACCGGGTTAGAAGGTGAGCCAATGCCTGTTCCGGTAATGAGCTTCCCCGCTGCCTCTGCCATCCGTTTCCGATTCGCAGCCTTTGTGTAAACCTGCGCCTGCGAAATCGACGTCCAGCCGAACCATGCCATGAGATGGTGATCGGTCGCCCCCTGCTCTGCGAAGTATGTTGCCGCCGCCTTCCGCAGGCCGTGAGAGGTACAGCGCTTCGGCATCTTGGCGTCGTCGCAGGCGTCCCGGAACCAGTTGCCGAACCCCGCCGCTGTAAACGGCTTGCCGTAGGAAGTGAGAAGATAAATCAGATGATCGCTCGCCGGCATGGCGTCGATCGCCTGCTGTAGCGACGGCGTCACCGTGACGTTGAACACCACGCCTGTCTTTTGCCGCCCCATAGTCATCATACCGTTGCGCACGTGCTGGCGGCCCATGCGAATCACGTCACAGCGCGCCTGCCCGGCCTGCAAAAGTAGCTCGTAGGCAAGGCGCTCGCGCGTCCCGACCTTGTGATGGGCCTCAAACTGCCGGCATTCCTCAGTGCTCCAAGTGTGATGGCCGGTGGATTTTATTTCAACCAATTTCACAGCTACCAGCGGGTCTGCCTTGATAAAATTAAGATTTATGCAATGATCAAGAAAGCCGCGCATGGCCTTCCGAAAATTCAACGCCGCCGCCGGCCTCTTTTTATTGACGATGTTCTGTAGGGCCGCCTGAGTCATCAGGGCCACGCGCTTGTCGCCGTGATCCTGCCTGAACTTTTCGAGGATGGCGCGGCGCATTTTCCTCGAACTTTCGGCAAGGCCATCCTTGAACGCGCTGGATTGATAGTAGCCCACCAATGCCGCGTTGACGGTGCCAGGCTTGGTTCTCCCCGCCCCTAATTCGACCTTCGGAGGCTCGCCAGCCTTGGCGAGGTCATAGGCGCGCATGAACTCATCGGAGCCGGGATGCCCCCGCAATCGGACTTTCTTCGCTCCCGGTACGCGATAGTAGAAGACCGCCTTACCGTGGCGATTGTTGTAGCCGTGTACGTTCGGTGGGAGCTTCCACTTCATTGGACGGAATCCCATTCGTTATCGTTGGCCGCTGCCACATCTGGCGCGCCGATAACTACGACAATCTTCCCGCCCCGGTCGATTTCAACGCGTCGCACTGACAGTCCGGCGCTCACCGTGGCCTTGATGGCCTTGGTCACGTCAGTTTGTCGGAATGCTTGCGCCCCGCGCGACATTTACGCCGACGCCTCACGGTTTGAGGCTTCACGGGCCATCCGCTCGCGAACGGCACGAATAACCTCGCTATTCTGCGAGCTGCCGTTTCTTGTGGCTTCCGCCTTGATCCAATCCTTGGCATCACGCGGGAGACGAATCGGAATTTGAGGATCGTTTCTGGCCACAGCTAACACCAATAGATTTTTAACGTCTGCCCATGGTATATAGCACCGTCATATCATATCGCCAAGAAAAAATCGCACGGTGCTATCATGACAAAGAAAGCCGCCAAAACCACAAAGGCCGGTCGCGGGTCGGAACAATTTGTTGTCCGCCTACCGCCTGGAATGCGGGATGCGATTGCCCATGAGGCCGACCGGAACGGTCGCTCTATGAATGCCGAGATAGTTGGCCGACTGGCATTTTCTTTCGAGGAAGTCCTGAGCAACGAGGGGCTGATCGCAGTCTCAAAGCGCTTTGCTGCCGCCGCAGAGGCGATGGAAGACCTTTTTTTCGACCTGCGCGATATGGAGATAGAGCGCTTCATTGTCGATCAGCGCGCGAAGGGAAAAAACCTCACGCGAACCGAAGCAATCCGCCTTATCGTGCGCAACTATCTGGCTGAGAATGGGTACCTGCATGGTGCTTCGGTGAAGCCCACCGAAAAATAAAACCGGATGCGCCCGCACTCGGTTTTTTGACATACGGTCCATTGCCCTACCCCACCGACCAAAGCCAGCCTCTGCCTACGCGAGTCATGGTTGGACAATTGCACTTGTCCGAAAATTAGAAAACCGTGTCCGGACTGTCCGAACTTGATCTAAGTAATTGATATTAAATAATTTTATTTCTGACATTCGTTTGTCCGTCTATTTATTTGGGTAAATTTCAGCGCCCTATATCCCCCCGTCAGGGATATAGGGCAGATACCTTTATTTTTTAAAGTATGTTTTCAGGAAAGTGGGAAGTCCGGACATGGAAATCTGTGTCTAAGGGGGCGTCCTGCCTGTCCGAATTTTTGATGTTTATATTCAATTACTTAGTTGATATGCGACAAACTGTCCGGACAAGTGTATTTGTCCGGAATCGTGGTGGGCATAACGCAAAAACTCCGCCCACTAGAAATTGTTTGCCCACTGATCCACCACCATGCCCGGTCAGACAAGAATGCGGCGGCCACACACCACGGTCCGCAGACCGCCCCCAAGCTCCGGCAAGATTGCGTGCAGGCGATAGAGAGCCCGACCATGACCTTCAGGAGCAGACCGCTCGTATCGATCGTTCAATTGAAGAGGCTCGCAGGTGCTGCGCCGAGCAGCCCGCTCGGATGGCCCAAGAACAAGAAACTTGGCTCGCTCCATGGCAGCTTGTGCTCACCGGCATGGTGGTTGGTGCCGTCCTGTTCGGTGCTAGCATGATGTTTATGAAGGTGATCGGATGACCCCGGATCGTTTTCGTCTCGCCATGGTCCTTCAATGCGTGGAAGCGACGGGCGCTAAAGTGGCCGTCAAAACCAGGAGAGTCCGCGCAATGATCATTCGAGTGGCCCTTGCCGTCGTCACTATCGCTGCCACCACCGCCACCGGGGTGGCGGGATGGAATGAAGACATGGCCCCTCTAAAAGGTAGGGTTGCGATTGGGACCAAAGGGCACCTTACGCAGACAGCTCGTGCGTGCCCGGAACCAGGCACCATCCGTATGGTCCTCGCGCAGAAAGACCCTATCCGGGCTGGTTCCGCAGCGGCAGGCTGGGGCTGCTTTGATCTGAGCAGTGGAGATAAAGTCGCCGTCGAAGACGGCATGCCTATTAACGATCAACCGCCAAGCCACATCTGCGTGAAGGCCAGCCCGCAACAAGCGAAGTGTGTGTGGATGCTCAACGCAGGCATTAAAGCCAATTGAGCCCCCACGCCCGCAGGCCAAGCGGATCGCCCTGTTAATTCAGGACTCGTGATGCGGTCGCTCTCGCGATCCCGACGGGAGGCGTGTTCTCGTTTAAGGGGCGACGGCCCCAGGACTCGCAACCTGGCCGCTGGCGGGCTTCCGTGAGACGCTGAAAGCGATTGAAGATTTCTTTGCTGCGATCGGCGAAGACGACGATAACGAGCAAGCATCCGAAGCAACGCCGGGCACGACTTGAGCGCAGGCGCGCAAGGGAAAAAAACAAGATCGAACCCGCGCGCGGACCGGCGCAGTAGCGACACCCCGCAGCCGATCCCAAGGCCGGCATCCGTTGACTTAGATCAATAAAGAACCCTTCCGCGTTCAGTCCTTTGGGAGCAACCCGCGCGTTTCTCAGGAGGTTCGATGATGACACGGCACCTCGTCTTCGCGATCACGATTTTAGGCACCGGCGTACTCCTCAACTCACCACCCGGAATAGCGAACCAGCTGCAATGTGAGGACAGAGGCGCGAATTGCTTGGGCAAATGCACCGACCCGACGGGAGGGGCTGGTGACTTGGGAGGCCATCAGAACAAATGCTTGCTCTACTGCAGCCGGCAGCTGGCCAGCTGTATGGTACGCAATGCGACGATCCAGCGCTATCATGCGCGTCCGGAACACTTCGGACGTTTTTTTGAATGACCGCGCCAGCGCAGCGCCGTCACCGCCATGGTCGCCGGGGCCGCGATATTCGCCGCAGGGGCAGCGTTCATGAGGTTGGTTGGGTCCGCATAAAAAACGTCCGCTGACAAGCTTCTATCGCCTTGTCATCCAAAGGGGACCAAATAGACTGGAACTGTGGTGCAATCCTCAAATGAGGAGGGAAGTATGAATATGAAGAATCTTGTACTGGCGGCATTGCTCAGCGTAATTGCGACGGGAGCTTACGCTTCATGCAAGTCCGATGCGGCCGACAAGAAGCTCGCTGGAGCTGCACTGAATAGCTTCATGAAGAAGTGCGAAGCCGACGCCGCAAAGACGTGTGACGCCGACAGCGCCTCGAAGAAGCTCGCGGGTGCGGCCAAGACCAGTCATGTGAAGAAGTGCGTGACGGACGCGGTTGGTAACTGATCCGACAAGCGCGCGGTTTTTGATCACAAAGCCAGCGTCCATCTTGCGAAATATGGGTTTGCGCAATCAGTGCGGGGATGATCGATGGGAATTTTTGATGCATTGACCGGTGGTGTCCTTGGACAGCTTGAGGCTCAGTTGCTTCCTGGTCTTTTGTCCAAAGCTTTGGCGCAAACGAGCCTGGGTTCGCTGCAGGGGTTGCTCGATAAATTGAGTCAATCGGGGCTCGGGCCTCAGGTCGCTTCTTGGCTTGGGAGTAGCTCGAACCAACCCGTCACGGCGGAACAATTGGAGAAAGCGCTCGGCGACGGTGTCGTCGACAAGATCTCAACCGAACTTAATATGCCACCGGATCAAATTTTTGGGTTCCTAGCTAAGCACTTGCCGGCGGTCATCGACGTGCTCAGTCCGCACGGTACGCTTCAGCACACCTGAAATATTTGCGTCGTATCGGCTCTATACGCCGGCCGACACGCTATGCCGTCGCGCGGATAGCTCGATCAGATCGTTGATGTTGATGATCAACTTCCGTTGATGAGCCATCTGCAACCTCGCGCAACATCCTCCATTGCAGCGGCACGCCTAAGCCACCGACTTAGCCACAAGCTCGTGATGCAGGCCGATCACTCGCACATAGATGGAGGCGGCTGACAAGAACGCCCACGGTATGGCTTTTTACGCGGGCGCTTGTCGGATTCGCTGACGCTCAATCAACGTCCCTTCTGCTGGTTCCCATAGTCCTGAGCCATCTTGACCGGATTGAGCGGATCGAAAACGTGAGCCTCCTTTAGCGTATCGTAAGCAAGAGCTATCAGGATGCCTCCGACTACATCGTCGAGACCAAGAACACCGCCAGAGACCAGTTCAAGCTCCTCAGAGGACAGTTCAGACAGCTCAGAGTGCGTCGAGTTATCAGACATTTTGCTTCTCCCGTGTTCACCGTAACGGCGGATTGCCATCACTTCCCTAAAACATACGAGGATAAGCCTTGCCTCTCAGTGATCTAAATCACTTGAAATCGCGAGCGGAGATTGGCCGGGTCGGGCCCGAACAGACCCGCGAGGTGGCCTAGTCCGCGACCTAGTTTGCTTGCAGATGTTGTTTTTCGTCTCGAAGACGAAGCGCTGAAAGATATCTCCAAGCATTACGAGCGAACGAAAACAGAAGCGGCCGCAGGATCGAGCGCAACAAACGAATGCTCGCAAGCGCCGCGTGTCGAAAAACGGATCGAGATCAGGAAGCGGCGCGGATCGAAGGGGTAATTGAAAGCCGGTCGATTTCGATCGCTCGATTTCAGACAGACGCGCGATACCACCGACCGAACCACACTCCGTAGCGATGATCCGCGACTGCGCAGTGACGACCGGACCAGCCCCGTAGCTCATCCGAGCGCTGTTCAGCGCAACTTTCGTAAATTCACGATTGATGGAAGATTATTCTATTTGTGCAACGCACAAAGGTATTTGGGTCCTCCCAACCTCGTCCGGGGTGCGGGTGACGCGCGACCGTCCACGTCCGGTAGATATACAATCCTAAAGGTAGGTTTTTGTTCTTAACATGAGGCCTCGGTGACGGTGGCGCTCATGATCGCAGGGCTATTGCAATGGGCTCTTCATTCGACGTTACGGACGGCAGTCTTGGGGCAGTTTTAATCGCTCTCAGGATGCCCCCATGTCCACCGCTCAGCTTTATCCGCCCGATTTCAGTGTCCGCCCGATCAAGGTCGAACGCCTCCGTCGCTTGAACCGGCGCACCGCCACCATGCCTCAGGGCGTAATGCCAATCGTTCGCCTTGTATTCAGCGAGCTAGCTCGACAGGGGTTGCGATACCAAGATTTAGAGGATTTTTCTGGAATCAAACGTCCAACCGTGAAGCAGTGGCGCGCCAAAAATCGTCCGTCGCTAGAATCACTCGAGGCCGTTCTGTCGGTGCTCGGGTTCGCTTTCGTGCCGACGCCATGCCTTCAAACCTTGCCGTCAGAATTGGTTGGCGAGCTTGCAACCTTCGCGATGCGTTTGGGGACTGATATTCCGACGACATGGGCAGCTTTGATCGATATCGGCGTCGAACAAAAGTTGCTCCGCATGAGCGCCGAAGAAAAGCGCGCGGTGCTCGCCGAACGTGAAGCACGCAATCCCCGCCAAGCTGCGAACGACAACGTGCCTCGCCGTCGTCGCAAGAGTGCAGCTTAAGAGATACCCGAACGTACTGGTCGATTTGGTCTGATCGGGCAGGATACGCGAACTTACTCTCTGCCTCGGAGAGCAAGTGGGTGAAACCCTAACCGGACGGCGGTTTCTCTTCCCGCCGTCCGGGGCCGGGTTGGAAAGGACCGAACCTCATGTCCAAATCTCTTTCTCTGCGAAAAGCCGCTGCACACCTAAATATTCCCCCGACCACGTTTGGCGGGATCGTCAAATCTGGACGCGGTCCGCGCCACATTCGCATCGGTAACGTTTTTCGGTTCGAAGTCCGCGACCTGAATCAGTACCTCGCCGCTCACACTATTGAGGGCGTGCAATGAACCTCACCGATCTACGACCACTATCCGAACTGTACACCGCCGATGTCACCCGACTTCGCCGCTTGGAGATCGACGCCATCATCGCCCGCCACCGCGTTAGCTTCAACGTTCACCGGCTTGCAACCGAAGCCGAACGGCTCACACCCATCAAGGAACTTCTGTTTTGACCACCCGTAAGCAATCCCTGCTCGATGAAGCGAAAGCAGCGTCGCAGGACTACGCAAATGTCCGCAAGCAATTGGCCGACGCGAAGGCCCTGAATGCGCTTGGAATCCGTAGCGAGATGCTTGCTCTCAGCGCGATCGAGCACTCCGCCTATCATCGTTGGCACCGCGCACTCACCGCGCTCGCTAATTCCTAAAGGAATACACACCATGAATTTCATTGCGAAAGTCTTCGGCAAGAAGACTCCGAACTCCACCACCATCGCCGCTGAAATTGATCGCAGCACAAAAGAGCGCGACGATACTTTGCAGAAGCTGCAAGACGTTCACACCGGCCTGGCACTCATGAGCGATGATGATCATCGGGTGGCAGACGAACGCGCTGGGGCCATGAGGCGGACGGTGGCTCGACTTGAGGCCGGCATCGCAGAGCTTCAGAAGGCGCACGATGATGCCATCATCGCCGAAGCGGAAGCCGAACGGCTTGCGTCGCTAGACCAACTCCGGGCCCGTGCCGAAGCTGCCCGCCATGCCGTGAGCGTCGAGTCGAAGGCGTTGCTTGAGCAGTACGATTTGCTTGCCGAGAAGATGGCTGCCGTCATCTCAAGGGTTACTGAGATTGATGTCGAGGTCGCTGCGGTCAATGAAGCCCTTCGTACGAACCGCGTCGCGGAAGACGTTCCATCTGTCACGCAAACGTGGCGCAAGGCCCCCGATCAACAGGCCGGAGAGCGACGCGAGAAGCGCCCATGCTGGGTACACCACGTCCGTCACGCCGAAAAGTGGGACGACAAGTGGACTCATCACGACGACGAGTTTGTGAGTCAGGCTACCCTCGACGAGAATGGCAAGCCGATCCCTACCGCGCCGCCGGTCGCTAGTAACGTGTTGCAGTCTGTAACCGTCCCACACATTGAGATGCGCGAAGTTGTTGTCTCGCGGACGCAATTCCGCCCGGGCCGTGTCGAAGCGCCACTGTCCGGCATTCATTTGCCCACCGGCTTTGCTGGGGGCACCGCTCATTGGCCACGGTCATGAGCGGGCCGCTTGAAATCCAACTCGACTATCCAGTTGAGATTGACGGAACGCGCTACGAAAAGCTCACGGTGGCGTCATTCGACGCCATCGCGAAGTTTCGGCCATTGATTTAGTGAATATAGTTCGGCACGAGCCAGACAGTCTCCTAGCAGGCTGCTGAACAACTTGCATAGGGCTCTTGCTGTCGCCAATCGCATCGACGTCCGACCATTGGCACCGTCTGGTTTTCCGCACGCGTCGGGGACGATGCGTTGGTCATCATGAGAAGATCAGTTTCGGGATGCGGATGAGGTTGTAGGCGGCGACAGCCAGCGTGAAGGCCCATCCGACGCGATCCACGCCGCGGAATTTTGTCTTGCGCTGACCAGCGACGGTCTTGATCCAGCCGAACGCCTCCTCGATCCGCTTTCTGATCCGCAAACTCGTCCTGTACCCGGCATGACAGGTGGTGCGGCTGTCGATGGTGGAATGCTTCTCCTTCGCCGCGACGTGTGGCGTCACATTCATGGAGCGCAGTTCGTTGACGAAGTCGCCGGCGTCGTAGCCCTTGTCCGCGCCGAGCGTGATGCGCGTCGGGCGGTCCGCCAACGGTTCGACCATGATCAGCGCAGCGGCGCGCTCGGCATGGCCATCGACCGGCGTCAGCACGGCGTCGACGATCAGCCCGTTGCGGTTCTCCATCAGGGCATGTCCCATGAAGCACAGCGCGGCCCCGACGCCGGGGCTTTTCTTGTAGAGCTTCGCCGAAGGGTCCGTCGTCGAGGCGTGCGTATCGTTGGTGCGCCTCTCGCCCCTGAAGTTTACCTCGACGTTGCGGCCGCCATCACCGGATGGGGGTGGCGCGCCATCGTCTTTCGGCCGCACGCTCTTCATCGACGCCCAGGCCTCAATCAACGTGCCGTCGACGCTGAAGTGGTCGTTCGACAGAAGCCGCTTCACCCGCGGCTGCGACAGAACCGCCGCCAGGAACTCGCGCGCCACGTCGCCTTGAAGCAGCCGGTCACGATTCTTCGTAAACGTCGTGGCGTCCCAAACCGACGCATCCATCGACAATCCGACGAACCAGCGGAACAGCAGATTATAGTCGAGCTGCTCCATCAGTTGCCGCTCCGACCGCACCGAAAAGAACGCCTGCAGCAGCAGCGCCTTCAGCAATTGCTCCGGCGGGATCGAGGGACGACCGGTATGCGAATAAAGCGCGGCGAACCGGGTACTCATCCCGGCCAGAACCTCATCGACCAGTGCACGGATCGGCCGCAGCGGATGATCCTTCGCAACGCGATTCTCCAGCCGAACATAGCTGAACATCCCGTCCGATCGCTCTTCCCCGCCTCGCATCGCAAATCACCCCCGTCGTCTCGCCCGCAACAACGGAATCATCAAATCGATCCAAACGCGAGACCGTTTTTCAGCGCCCTGCTAGACATGCGGGACCTTGGAGCTAGATACCATGTCGTTTACAATGTTAACGGTCAAACGAGGGGACTCCCGCTTTCGTCTACTTCGTTTCGACGCGCGGCCCGATGGCTCCATTGTAGTATTGGTCGATCGAGACCCCTCACCCAAGACTGCAGCAAAACGCCTCGGGACTGACGGTGTCATTGTCGACGATGTCTCGCGAACAGATCAGGTCACCGAACATGGAAAGGTATCCTGCCATACAACGGGACAAGTCAACCGATACGCAAGCGGAGAGTTCGCCGACAAGATAATAATCGAACCACTCCACCAACTCACCCGCACTTGGCCTGTGCTCTACTATTCGGTTCCGGCGTTTGATCGGCTCGACCCTTGCAACGGCAGGAAGACGTTCGATGCTGAGGTCGTCCTCGAATTTCCCGCAGAAGTAACGGAGCGCGTCACGTTTATGATTCAACTCGTGCCGAAGGACGCGGTGCCGACGAGCTTTGGTGCAAGATTGCAGTACGAAGTATACTCCGTACTTGTCGAAGTTGTTCCGGAATCTGTTCCGCCAGAGCTTCAGCAGCATTTCATTGAGGCGTCGTTAGCGAAAAGCCCGATTGAGAAGCGGCATGTCGGCATAGCCGAATCCGAACTTGCTTTTCACTCTGCGGTCCATGGACCCGGCATGAAGGTCTTCCGAGAGACTGGCGGCGCATATGTGATACTTGCCACCGTTCCCAAGCGAGTGCCGCCGAGATTGCAGGTGCATTTTTCGCGCGCTGGCCTTGAGGCCGAGCAGATACCACCAGAGGGGAATGCACCGGTCACGCACAAAGTGAAGTTCTGGATCAGAGACAAGGGGGGCCGAAGTCGGAAAGACGATTTGCGTAAGTTCATTGCTTCGATAGCGCTGGACGCTAGGTTGTAATGACCAGCGAACGGCAATGAAGTTCAGTCCATATCGCTTCGACCACGACACCGTCGAGCCGCAGCTTCACCGGCACCTTGGGGCTCTCTGATCGGGGCCGACCTCGCGGCCATCCTGAAGGACGTAAACGAAGGCGCGACCGGCTATAGCAAGAAGACAGTCGCCAAGCGCCAGCAAGGCTTGGAGGGCGCAACCCGCAGGCTCAGCGCTTTATGGCAGACTTTTTCCAATACGCTGGTTCGGGCAGTGACGCCCGAAATCGTCGGCATGATGGAGCGGCCGGCCGGTGCGATGAAGAACCTCGCAGCAACCTTCCACGCCATGCTCAAGATCGGCGTCGGTCTCACCGCCGCCGCCGCTGCCGCTGGCCCACTGATGTTTGCGCTCGGCGCTGTCGGTCGCGTTGGCTTGCTCGCCATGACCGGCCTACTAGCTCCTATTGCGATGGTCGCGCGCGGCATCGTCGGGCTTAGCGTTGCGATGGCGGGGTTCGCCGTTGCTGGCGCTGCACGTCTCAGCGCCATGCTCATCGGCTTCCGCATGCTGACCGCGCTCGGTGACCGCCGATGGGGCTGCGGCGGTTGCTGGTTCGAGCACCAACACAACGAGCCACACCTATAGCCTCAACCCGACCATCAACATCATGGGCGGCGATGATCCGCGCGCAATTGCCGGTCAGGTGCGCTCCGAGATGGAACGGTATATGCGCGATTTGGAGGCTGAGCAGCGCGGATTGTTGAGTGACTGAGATAGCAAGCGGATTAGTCGGCAGAGTCCGCTTTGGTGCTGCACAAAGGACTCAAGTCGGACATCGCTGCATGTCCGAAAAGGGCCGATTTTGTTGCAAAAGTCGGTTGCGCCTGATGGATGCTCGTATTCGGCTGGGGGCAACCGGCTTTGATCCGCCGGCCCTGACTCCTCTACACAACTCTAACTCTAACTCTACGCGAGGCGCAGAACCTGTGCCGGTGGCGGTCGCGCGACCAGAGTTGCGAGCCGCCGCAGGTTCTGAGCGATGGCGGCCAGAACAAACTCATCCTGGGCGCCTCGTGGACCACGCAGTCGAAGTCGAGCAAGCTTTAGAATGCGCTTCAGGTGAGCGAACCGCATCTCGATCTTCTTGCGTTCACGTCGCGAAGTCTCAAAGCCATCAGTGCCGGCGAGCGACCGGGCGACGTCGCGGGCGTGCTCATGAATGTCGCGCGGGATCTTGCGAAAGGGGACCTTCGGACAGCACTGTCCTCTGAGTTTGCAGCCATCGCAATCGCGCTTTCTAGCCAAATAGATCAGCGTGGTCCCGCCATTCACAAGTGTCCCCGTCGTCGTCAGGGTCTTGCCCGCGGGACAGTGGTAGACGTCGGTGGTCGGATCATATCGAAAGTCGCTGCGCGAGAAGGTGCCGTCATCCCGCTTCGACTTATCGAACACAGGGATATGTGGCGCGATGCCCTTGTCCTCGACTAGCCAGTTCAGCATCGGAGCCGCACCGTAAGCGGTATCTCCGACAAGCCGCTCTGGCTTGAGGCCGAAGCGCTCTTCGGTCCGCTCGATCATGGTCTTTGCCGCGCCGACCTCGGCCTGGCGGATGGAGCGGGATGCTTCAACATCAACGATGACACCGAACTTCACGTCGATGAGATAGTTGTCGGAGTAAGCGAAGAATGCCGGTCCCTTGTGAGCGCCGGTCCACTGGGCTGCCGGATCGGATGGCGAGACGAACTTCGGGACCACGTCGCTGGCCGCGCCCCACGCCATATCGTCGAGGGTCGCCAGATACTCCTTCACCGCGCGGCTGGACCTCTTGGGATCGCGATCCCTGCGCCAATCCTGACCCGCGATCGAGCGTTGCTTATTGGCGTCCGCCTGAATCAGGCTCGCATCGACGGCAAAGCCATCACCGCCAACCAGACCGGCCGCAATGCACGCTTCGACGACCCGCTCGAACACACGACGAAAAACATCCCCATCGCGGAAGCGCTCGTTGCGGGCACGCGAGAACGCCGAATGATCGGGAATTGCGTCCTCGATGCCGAGTTTGCAGAACCACCGATAAGCCAAGTTCACTTGCACTTCGCGGCAGATCAGCCGTTCTGAGCGGATCGCAAAGACATATCCCACGATAAGCATCCGGATCATCAGTTCCGGATCAATCGACGGGCGACCCATCGACGAATAATGAGGTGCAAGTTCGCTGTGAAGCCAGCTGAGATCGAGCGCAGTATCGATCTTCCGCACCAGATGATCTTCAGGAACCGCGTCGCTAAGGTGGAACTCGTAGAACAGTTGACTCTGGTCACTCTTCAGACGGCCCATCATCGATCGACCTCGCCGAGATTCGCGTCAACACAACGGAATCACGCTTCGCCGCTTGTCTCAACTGACTTTTGCAACAAAATCGGCCATTAACCGAAGTCGCCGACCTTCAATCAATCGTCGCCAATTTACAAACCGTGGATTGCGGGATGCAACGTACCGAGCGCGCCGACAATTGCGAAGATTGCGAAACCCAAAGCGATCTCGATTAGACTATTGCGCGTAAGTTGACGCAGCACCTCGAGCTGCGCCTCATTCTCTGACGAAATGACAAGTTGAGGCGTCAACCAAAACCGGTTAGCCGCAGCGAACATCAGCATGATAACGAAAACGATAACCTTCAGCATCAGGAGTTGTCCATACTGGGTGATAAGCAGCGCGTGAACTGACCCAACCAGAATCCAAGAGTTGATGATGCCGCTTACCAATAGGGTTGCTACACTGACGATGCCCAACGTCGAGAATCTTTGGGCCGCGTCCCGGGCAAGCGACACCCATGCAAGAGCGTGATAGCGCCAAGCCGCGGCAAGCAGAAGCGCCAGCGAGACAAGACCTCCGAGCCAAGCTGCCGCAGCGATAAGATGCAACGCGTCGGCCATCAGATGCAGGTATCCCGTTTCGCCCGAAGTTGACCCAGCGTGGCCGGTCCATGCGATGGCTGCGATCAGGCCGAGGGCTGATGCGAGCCCTGACCAGCGCGATAGCGCTAGGCGGTCAGACGCCAAACAAGCGGCCAGAATAATCGCCAGCACGAAGCGAATTGTCGACACCAGTCCGAATTGCGTCTTATTCACTACCGTCGACAGCACCCCCGATGTCATGGCCTCACCGAAGTGCAGTCCACTCATCGACACTGCCTGCAATTGAAGCCAGATCACTCCGGTGGCTGCCGCGATGGCGAGACCGATCCATGCGGTCAGATGAATCTGAGACCGGACAACTGTTGTTGCTACCTGTGTCGAACGCAAAGCGGGCTCCGCTACCACCGCCCGGAAAATCAGAGTTCCGGCTATTATCGCGGTGGCGGCGAAGTGAATTGCCCGAATGACGATCAAGGGGCCGTCAATCCCCGCTCCGAGCAAGTCCATTGGCTTGGCGCGCGGCTTTACTGGCCGACTTGAAATGTGAAATTGCCGTCAGTCGTGTGCGTGTCGACCGAAAGCACATGCCATGTCACATGGTATGTTCCGGCACCGCCCGAACGCAGCGAGATTGACATCTGGCTGCCGCCAAAGCGCGGTTTTCCGGTATCGACGCGCTGACCGGCTGCGTTGGTCACGGTAACGTTGCTGAACGCTGGCTCCACCTTCTGCGTAAACCACAACGTCACCTCGCGCGGTGGGCTTGCGACCCTGTTGCCGACGCGGGGTTCGGCGTGGTCCAGAAAGGCATGGGCGGTCGCTTCACCGGTTGCGAGCAACGACAGCAGCGGGATGATTGAAATCAGAGACAAGCGTCGCATGATCAATTACCTCGGAAAGGGGCTTGCGGGCTGGACAGGGCCGCCGAACAGCGGTTTGCCGATCCCGCGCGGGTCGATATCATCGAGGTAGAGATGCAATTGAGCGAGCACCCCGACATTGGTCCCGCTTTGCCGATTGATCGGGATCAGCGCCTCGATGGCGAACTGAAAGGTGTTTCCAACCCAGATCACGCCGGGATTGATGGTGCCCGTCGTCATCGTTCCCGAGGTGAGCGTATTCGCCACCGGCGTCTGTAAGGTCGCTTCAACCAGCGGGATCAGGTGATTGATGAAGTCTGGCAGGCCGAGATCGACCACGGAGGACTTCAGGTAGGGCATGCTGTACTGGATCGTCGCACCCCAGTTCAGCACACGCGGATGGAACTCGGTGTCGACGGTCTGATTGCCGGTATCCGGATCGATGCCAAAGGTCGTTGTGAAATTCCTAGCCGGGATCGCGTAGCCGACCTGACCGGTGATCGCGACCGGTCTGATCCAGGACAGCGTATCCGGAAGGTCGCCAAGTCCTTTGCCAAAATAGATGTTCGGCGTGTAATGGTTGAAGGGTTCCGCGCCGACATTCGCCGCACCCGTGCCACCCCACTCGACGCTGAGCCCGACCGACATCACAAACTCATGTTCGACGTTCTTGAAGACCCTGTACTTGAAGGTGGAGTCGAGGTTCTGGAATCCGTTGGCTCCCGCTGCCGTCGGCCCCACCGGGCCGAGAAAGGTGTAAGTCGAACCGAACGACACCGCGAAATCCTCGGTGATCCGTTTGGAGAACTCCCCGGATATATCGCGCTGCCGCACAGGCGGAACATCACCGGTCTTGAAGCTGTCGACGGTTGGAAGCGACAGTTCGTCATTGACACCTGGGTCGTCGATGCCGAGCGTCGCAGGAAAGAAACGATTGCCGACGATCTCGTGGGCGACGCTTTGATTGAAGGGAACGAGCATTATCGCGAGCCCCGGCAGGCCCGCGCGCCAAAGACGGATAGACATGAAAATTCTCCGCAAGTTAAGTTGTGAACGCATCGAGGCGACCATTGGCCGCCAAGCTTCACGTCAACTGCGGCGGTGCGCGCGCTTGGGCGTTCGATCCGACTCGAACCGTCGGCTTTGGGTCTGCGGCTTCCAGCCTGGACACTCTCTGGTATAGGCGCTGCAGACTTACAAAAATAAGCGAAGGTGGCTCGACGGCGATGGGGCCACCATGGCCAGCCGCACAAAATACGCAGCAATCTCCATGATCATGCTGCGTCTTGGCCGGTGTCGTCTGCATATCCCCGGAGGACATTTCCGTGCAGATCGACGCCATATAGAGGGGATCAGTTACAGCGTAGGCGACCACGCGAAATGCCGCGATCGGTGCAAGCAATTGCACAAAGATCGAGAGCAGCACGATTGGAATAAAGACTTCCAGCCGCCGTCGCATGATTTTCCCCAAAACGCCTTGGGCGTCCTACCACCCGCGCTACCGCTTGTCGAGATTACTCGTGGCGTCGGAGGAGCGCTGGGATACTTCGCGATGGAAGATCAAGGAGCTTTCGAGCGAATCTAATCGACTATAGGTAGATCATTCGAGTCCAACTGCGATGTCCGAGTTGGGTCATTCGCGTCAGTTTTGGCACGTCTACCGCATATCCGGTTACGGGGTGATCTCGGAAGTTCCGGTTGGTCCGAGCCGGTTGAAGGCATCGGTTTGGCCGTGATTCAAGCGCGCCGACGAATTTGAAGATCGAGTACGGCAATGCAGCTATTCCAATGGAGGTGAGTGAGGCGAACACCCGCTGGAATAACTTCGCTACGTCCCTTCGCTTCGGTTGGCGTGCTTGACTACAACTCACTCAAATCGTCCGGCACCACACCAAACGACAGCAACACAACCGCATCCGCAAATTCACCGCTGCCCGGATCGCCGGTACGGCTGAACGCCACAGCGCCGATATGCCCCTCAGTCCGCGCCATTCGTTCGGCCTGCAGAATGGCAGCGCTTGCGCTAATGCATTCAACCGCTTCGCGCGGCTCAGGACCGTCATCGCCAGTGCCGAACGGTAGCGCTACGTAATAGGTTACATCGGCCATGATCGCGTCACCTGAAATGACCGGCCGCGATACAGACAAACACGATCACTAGAGCGGCAACCCATCCGGCCCGTTGAATGATCTTCCGATCACGCCACGGCAAGCGAGTGAAGTCGCGTTTGTTGGTCAGTTCGTATTCTCTTGCGAGCGCCATCCCATCACCGTTATCCCGAATAGGTATTGAATCTTCCGTGTCTCACGCCGCGCCGATATCCGTGCGAGATTTGCGCTTCTAGAAATTCGTTCGCCACGAGCAACGCCCGGATCGTCGCGCGCAAATCACCGTCACAAGCTTCAATCGCCCGCGCTACTGCGGCTTCCAAACTTTCGGCTTCCGCTTGATCGAGCTGTCGTTCGGCCTTCATGCCGATATTCCGTCTTGACCCATTAGGATACATGTTCCTATTTTGTTCTAATGGAGTCAAGCCGTCCCAAACGCAGTTTTCCACCCCCATGGCAGGTCCGCCGAGACGGCGCGGGACCGTTTGTCGTCATTGACGCCAAGGGCGTGCCGCTAGCCTATGTCCATTGCCGCGACGATCTTCAAGACATCGGCTTCGCGCACAATCATTTAACATCGGACGAAGCCAGGCGCATCGCCAACGGCATTGCCCGGTTGCCAGAGTTCATGATGCAGCGGAAGGACTTTCACCAACGCGGCGGCGGTGAATATCGGTGGAAGAAATCGCGCCCTTATCACGTCGCGCTTGAAGAAAGCTACGTTCGCGCGCATTGGGGCTTTATCGACGCGGTTTGCAAAATGAATAGTATCCCGTTTGATGCGACCCGCGAGCGGATTCAACGCGACGGATCGTGGTGTGTGTATGAGTTCGCGGTGCAGCTAGACGCGATTCAGTTTTGGGACCGCTTCGACGGGCGATGGCTTCGCGGCGAAGAGTTCATTTATCCAGATCGGCCGAAAGGCTTGCCGCAACTTCGCGAGCCGGTTGGTATGTATCGGTTTGGAAGACCACCGCCGAACCGATGATTATAGTGGGAGGGAACATGAGGGGCGTTGTGATTTCGGCTTTTGTGCTGGCGTGCATCGCGGGACAGGCTAGCGCTGCCAATTTCGCGCCGTTCAAAGTCGAGACTCAACGATTTAAGGCCGCGTATCAGTGTCCTCAATCCAAGGTTACCGGACCTATGTTAGGTGACGGTTCACTGTTCGGTTGTGTAAGCGGGGCGGCTCAGACTGCAAAATACTTCATCAATGAAACGCCGAAAGGCGGTCGCGTCGAAAACGTGAAGGTTATGTGGAACGACTGGTTTGACGACATCGGCTACGGTCTTCATGCAGACCGCAACGAAGCATTCAAGATGGTAGACGTACTGGCTGCCATGTACGCCCCGGCCGAACGAGACCACCTGCGCCAAATGTTCGAATCTCGCAAAGACAAAAAGCTAAAAGCGAATGGCTTCACCTTTTCTTACACGTATCGCCGGGGACCAAAGATCGATGAGCGTTTGATCGTCGTCACGCAGTAACGGGATTAGATAGGTCGCCGCGATGAGATACGCTGTCCTCTTAGCCGTATTGACTTTAGTCACCGGGACATTCGCCCAAGAGCCGAAAGCCATCAAGACTGTCAAAATCACACAATCGCTCAACGATACAGCACTTTATGAAGTGAAAGACGACGGCACGGTGTTAATCGATTGGGATAAAGTCGAAGCGCTCGCAGCGAGCAAGCAAAACCCCGTGCTCTTGCCGCAGGCTCAGGTCATGTTGGCAATCCGTGACGGCAAGTGGAAAGCCATGGATCAAGCGAGGTGACCCCAAGATTTAACCGTCTCTTGGTCGCAACGCTTGTCACGCTCATTTCGTCGCCTGCACTCGCGGAAACAATCATAGGCCAAGCGTCCGTCATTGACGGCGACACGCTCGAAATTCATGGGCAGCGTATCCGCCTGTCCGGTATCGACGCGCCCGAATCATCCCAACTCTGTCGCGGTGACGACAGCTTGCAATATCGCTGCGGTGCCAAGGCCGCGAACGAACTTGACGAGCATATCGCGGGCAGGCTCATAAGCTGCGAAGGCGTCGGCAAGGATCAATACGGGAGAGTTGTAGCGGTCTGCTCAATCGATGGCGAAGACGTTGCATCGTGGTTGGTGAGCAACGGCCTCGCGTTCGATTGGCCTCGATACTCAAAGGGCAAGTATGCTGGCGCTCAGAAGGAAGCGGAGCGCGCGGGCCGTGGTGTTTGGGCTGGGAGTTATGTTGTGCCGTGGGCCTACCGGACTTGCATCAGGGATGGTGGACGGCCTAGCGGGTGTTCGGATGATGCGAACGCTCGATAAGAAAGAAAGTGCATTGCTATCGATCATTTTCAGAATTTTGTAATCCCGTTACGCAACACTACCCTATCTCACAGGGGATATTGTCGTGGATGACAAAGTGAAACTCCGCTGCCCGGCCTGCACTCGTATTTTCAGCGAGGTGGCCAGCCGCATCCGCGACGAAGCGCAGGTCAATTGCCGCAACTGCAACAAGCTGATTACTCTGACCACGGAAGACCCGTTTCTGCGCCGAGCGCTCAAAGCCGCACGCGAAATTAGAGCCGCAAAAGACGCGGCGGTCCACGCGGCGATATATAGCGGCGTGGCATCAGCCCCAAAGCGCGAAACGCCTTAACGGCGCCAGGTGTCAGCCGTGTCGCCCGCACAATACGCAACCCAAGCCCTATTTTTCGCCGCCGCTTCGCCAGCGCGCGTCCGAAACGCGCCTGTAAGCCGCTTCCGTTGCGTCTGACACGAGGTGCGCGACAAGCTTGTTCGCAAACCTCGCGCGGGAAGTTCGTCATATCGCCGGCCCAATCGCGGAACGTTGGCCTAAACCCGAGCATGGTTGCGAGCCGAACGTGGGGTATGGGCCGGCAGCTGTGTCGTGCCGGCGGAGCTATCGAACTTGTATTAGGAATGAAGGACGGCATAGTGATTGTGAGCCATCCTTCGTTGCGGGGCGCGGATGACTGCTGCGGCAAAGCTCCTTCAAGGCGCTTACAAAGAGGAATTAATTTACACGACGGCGCGATGAAACAATCCGGACAGCTCACAAAAAAACGATTCGCGCTTTGTCAATTTTTGACGCACAATCTCCCAATATCCTTTCGTATATGACGAAACCCCCTAAATTGCGCTCAGCCTTCCTCTAGCGGAAAGGAACAGCGTCATGAATCAGCGTGCCCGCGTCAAGCACGAGAAGACCTTCCAACAGCGGCTCAACGACGAGGCTCTGCATCTCAGGGACGAGGCCGCAGCCCTCACGTCCGGCAAGGACCGCAAGCTTCTTCTGAAGCGGGCCGACCAGGCCGAGAAAGCCTCGCGCATAGACGCGTGGCTCTCATCCTCCGGACTGCGGCCGCCGACATGACCGACATATCCAAGGCCCCGATACTGCTGCACGCGACCGATGCGCTTCGGCGTGCGCGCAAACTCCCTGCCGGCGCAGCGAGGAACGACCTTCGCCAGCTAGCCAGGGGATTGCGAGACCTCCATAGGCTCGAAGCGCTCGCTCCTCTTCGAAGCCTCGAAACAATCGGCTCCGAGAGCATGCGGTGATGAGCGGCGCGGACAACCTCAAATGGATGTCCGATCAGAACATTGGAAGATACCGCGCGATAGCGGACGAGTGCCATGCCCACGCCGAGCAGGCAAGGTACGCGCCCGACAGGGAGGCGTGGCCGAAGCTCGCCGCCGACTGGAACGCGCTCGCCGAGGACGTGCTGCGGAGGGGCAGCAATGGGTAAGCGGGACCGTGCACTCTTGGGAGTACGCGCATGAGCAAACCAACCCGAGAGCAGATCGAGCGCCGCGCGTATGAGCTATGGCAGCAAGCCGGCTTTCCTAACGGCAGGAATAAGGAGTTCGAGCATCAGGCCGAGCAAGAACTGCGCAATCAAGAACGCTCGATTGGAGCGCCAGCCATGAAACATGACAAGGCGCATCTTTGATTGTTGAAATAACGTAGGCCATAACGACGCCCACTTTATCTGGCTATCGTCGCGCTGTGGGCCGGATCGTATGTCGTGCCGTGGGCCTATCGAGCGTGCATCAGGATGGCGGACGGCCTGCGACTTGTTCGGATGATGCGGGCTCGCGGGATTAGACGAATCTTCTCGCAACCATGAACATGTGCCCCATCCTGGACGAATGGCGTTGCGGCGATCTATACCTGCGTCGATATGAAATGCACGCTCTAATCTAGGCCCCATTCCAGGCGGAACCACTCTAATTCACGTTCGAAGAACGAGACATGCGCGCCGACTGTGCGCTTCCAATCGGAGCCGTGACGGCCGCCGTGATCGCGATAGGGTATCCACGCGTCCCGACCGCGACGTAGCTCCCTCACAATGTGACGAGGGACATCGCCGGCGGCGGCGCGAATGCGTTGGGTGTATACTCCGGCCACCACGTACGGCCGCCTAACGTCGTCGTTATATGTCTCACGCTGCGCAGACCACAATGCGTGCGGTAACACTTTGCCATGATGTTTGCCCAGAGCGCGAAGCAAGACACTCTCTGCCTCGGTCGTTGATATGGGAAAGAGCGTTCCAACGTATCCGCGCGCGCCGCCGAACATGAAGTTTGTCGCCAACCTTCGCCATGAAACGCAGGCATTGTTGATAACTATCGGAGTGCCTTCATTCGCGACCGATCGAGGCAGCGCTATGAAGTTGTTATCGTGCATTCTAAGAGCCGCAGACCCTACGACGCGATCCACTGTCTCCTTGGTCACAGGCTCCAACTCGTTATCGCCCTTAGCTCGCGCACGTTCCATAAAATCCAGTATGGCCTTGCCGACATACAACTTTGCTTTCTCAGCTGGATCATTCCACGGTACTCCATCGAGCGAAACAAAGCGCATGAACTCCGTGACGTGCAAAAGGTCTTTCTCCGAAGTGCGCCCGATCCCGAGTGCTATGTCCACCACCAAGTTCCGATCGATTCCTTCAGAATCAGTGAATTGATATGTCCAACGATAGCCGGAGACATCGCCGCAGTGCGTCGCAATCACGAGCAGATCGTACGGAAAGAGTTCTATCATCTCGGAAATCGAAGTAACGTTCGCAGCCGGTCCCTCATAGACCCGCGCGAAGAGGCGCTGCTCCGATAATATCCTTGCAGCGGCACTGATCTCTGGTGCGGGTGTCGTCTCGGGATTAACCAAAGCGGCGACTTGCACGCCCCGCGCATTTGGCTGCTCGGCGGCAAAGCCGTGAATAATCGATATTCCTAGATCAAGGCCAAAGAGGTGCGTCGAAGGCACCTCCGGAAACGCGAAGCCAAATGGAAGACCGTCCGAGATAAACGTTATCGAGCCGTTCGCTGGGATTGGTACGTTGCCGGCGATTGCGCGTAGCTCGCTCCGAAGCTCTCGTAGGGCGTCAGTGGCCGATCGGTCGCGATCGTCATACACCGAGTAGAATCGCTCAAGGATGTCGTCTGCATGTTCGCGTTCAGTCTGAGAAATTAAGAACAGGCCTGCGTCCAACGCGTGAGCGTAATTGGCAGCAATGACTTGGTCCAGATCATCGCCTCGTTCGCAAATGACCAGGTGATTTGACTTCGGCGCTACATGTATTTCCTCGCGGGAGGAGCGGTTTTCGAAGGCTAATATACGTTTGGAGCGAAGTGCCTGGAGCAAACCAATTCCGATGTTATCTCGTCCCCACATCAGAGGAGATTTTAATTGAGCATCGCCATTCATCAGTGCGCTGAGATCATCGCCTTCGTTCACCCACGTTATGCGACTTCTCGGAAATTTGTTTTCGAGTGCGCTAGCAGAGTCACGTGATAAGCCTGCAAGTATGATCCGTTTTGCTCGGGAGCGAGCAACCGCATTTGTGCGCCTGATAACCTCAGCGTCTCTATCTGGTCGCTGTAGTCGGGGGCCGTCGATGATTGGAAGGTATGTGCCCCTCACCGATAAGATGGAGGAGAGACGGGCAGCGAGCTGTGCACTCGCCGAGATGACAATCGTATCTGAAAGAACTGGAGTCTTGAGCAATTGAGATTGAATCCAAAAGGTTCTGCGAATCGATGGGGAATTATAGTCGGCTTGGTACCGATCGCCCATCGGCATCAACGAGTATCTCGCGAGCGCGAGATGGCGGCAGATTTTGGAATCCGCCTCACTGCGTCATTTGCAAACGTTCCTTAGGCCGATCAGGCCGTGTCTGTTCTACCCTTTAAAGCGGACAATCCTGGATTCATGAGCCAAACACTAGATAGCGTCCCGTAAAAAACCGCCCGTTCCTCCATCAAGCCTCACCGTTTCACCGAACGCGCGGCCGACGTGAGCGTCGAAGATGACTCTTAGGTACGGGTGGTTCGGCCCGCAGACAAATTCTACGACTTTAAGGTTTTCGCTTAGGTTTTGCTGGGACGGCATTTCTTAGCTTTGTAATGTCGGCTTTCAAAATAAAGCTTCGGTGGACGAACGATTCAATTATTTGGAGCATTGTTTCAAGCTGCGCTTCGGTCGGCTTCCAACCCCGGTGAGCAGATGCGTTCCCTGCTTCAGTCATGATGGATAGTGCATCCCGTTCGTTAGCGCCGATGTGGCCGCCTATTACGAGATCGTCAATCTTATCTTTGAACGTCTTCGCGGGATCGACCGACAGCAGCTCGGAGCCTCGGTCGAATGTTGTTCGAATGCCGATAGCCGCGAGCACATCAAGGTCAGCATCAAGTGCAGAATAAACATCTCGAAGAAGCCGATACAAGTCAGTATCAACCGTTGGTAACTTATCGAGCCACGCTGGCCGTTGGCGTTTTGTTGGGGGCGGCCAGTGCTTAATATCCTCATTGAGAATAAATTCGGTTTCTCCGGTAAATTCATTCTCGATCAAGTCATAGTCTTCTGAACAAGTCATATTCGTCTGGTGATAAACTGTCTCACACGCTGGGCACTGCAATATGCGATGATCTGTACTAACCGAAATGTCATCTTGGGATTCATTGCGAGTGAACTCTCCCTTGATTATCGTCCATCTATCCGGCCCGCACTGGGGACAGTGCCCTTTAACTTTGACTTTCTTCTCGATAGCCATGCTCAAAACCCCTGATACAAAATCTCGCCGCCAGCATGTCGCTGCGTGATGTGCACGCGAATGCGGAATTTGGCCAGTTTGCGGTACGCTGCCGTCTACGACAAAGACGGCATAAAGGCTATCCAGCCGATCAATCGTATCTATATTATCGACTGTCTTTCTCGGCACCGGGCATTGCTCCCCTATCCCACCGCACGCGAATCTCACCAACCACCGGCTCGGACTGCCCCACATAGAAGCGCCAGCGCCGAGCCTCTGACACACAATAAACTTCAGCGTAGAGCCCGCCCACGACTCTCTGAGTCGGCCCGTTGGGGAAAGCTCTGAGACCAACGAGCCGGCGTCGATCCTCTGAATTGAAACCTGCCTTGCCCGAGCAATCTGTGCTCAGCGGAGCTACAACTGCACCGGCCAGATGTACTCCACGACACCAACAAGGCGAGTTACGTGCGTCTGTGCATTCAGAATGCTGTTGATTGCGCGGTCGTACGCCCGGCGCTTGGTGTCATCCTTGGCAGAGTCTCCGGTGCCGTAGCGGCGCATGAACTCATCGCGGACATGATCGCTACGGACAACCCTCTTACACGGCTCGCCCTCACACACCTCAACGTCGGCACCGTGCTTAATCATAGCCTCACTGATCGACTCTAGCAGCGTGCGAACACCACGCGATGGCGACCCGCCCTTGCTACCCGTCCCCACCGGGACGTACTGCACGTATCCGGGTGTGATGTCGTCGCCGTCTCGGTCAACACCGATTACGACCTGCTCGATCGTGAATGAGGTTAGGGGGCCGGGGGTGCTAGCCCGAGTCTTCGCGAGTGAAATACTACGCGGGCCATCAACCTCTCCGGTCTGTGGATGGATGCTCGCGAGAACGGCAATGGCCGCATCGCACCCCGCGCCAAAGGCGCTTGCGCCACGAATGCCGGTATCGGCGATCTTGCCCATGTGGTGAATCGGCATGATCAGGACATTCAAATCCCGCGCGATCTTGCCCAGCTTCGCCATGAAGGTTCCGACCTTGGCGTTGTCGTTTTCATCTTCGAGCAAAAAATACGCTGCCAGCGTATCGATTACGACAAGCCGCAGAGGCCGGTCGGGATGGTGGTTCTCGCACTCGTTCTTCGCTTCCCGGATCATGGTGCCTAGGTTGGCTAGAACGGCGTAGGTATCCTTCGCCGGTTCAGGCTCCACCCATAGGAACGGGAAATGGTCGGCATCAATGCCGGCGTTGAACTTCGCACGTCGCGCGGCCTCAAGGCGCTGCTCCACGATGCCCGCACCCTCCGCCGCAATCCACAACACGGCTCCGGGTTTTGTCTTGCGGCCAAGAAATTTCTCGCCGTGGATCAGGGACAACGAAAGGTCGAAGCCGATAAACGTCTTGCCGCTCGAATACTGGCCGGCGAGTATGGCGACGCCGTGCAAGGGGAGAATGCCCTTGATCAGGTAGTCGGCCGTCTCGAACTGCTCCGGAACGAAACGCTTGAATGAAGAGCCGGGCACGTTGGTGGCAACGCGCGGCCGGTTATCATTGTCGTGGGGCGGCCTTTCAAAGAGCTTGGGCAGCGGAGTCATGGTAGTTACTTTCGATTCTTAGAGATTTTGATGGTCGCGCGCCCGAAGTCGCTCGAGCGTCTTCGGGCCATTGACCAGAACAATTTTCGGCTCGTCGTCTGGAAGACGTTCAAGCAGCCAATTCAGCGCGGCGCTCTTGTCACAGTCGCGCGCCCGCATGACCAAATCGATCGGCGTGTATTTCTCGCCAGTGCCGAAGTCTTCAATACCCTTGCGGACGATGCTGAGATTCCGCTTGCGAAACTCAAGCGCTCGCCCGGTGCTGGAGGATCGCCAGTGCGCGACGGCCTCGAAACCACCGGGCTTGCGGCGGGCTTTGTAGAGATGAAGGTCCGGCACCCAGCAATCGAGGTTCGCCAGCGCGTCATCATTGGCTTGACGATAGATGCTGCGCCCGCCTGACACCGGGGCGGTGTTGCGCGCCTGGGTCGTTGCCAACGTTGCCGGCCTCTCGGCTTCAGGATCATAACCGAACGGCTTCAGAACTTCGCCGATGCGCTCGGCGATGTCGTCCGACAGTTCCGGCAAGTCTTCGACGCGGAAGTCGGCAAGCGTGTAGTCAGTCCACCAATAATAGGGCTCGCCCGTGTCTGGATGGATCGACGGCGGCAAGACGGTCTGCTTGCCTTCGGCGAGCAGATCAACGAGACCGGCTCGTTCTGGCGTGCGAAAATTCTTCGACCGAATCTTCTCGGTGTCGCCGCGATAGAAAAGCGAGATGCCCTTGCGCCCCTTCTTCTGCACCGGGCTCGGCGGCAGGATTGCGAGCAGTGATTCGACGGCTTCTTCGAGGTCGATGTCAATGCAGATCAGGCCACGACCCAGCGCGACACCGATGCCGGCATCTTCGGCGGTGCTGATCATACGTGCCCATGCCCGGACCGTGTGTTCGGAAACCTGTTCCGTGCACCACTTCTCCCAGCCGAACGCCAGACGCCATTCACCACCGAAGCGAACGCCCGGTGCCTTGCCTTCCGGCACCTTGCGTCCGTCAGGGCGGGGCTGGCAGCGTGGCGCAATGACAAGCGGGTTATAGCCCCGTGCCACTAGCGCCAGCGCGTGTTCTTCAAACTCGGCGCTACGCATGTCAGTGCGCCTGACTCGCGAGCCAGCGTTCCGGGTTGCTACAACGATGCGGATGAGCCAGCATCCGATCGCATTCTGACTTCAGAAATTCTAGCGGCGTGCCGTATCGCTTCGCGTCGTAATATCGCCAATCACCCGCGTCGCCATCGGCATAGATGTCCGGGTCGCGAGTGGTGATCTTAAACATGAAAAAGTCGCGGTAGACTTTACTCGGCCGCACCAGCAATCGGAACTTCGCTTCCGGATGCGCGGCAAAGAACTCCGCGTCGCTCTCGGCGCGAAACACGACGCGCCAGCAACCACGATACCAAATCGCGAGCGGTGCTTCACCGGCCGGTACATCAACCGGACGCCAGCGGCCGTTCTTGAGAAAGATGAAATATTGAGGGCTATTGGATTGTGTTGCAGTAGAGACTTGTTGCGGATACATTGCAGGAACCCTGTGGTTGGGGTGAATTGAATAGAGCCCTTGCAACGTTTGCGGCGTTGCGGGGCTTTTTCGTTATGCGGCAGTGGGATTGATGCGGTTGGATTGAATCCACTGCTCAATATCCGAGATTTTGTAGTACGGACGGCCATTCAGACGATGCCATGCAGGCCCCGTACCCTTGCGCCGCCATGTGGCAGTTGCAGACTTTCCGACGTTGAATTTTTCGCAGAGATAGTCGTCTCCGACGATATCATCCTTCGAAAAGCGCCCCCCTTTGTCGTCTTCCGGGAGATAGTTCATTGATGGCCTCGCCTTAGTTTTGAGGTTGATGCAAAAAGGATAGCGGAGATTGAGGGATGGTTAGGGGTCGTTTCGGTCACCCTCAAATCGACATGCAAGAAACGCCTGCGCCACGCATAAGAAACAACTGCACCGCAGCGATTTCATGTGTTTTTCGTTGAGGGAATTGTAACAAGTGTTAACGAAAAGGGCCCCGAAGGGCCCTTTGGTTGGTCATGCGGCTTTGGCCGGTGCAGGTTCGACAATCCTGCCCCGAAGGTATTCGCTGAAGGCTTTAAGGGCTCGCGCCGCAAGCATCGTTTCGTCATACGAAAGTTTCGAGGAACCCTCTTTCTGCATTTCCCAAGATAAATTCCGACAGCAAAGGGCGATGGTATTGCGGGCGAACTCGTCGTGATGCGTCTCGGCAAGTCCGCCTTGGATCAACACGCCGTAGTGCTCTAGCGCGTGAGCGGTCAATTCGTGATCGAATCCGTCCAGGACCGTTTGGTCACGCCAGCCTACGATAATTTCCTCGGCTAAATTCTTGGTACGGAGAGCCCCGTATTCGAAGTCGTGTGAAGCCTTGTCCTTCCAAAAAATCGCGTAGTCGTGACTCATAGTCAGTTCTCCTTTGTTTCGGCCATACGGCCGCCTTCGCGCCGAGCCGTTCGGCACGTTGTGCTGATTTGAATGTTTGGGTTGATGCCGCCCTGCCCGCACGACGGTCTGTAAGACATGCCGATGCGAGCGCCGCTCAGTGCGGCGGGCCGGGCCTTGGCAAATCAGCACAAGACATTGCCGGCGCGGTGAGCCAATGCAGAAAATTTCCCTTTCCAAACAATCTAGACGTTTGGATGGGTGAGCTAGCCTAAGCCGTTGATGCAGGCCGGATTGTTCGTTCTGCCGGGATCGCCACCAATTTTAAGAACCACCACCAAATAAAGGTTGCCAGGGAGTTTTGACGTCCCTGGCCGGATGTGCGGGCCACGGTCGTGAACGGCGAGTTCGCTCCCTAATGTGGCGGTTCAGAAATTCCCTTCTGCCTCTGCTGGTCTGCCAAGCGAGCTTCTGAAAACAAAACTACACTAAAAATCATAAAGTTGTCGGTGTTTTCTTAGCTCCGAGATTAGCCTCAAAGGCTGGCGGCAAGCACCTGCGAATTTCGGAATCGAGCATCAGAACAGTCCCTAGAACGGAATGTCGTCATCCATGTCACTGCGTCGGGCTCCAGCCGCAACCGCGCGGCGCGGCGCACCGCCAGACGGGCTTCCGGACCCGAAATCGCCACCGGAGTCATCCGATCCGAAATTGCCGCCGCCGCTACCACCGCTGCGCCCATCGAGCATCGTCAGCGTCGAATTGAAATTCTGCAGCACGACTTCGGTTGAGTATTTTTCGACGCCGCTCTGGTCGGTCCATTTGCGGGTCTGCAACTGACCCTCAATGTAGACCTTCGCGCCTTTCTTCAGATACTGCTCAGCGACCTTGCAGAGGCCCTCGTTGAAAATCACGACGCGGTGCCACTCGGTTTTCTCCTTGCGCTCACCGCTGCCCTTGTCCCGCCAGCTTTCAGAGGTCGCGATCCGCAAATTGGCGATCGGCCGGCCGTCCTGGGTCCGCTTGATTTCTGGATCGGCGCCGAGATTGCCGATCAGAATGACCTTGTTCACACTACCCGCCATCGCTGTTCTCCAATCTACGGTCCCGACTATCAACACGGATGAACACGGCCGGTTCAACTCCGGCCCCGCCCCTCCCGGCATCGGTCGCGACCCTACACTCCCGTTACGTCACCGAGACTGTCAATCGCCGGGTTATCCACCGGTCGAATATACAATGTTCCATATTTGTTCTCAAGAGACAACAGCACGACCCGCGCACCAATCAGCTTAGAAAGATTCTACGTAGGGATCAGAAATCGTGGACAAACTTTGAACTTTGGACGGATCAATTTGGTCCCAAGTGTTGCATTTTGGAGACGGCTTTTTGCCATGGCGCGCGGTATATGGGATTTAACAAATTCAGACTGAATATCAGCGCTCGCGCCTTAAAACGAAGCAGAAGTCCGGGGACTGCAATGAACAAGTTACTGATCGGAGCCATCGGTGCTCTCGCAATTGGCCTCAGCGCCGCGCCAGCCGCCGCAGCCGACCTCGCAGCGCGGCCTTATACCAAGGCTCCTCCGATGGTTGCCGCGATCTACGACTGGAGCGGCTTCTACATCGGCGCAAACGGCGGCTGGGGATCGGCGCACGATCATCGTTCCAATGCGGCTGGAGTTGATCTCGGTTCTTACGATGCAACTGGTGGAGTCGCCGGTGGGCAGCTCGGCTATCGCTGGCAGAGCGGCAACTGGGTCTTCGGTCTGGAAGCACAAGGCAACTGGGCCGACCTGAGCAGTCGTACGCCGAATGCCGTCTTCACAACGAACCAGATCGCTTCGAAAACAGACGCGTTCGGCCTGTTCACAGGTCAGGTGGGCTATGCGTGGGATAGCGCCTTGCTCTACGCCAAGGGCGGTGCAGCCGTGGTGGACCAGCGCTTCGATTTTATCTCTAATACTACAGGCGCTGCATTTTCGTCGAGCGGTACCGACACCCGCTGGGGCGCAACGATCGGTGGTGGTGTTGAAGTTGGCTTTGCTCCGAACTGGTCGGTGGCATTTGAATACGATCATATTTTCCTGGATCGCCATGATGTCAACTTCACAGGCAATCCCGCTGCCGGAAATCCATACCGCACCGGCGGCGACGTGGACCTCGTCACCGCGCGCATCAACTACCGCTGGGGTGGCCCGGCCATTGCACGGTACTGATCGCGCCTGATCCGAACTTCTCTCGGAAAACTATGGAAGGCCGGCTTTTGCCGGCCTTTTTGTTGTTTGAGCGCCGATTCGGGTGCGCGTTCGCACGAGGCTTCTGCCAAGCCGACAGCCAGTGGATATGACCAGACCCCGCGGGGGACGAAATCAGTGCGGATCGCTGACGCCCTCTGGAAATCGCCTGCCGTTCTATCTACGTTCCACAGATAGCCCCAATATGGCGCGAGCCGGGATTCCGCCCGGTGCGGCGCGCCCAGACGCGGCGTGGCCGTCGCGGTTCGGAAAAGCCTGTCATGGATGAAGTCATCAAGGCGAAGCGGCAACAACCCGGTTCCGCCACACGCGCCATCACGATCCGCGGCGCGCGCGAACACAACCTGAAGAACGTCGATCTGGAAATTCCGCGCGATAAACTCGTGGTGTTCACAGGCCTGTCGGGCTCCGGCAAATCCTCACTGGCATTCGATACCATCTATGCCGAAGGCCAGCGCCGCTATGTCGAGTCGCTGTCGGCCTACGCGCGCCAGTTCCTGGAGATGATGCAGAAGCCGGACGTCGATCAGATTGACGGGCTGTCACCGGCGATCTCCATCGAGCAGAAGACCACATCGAAGAACCCGCGCTCGACGGTCGGCACCGTCACCGAGATCTACGACTACATGCGGCTATTGTGGGCGCGCGTCGGCGTGCCCTATTCGCCCACGACGGGACTTCCGATCGAGAGCCAGACTGTGTCGCAGATGGTTGACCGTGTGCTGGCGTTACCCGAAGGCACGCGGCTCTATCTGCTGGCTCCGGTCGTGCGCGGCCGCAAGGGAGAATATCGAAAAGAACTGGCGGAGTATCTCAAGAAGGGTTTTCAGCGCGTCAAGATCGATGGTGCATTCCATGAGCTCGCCGAAGCGCCTGTCCTCGACAAGAAATTCCCGCACGATATCGACGTGGTGGTCGACCGCATCGTGGTGCGGCCGGATCTCGGCCAACGCCTCGCCGAAAGCTTCGAGACCGCGCTGAAGCTCGCCGAAGGACTGGCGGTGATCGAGTACGCCGATGCGGCTGCCGCGCCATCCGACGATGGCAAGAAAGCCGACAAGAAGGTCGCCAAGATCCACGACAAGAGTGGGCCCGAACGCATCCTGTTCTCGGAAAAATTTGCCTGTCCGGTGTCCGGCTTCACCCTTCCCGAGATCGAGCCGCGCCTGTTTTCGTTCAACAACCCATACGGCGCCTGCCCGAAATGCGGCGGCCTTGGCGTCGAGCAACACATCGACGAAGAGCTCGTCATTCCGGACAAGGAGCTAACGCTCCGCAAGGGCGCGATCGCGCCATGGGCGAAGTCATCATCGCCATACTATCTGCAGACCCTGACCGCGCTCGGCAAATTCTACAAGTTCACGCTGGACACCAAGTGGAAGGACCTGCCAAAGAAAACGCAAGGAGCGTTGCTGCATGGCTCCGGCGATGACGAGATCAAGTTCTCCTATGAAGACGGCGTGCGCTCCTACGATACCAAGAAGCCGTTCGAAGGTGTGGTTACCAATATCGATCGCCGCTTCCGCGAGACCGAGAGCGAGTGGGCGCGCGAGGAACTCGGCAAGTATTTTTCTGACGTTCCCTGCGATGCCTGCAAGGGTTATCGGCTGAAGCCGGAAGCGCTGTGCGTCAAGATCGGCGGCAAGCATATCGGCGAGATCAGCGAGTTGTCGGTGCGTCACGCCGGCGAATGGTTCGAGACCGTGCCAAAGGTGCTCACCACCCAGCAGAACGAAATCGCCGGCCGCGTGCTCAAGGAGATCCGCGAGCGGCTGTCGTTCCTGCTCGACGTCGGGCTCAATTATCTCACGCTGTCGCGGGCATCGGGCACGCTGTCCGGCGGCGAGAGTCAGCGCATTCGGCTGGCCTCGCAGATCGGTTCGGGCCTGACCGGCGTGCTCTATGTGCTGGATGAGCCGTCCATCGGTTTGCATCAGCGCGATAACGCCCGCCTGCTCGAAACTCTGAAGCGGCTGCGCGATCTCGGCAACACTGTGATCGTGGTCGAACACGACGAGGACGCCATCCGCCTCGCCGATTACGTGCTCGACATCGGCCCCGGCGCCGGAATGCACGGCGGCCACATTGTGGCACAGGGCACGCCCACCGATATCATGAAGAATCCGAAGTCGCTGACCGGGAAGTATCTCACCGGCGAACTCGAGGTCGAAGTGCCCGAGCGGCGGCCGCCGAACCATCGTCGCACCATCAAGGTGGTCAATGCGCGCGGCAACAACCTCAAAAATGTCACCGCGGAAGTTCCGCTCGGCCTGTTCACCTGCATCACCGGCGTCTCCGGCGGCGGCAAGTCGACGTTGCTGATCGACACTCTCTATCGCGCCATCGCACGAAAGCTCAACAACGCCAGCGAAGGCGCCGCGCCGCACGATCGCATTGAGGGCCTCGAGCACATCGACAAGATCATCGACATCGACCAGTCGCCGATCGGCCGCACACCGCGATCCAATCCCGCGACTTACACCGGGGCCTTCACGCCGATCCGCGAGTGGTTCGCCGGTCTGCCGGAAGCCAAAGCGCGCGGTTATGCGCCAGGCCGCTTCTCGTTCAACGTCAAGGGCGGCCGCTGCGAGGCCTGCCAGGGCGATGGCGTCATTAAGATCGAGATGCACTTTCTGCCTGACGTCTACGTCACCTGCGACACTTGCAAGGGCAAGCGCTACAACCGCGAGACGCTGGAGGTGTTGTTCAAGGGCAAGGCGATCTCTGACGTGCTCGACATGACGGTCGAGGAAGCCGCCGAATTTTTCAAGGCGGTGCCGCGCGTGCGCGAAACCTTCAAGACGCTGCATCGCGTCGGCCTCGATTACATTCATGTGGGACAGCAGGCTACCACGCTGTCAGGCGGCGAGGCGCAGCGTGTGAAGCTCGCCAAGGAGCTATCGAAGCGCGCGACGGGACGCACACTCTACATTCTGGACGAGCCGACCACCGGCCTACACTTCCACGACGTAAAGAAGCTGCTGGAGGTGCTGCACGAGCTGGTAGCGCAGGGCAATACCGTTGTGGTGATCGAGCACAACCTCGAAGTCATCAAGACTGCCGACTGGGTGATCGACCTCGGTCCTGAAGGCGGCGACGGCGGCGGCGAGATCGTCGCCTGGGGACCGCCGGAAGACATCGTAAAAGCGCCGCGCAGCTATACAGGAAAATTCCTGAAGCCGGTCCTGGAGAAAACGGGAAAGCCGAAGCGACGGAATGCGAGCGAGGCGGCGGAGTAACGCCAGTCGAGTCTTTGAATCAATCAGATAAGCAATAAGTGATTTTCGCGTTGGATCGTCCGGATTTGCCGGAGACTTCGTTGCTCGCCTCTCCCGCTACAGCCTGAGAATACCAATCATGACAATTCCGTAACCCGCATTTGCGGAACTTGCCTCGTATCGCCACGTTGAGATTCTGGAGCAAATGCTCGATTGGAATCCGACACGGAGTTACGAACATGTTCAATTTCAAACCGGTATTGGCGGCGGCGGCCATCATAGCGCTTGCAGCACCGCTGGCTATGACGTCTCCGAGCTTTGCGCAGGGGAGATCACATGGCGGTCACGCCCACATGAGCCACGGCGGCGGCGGTGGCGGTCACATGGGCATGCGTCCAGGCGGTGGTGGCGGTGGCCGACATTGGGCTGGGGGTGGCGGCGGCCGACATTGGGCTGGCGGCGGCGGGGGCTGGCATGGCGGCGGTTGGCGCGGCGGCGGCTTCTATCCCGGCTTCGTTGCTGGTTCCGCGATCGGTTTCGGCAGTTCCTTCGCCAGTCCCTATTACTATGGCGACTCCTATGGGTACTATGACGATAGTCCGGCCGTCGAAGTTGTTCCGAGTGGTGGCGACGACGTCGCGTATTGCCAGCAACGATACAGATCATACGACGTAGGTTCGGGAACCTACCTCGGTTACGATGGTCTACGTCACCCCTGCCCGTGATGTGACCCCGGGGTTCGCCAGTAGGTTGAGCCCCATTCTCAGTTCAAGAGCGGTGCCTTGTGCACCGCTTTTGTTTTTCACGCGTGATGCTTCCTGTGATTCGGGACCTGTTTCGGTGCTCTGTCAGGAACGAAAATCCGGCAGAATCGACCACAACAACACCCATTATGGCGACGCTGCGCCATCGCCAGGCCCGGCATACGACGCTTCGCCGATAGGCTGGCCGAGTCGTGCACAAGCAACCCCTCGCGAGCAATAAATACTTGCCCTGTGAACAGCGTGCGAAGCTCCTCCCGCGAGGTCAATTCGACGATTCTTTCACTTGGGATTCCCTGAGGACTCACTGATACTTGAACCCATCCAGGCACGGCCTGCCCCCTGGTTCTCCTTTCTTTCCACCATATTTAGTATTTCATTGAGGAATGAATACTAACTCTTGACGGGCCCAAGGGAGTTGCCTTAACGTTTCATCCGCTCGGCGCGAATGTGTTTGGGTCACGCCGAGCCTCCCTCAAGGGTTCCAGATTGAGTACTCCGTCAGCCGGTTGCGGCGGCGGGCAACGGGGATGTTTGCCTTGGCGACAAGGCGTCTGGGGAAGTCAAAAACGGGCCAAAATGGCTCAAACTGCGGTGTGGGGCGTTAGGGTATGATCGGCTGCGGAGCTGTCTCCGCCCTGCTCATGCTCAGAGGACACTAGGGCCGGAATTACCGGCTGAGCTGTGGGCCGCAAAGGGTCCGCGAACGGAAATCGCCGATGCCGCGCCGACGCGGTGACGGACAGTTACGGGGCACGACGGCAATGCGATTCGAACGGCGCTACACCAGGGACGACCAGTCACCCTATGCAGGGATCGATTTCCGGCTGACGACGAGCGAGATCCGCAATCCGGACGGCTCGGTGGTGTTTCGCCTCGAGAACGTGGAGGTGCCGGAATCCTGGTCGCAGGTCGCCTCCGACGTGCTGGCGCAAAAGTATTTCCGGAAAGCGGGCGTCGCGGCACGCCTGAAGAAGGTCGAGGAGGAGACGGTCCCCTCATGGCTGTGGCGCTCGGTACCCGACACCGACGCGCTCGCTACCCTCCCCGAGGCCCAGCGCTTCGGCAGCGAGCTCTCGTCGAAGCAGGTGTTCGATCGGCTTGCCGGCTGCTGGACCTATTGGGGCTGGAAAGGCGGCTACTTCTCAAGTGAAGACGACGCGCGCGCCTTCAACGACGAGCTGCGCCACATGCTGGCGCGCCAGATGGTGGCTCCGAACTCGCCGCAGTGGTTCAACACCGGCCTGCACTGGGCCTATGGCATCGACGGCCCCGGCCAGGGCCACTACTACGTCGACTTCAAGACCGGCAAGCTGACCAAGTCGAAATCCTCCTACGAGCATCCGCAGCCGCACGCCTGCTTCATCCAGGGCATCGAGGACGACCTCGTCAACGAGGGCGGCATCATGGACCTGTGGGTGCGCGAAGCGCGCCTGTTCAAATACGGCTCCGGCACCGGCTCCAACTTCTCGCGGCTGCGCGGTGAAGGCGAGCGCCTCTCGGGTGGCGGCCGTTCCTCCGGACTGATGAGCTTCCTCAAGATCGGCGACCGCGCCGCGGGCGCGATCAAGTCGGGCGGCACAACGCGCCGCGCGGCCAAGATGGTGGTGGTCGATGCCGACCATCCGGATATCGAGACCTACATCGACTGGAAGGTGAAGGAGGAGCAGAAGGTCGCCGCTCTCGTCACCGGCTCGAAGCTGAACCAGAAGCACCTCAAGGCCATCATGAAGGCCTGCGTCAACTGTGAGGGCTCGGGCGACGACTGCTTCGATCCCGAGAAGAACCCGGCGCTGCGCCGCGAGATCAAGCTGGCGCGCCGCGCGCTTGTCAGTGACAACGTCATCAAGCGCGTGATCCAGTATGCCCGGCAGGGCTACAAGGACATCGACTTCCCGGTCTACGACACCGACTGGGATTCTGAAGCCTATCTCACCGTCTCTGGCCAGAACTCCAACAACTCGGTGTCGCTGAAGGACGACTTCCTGCGCGCGGTCGAGACCGACAGCGACTGGAATCTCATCGGCCGTACCAACAAGAAGGTAACGAAGACGCTGAAGGCCCGCGAGCTCTGGGAGAAGATCGGCTACGCCGCCTGGGCCTCGGCCGATCCCGGCCTGCACTTCAACACCACGATGAACGACTGGCACACCTGCAAGGCATCCGGCGACATCCGCGCATCGAATCCGTGCTCGGAATACATGTTCCTCGACGACACCGCCTGCAACCTCGCCTCCACCAATCTGCTGACGTTCTATGACGTCGCCGCGAAGCATTTCGACGTTGAGGCTTATGAGCATCTGTGTCGCCTCTGGACCGTCGTGCTGGAAATCTCGGTGCTGATGGCGCAGTTCCCGTCCAAGGCGATTGCCGAGCTCTCTTACGAATTCCGTACGCTGGGCCTCGGCTTCGCCAACATCGGCGGCCTCCTGATGACCATGGGCCTGCCCTATGACTCGAAGGAAGGTCGCTCGCTGTGCGGCGCGCTGACCGCGATCATGACCGGCATCGCCTACAAGACCTCCGCCGAGATGGCCGGCGAACTCGGCGCCTTCCCCGGCCACAAGAAGAACTCCGGCCACATGCTGCGCGTGATCCGCAATCATCGCCGCGCCGCGCTCGGTCAGTCGCACGGCTACGAGGCGCTGGCGGTCAACCCGGTGCCGCTCGATCATGCCTCCTGCCCGCAAGCAGACCTCATCGCCCATGCGACGAAGGCGTGGGACGCTGCGCTCGCGCTCGGCGAACGGCACGGCTACCGCAATGCGCAGGTGACCGTGGTGGCGCCGACCGGCACCATCGGCCTGGTGATGGACTGCGACACCACCGGCATCGAGCCCGACTTCGCGCTGGTGAAGTTCAAGAAACTCGCCGGCGGCGGCTATTGGAAGATCATCAACCGCGCCGTGCCGGAAGGCTTGCGCGCACTCGGCTATCGCGAGAGCGAGATCGCCGAGATCGAGGCCTATGCGGTCGGTCACGGCTCGCTGTCCAACTCGCCTGGTATCAACGTCTCCACGCTGAAGGCCAAAGGCTTCACCGAAGAGGCCATCGCGAAAGTGGAGAAGGCGCTGCCGACCGCGTTCGACATCAAGTTCGCCTTCAACAAGTGGACGTTCGGCGAAGACTTCATCCGGGACACGCTCGGCATCGGCGCCGAAGCCATCGCGTCGCCGACCTTCGACCTGCTCGCGGCGATCGGCTTCAGCAAGCGCGAAATCGAAGCCGCCAACGTGCACATCTGCGGCGCGATGACGGTGGAAGGCGCACCGCACCTCAAGGCCGAACACTACCCCGTGTTTGACTGCGCCAACCCCTGCGGCAAGATCGGCAAGCGTTATCTGTCGGTCGAGAGCCACATCCGCATGATGGCGGCGTCGCAGCCGTTCATCTCGGGCGCGATCTCGAAAACCATCAACATGCCGAACGACGCCACGGTGGACGACTGCAAGTCGGCCTACCTGCTCTCCTGGAAGCTCGCGCTGAAGGCGAATGCCTTGTACCGCGATGGCTCGAAACTCTCCCAGCCGCTCAACTCGCAGCTCATCAGCGATGATGACGAGGAGGACGATGCGATCGATACGTTCTACGACAAGCCGATGGCGGCGCGCACTGCGCAAGTCTCGGAAAGGGTCGTGGAGAAGCTGGTCGAGCGTATCATTGTGATGCGCGAGCGCGAGAAGATGCCGGATCGCCGCAAGGGTTACACCCAGAAGGCCGTGGTCGGCGGACATAAGGTTTACTTGCGCACCGGCGAATACGATGACGGCCGGATCGGCGAGATCTTCATCGACATGCACAAGGAAGGCGCCGCACTTCGCTCCTTCATCAACAACTTTGCCATCGCGGTATCGCTCGGCCTGCAATACGGCGTGCCGCTGGAGGAATATGTCGACGCCTTCACCTTCACCCGCTTCGAGCCCGCAGGGCCCGTGCAGGGCAACGACTCGATCAAGTACGCGACCTCGATCCTCGACTATGTGTTCCGCGAACTTGCGGTCAGCTACATGTCACGCTTCGATCTCGCCCACGTCGATCCGACCGAATCGAATTTCGACGCACTCGGCAAGGGCGTCGCGGAAGGCAAGGAGCCGGAAGGCCATGCGACGCGCTATGTGTCGAAGGGCCTGACCCGCTCGCGCACCGACAATCTCGTCGTCATGCGCGGGGGCTCACCCTCCCCCGGTGGGGTGAACTTCGAGGGTGGGGCCAATGTCACCGCCCTCTCCTCCTCGCGCACAGGCGACACGCTCGAAGGCGCGACCGCGCTGAAACAGGACGCGCAGCACGATCTCTCGCCGACCGAGCGTCTGGAGCAGCAGCAAAGAAGCAAGGCCGCCGCGCACGCAACAGCGCCGTCCAAGGCCGAACGCCGCGCCGAAGCAAAAGCCAGAGGCTATGAGGGCGAGATGTGCTCGGAGTGCGGCAACTTCACGCTTGTGCGCAACGGCACCTGCATGAAGTGCGACACCTGCGGATCAACGACGGGCTGTAGCTGAAGACAAATGGCGTAAGCCAAGGCTCTCCATCAAGGCTCGCCACGATGACACAACCGGTCAAGACTGGACCGCCGGGAAAAGCCGGCGATGACGGATGGATACGATGAGCGTTTCACCATTGAGTGTTCGTTTCGACGAAAAAGACATGTGGGTCGAATTATCCGACGGCCGTACGATTGGTGTACCGCTCGCATGGTTTCCGCGCCTTCTGAAGGCCACCCCGGAGCAACGCGCCAACGTCGAGATCAGCCTCGTCGGTCTCTACTGGGACGAACTCGACGAGGCCCTTCCACTTGCTGAGCTTCTGGCCGGACGGTGATATGTGGCGTGATGCGTTGCGCGGAAACACGATCGGGTGTTCGTAAGAACGAACCCGCCGCGTCGACCAACAACTAACCTAAATTGATTGAACATAACTGCAAGCGCCGGTATCGTTGTTGCCTGCGCTTCTTTTGCATGGGTCGTCCGAATGTCTTCCCTCAAGGTCAGTCAGATCAAAGCTCGCTTGCGCGAATTATTTGAGCCACACCTCGACGTCAGCGACCTAAAGGCAAACGACAAGGAACGCGATCAGAAGATCCTCTCGAGATGCCTGGCAGCGTTTGCTGTTTATGCGATCTCTGCATGTACGCCGGAGCAGGCAGCCGCATCAGTTTGGGATGGTACCGGTGATAACGGTATAGATGCAGCTTATTTTGATCAGTCCGACCAATGCGTCGTCTTTATACAATCAAAATGGATCAATGGGGGATCTGGCGAGCCAGAAGCCAAGGATATCGGCTCGTTTCTCGCTGGGGTAAAGGATGCCATTGAACAGAACCAAGAGAATTTTGACTCACGGATTCAAGCGCGACTTACTGATATACTTGTGAGGATAAACACCCCCGGAACGTCGATCCACATTGCTCTTGTGAGTACAGGAGCCAGCAAGCTCGCGCAGCCCGGACAAACCTTGATAAATAAGCTTCTAAAGGAATTAAACGGCGACGATCCCGATGAAATGGCCACGACAGAAATGATGGGGCTAGCAGAAGTATACACGCGCTTGGCTAATGACCCGATGCAGGGCAACCTGACACTCGAAGCGCAAATACTTGATTGGTCTCGCATCAACTCGCCTTACGCGGCATTTTTTGGAGTGATCGACGGATTGCAACTCAAGAACTGGTGGAAAAAACACGGTAAAGGGTTAGGGTCGGGACCCATAAAATTATTCCTTCCGCGCTGAGTTTATGATTCACGGTCTCCGACAGGAGGCCCCTCATGAGTCGCGATTACTTTTGGCTAACGAAGGATCAGTTCGCTCGGCTCAAGCCGCTTCTGCCTAACGATACGCGCGGCAAGCCACGGGTCGATGATCGGCGGATCATCAGCGGCATCATCCAGGTGCTGAAGTCCGGTGGGCGCTGGATCGATGCGCCGGAGGTCTATGGTCCGCGCAAAACACTCTACAATCGCTTCGTCCGCTGGGCAGCGAAGGGTGTATGGGCAGACATATTCCAGGCACTCGCAACGGCCGGCGGACCTCCTGCGCAGGTCCTGATCGATAGCTCGGCCGTGAAGGCGCATCGATGCGCATCTGGCGGCAAAGGGGGGAACATCAGCAGGCCATCGGCCGATCGCGCGGCGGGCGGACCACGAAGATCCATGCTCTGACCGACGCCGAGTGTCGTCCCGTCGCGTTCTTGCTGACCGGGGGTCAGATAGCCGATTGCACCGCTGGAGCGGTTCTGCTCGAAGAAATGCCACGTTCCGCGATCCTGCACGGCGATAAGGGTTATGACAGCGATGCCATCCGCCGACAGGTCGAGGGAAAGGGTGCGATGCCGAACATCCCGCCCAAGGCGAACCGAGGCTGGAAGAATTGCTTCTCGCCCGTCCTCTATCGAAGCCGCAACGCCATCGAGCGCATGTTCTGTCGCCTGAAGGACTTCCGTCGCATCGCCACCAGATACGATCGTCTCGCAATCAATTTCCTCGCAGCCGTCTGCATCGCTGCGGCTGTCAGTTACTGGTTATGAGTCCGGACCCTAGCACTACTTTGGCAGATTTTTGCGCTTGATCTGGGTAACTGGATTCCCGAATCAGATTTTCGATGATTCATGGGTGGTCGGCTTTTGGAGGGCCGACCATGGCGGACATGAGATCGAAGTGGGGAGATGAGCTTGGACGCTGGCTGAAGCCGTTCCTGGATTGTTTGGGTCACAAGGCGCGGCGGCGGATGTGTCCACTATATGTTTCCGGACTGATCGGACCGGGCGATCGCAAGAGCGTCCAGCCGATGGCTGCACGGCTGGCACCGGGCGACTATGACCAGTTGCACCATTTCATCGCTGATGGTGTCTGGGATGCGGCGCCATTGGAATCGGAATTGCTGGCTCAGGCCGATCGCCTTGTCGGCGGCAAGGATGCGGTGCTGGTCATCGACGACACGGCGATGCCGAAGAAGGGCGATCGTTCGGTTGGTGTCGCTCCGCAATATGCCTCATCGCTCGGCAAGACGGCCAATTGCCAAACGTTGGTATCGCTGACACTTGCGTGCGGTGAAGTGCCGGTAATGGTGGCACTGCGGCTCTTCCTGCCCGAGAGTTGGACGAGCGATCCGGCGCGATTGAAGCGTGCGGGCGTTCCCGTCGAGCATCGCGCCGGGCGAACCAAGCCGGAGATCGCGCTGGCTGAAATTGATCGCGTGCTCGCAGCCGGTGTTCGCTTCGGCTGTGTGCTGGCGGATGCCGGTTACGGGCTCAGCGCGCCGTTCCGTCAGGGTCTCACGGCCCGTGGCCTGGCCTGGGCAGTCGGCATCCCGGGGCGTCAGAAAGTTTATCCGGCGGCGGTCAAGCTGATCTTTCCGATCGCCGGTCGAGGTCGCCCCCGTCAGCGGCACATCCCGGATCTGTTGTCGATGCCGGCGGAAAACATGCTTGCTGATACTAGGTGGAAGAATGTGAGTTGGCGGCTGGGAACCAAGGGCAGACTGAAAGCGCGGTTTGCCGCTGTTCGCGTGCGGATCGCCGATGGGCCGCCACAACGGATCAAGGACAAGGGTCAACAACATCTTCCCGGCGAGGAGGCGTGGCTGATCGGTGAGCATCGCAGCTCGGGGGAGAAGAAGTACTATCTGGCCAACTTGCCAGCCCGGACGAATTTGCGACAGTTGGCTGCAGCCGTCAAAGCGCGATGGATCTGCGAGCAAGCGCATCAGCAGTTGAAAGAGGAGCTCGGACTTGATCACTTCGAGGGCCGGTCCTGGCACGGCCTTCACCGTCATGCTCTCATGACCATGATCGCTTACGCCTTTTTACAGCACCGCCGCATCGCCACAGTGGCCCGGAAAAAAAAGAATCAACGGCCCACCGCCACAGCCGAGTTTGCCGGCCGTGCGCCACGCCATCATCGAACTCATTCTTCGACCACCAAATCAGCGATGCCCATACTGCAGAAGACAAGTCGGCGAAATGCAACGGCGTGAATAAATCTGCCAAAGTAGTGCTAGTAGCCGCGAACATTCGACAGTCGCTTGGAGCGACCGAGGTGAACAACGAGATAAAACAAACGGCTTCGACTTCTCCCGAAAAATTCTGGTACTTCAATAATGGCATCACTCTTATCGCTGACGAAGCAATTAAGGCACCCGCCAATGCGGCATCTCAATCTGCCGGCCAGTTTTCCTTTCGCGGCGCGTCGATCGTAAATGGCGCTCAGACCGTAAGCTCGCTCAGTAAAGTTGATAACGATGCAAATTTGGGGAAAGTTCGCGTCCCAATAAGAATCATCTTGCTTAAGACAGCGCCGACCGGCTTCGGAGGAGATGTCACCCGAACAAATAATTTGCAGAACAGAATTGAGTCCCGTGATTTTGTTGCGCAGGATCAACAACAGAAACGCATTCGCGAAGAAATGGCCGTCGAAGGTATCGACTATCAATTTGTACGCAGCGAGGAAATTAGCCCCACCGCAACAAGCTGCGAACTCATTGAAGTAACAACGGCGTTAGCGTGCGCTTCGGGCGACCCAACCCTCGCGGTCCAAGTAAAAACTGGCATTGGCCGTTTTTTCAACGATCTTACTAAATCGCCGTACAAGTCTGTGTTCAATGCTTCTATAAGCGGAGCTCACGCGTTCAATGCAACCGTCATTAACAGAAGAATCGAAAGTTGGATTGAACAGAAGAAGAAAACAGTAGCCAAGAAGAGCGGAGCTACATGGGGAATTCTAATTCACGGTAACAGAATCTTATCCGCCGCAGTCTTCAGGAAATACGGCATTCAGAAGCTATCAAAACCTATAAACGACTTCTCAACGGAGATGCCGACCGCCGAAGTCCTCAGTGAGATGTGCGAAGACGTCTATAGCAAGATGATAAAATCAACCGACAAGCGCTTTCCTGGAAAGTTCCTCGCCGTACTGTTCAAGAATCCGACAGCAAGCAAACAAGTATTTGAGGACGCGGCTTAACGTCGGGACTGTGCTCTTGCGGGAGCGTATCAGGAATCACCCACACGTCCACACCGGACCGATCGGCGTCTGCGTCCAGCACGGGCCGATGCTGCCGCCATTGTAACGGCCGCGATAGAATCCGGGCCGGCCGGGATAGCGCCACTCGCCCTCGTAGAAATTGAAATACTGCACGTTCGGATCGATGAACCAATGCCGCCGCTCACGGCGCGCGTTGCGCAGCACCGACGCCTCCTGCTTGAACAGCGGCGCGGCATTGTTCAGCGGCTGACGATAGCCCGGCAGGAAGCCGTAGTTGTGCGAACCATGCGCGTGTTTCTTGTGACGCGGCGCTGCGTCCGCCACGACGGACGTTAGCGACAGAATGATGACCATCGATAGACAGAGGAGTCGCGACATGGGGCGATCATAAACGTCCGGCTTCCCGGAGACCATTCAAATGCGGGCGAATGGTGTACGATGAGCAAAGCCTCATCCGTCTTGTCCGCGGCGCGGTTTCTCCGTGCGACCCTTCCTCTCCGTTCGACCCCCGACCGGCTCGTCCCACAACCGAAACCCGCCCTCGAACGCGTCGGCGTTGTCGCCGCGGCGTGATTTCGGCGGCAGCTTGTCGAGACGTTCGACATTGCCACCGCCGATCAGCACCTCATCCGGCTCCAGCGCGGCGGTGAGCTGCTTAACGATGTCGGTGACGTGCTTGCGCCATTTTTTGTCGCCGCGGCGCTCGCGCCCGGCCTCGCCGGCATAGTCCTCGTAGGTCTTGCCCTTGCGATACGGCAGGTGTCCCAATTCCATCGGCTCCGGTTCGCCGTCCACGATCATCGCGGAGCCGAGTCCGGTGCCGAGCCCGAGAAACAGCATCCGCCCGCCCTTATAGCCGCCGAGCGCCTGCATCAGCGCATCGTTGACGACCTTCGTCGGCTTGCCGAACGCTTTGCGGAAATCGAAGCCTTTCCAGCCCTTGCCGAGATTCCATGGGTCGCGCAGCGGACGGTTGCCGCAGACCGGGCCGGGAAAGCCGATCGAGATGGCGTCGTATGGCGAGTCCTTCGTCAGCGCCTTGACCCGGCGCACCATTTCTTTCGCGGTGAGATCGGGCCCGGATTCAAACTCGCGTTTGATGCGGTCCTTGCTGGTCATCAACTTGACGTGAGACCCGCCGACATCGATCGTGAGAATGGTCCGGGCGGTTTTTTGGGTGCGGGGGATTTTCATGTTGTCGGTTCTGTCAACGTGCTGCGCCTGTCATTCGTTCCCTCCGGCGTCTGCGCGCGCCTTGCACGTCCGCGCATTCGGGTCTAACTGACCCCAAAATCCTGCCTTTCCCGGAGCCCTTTTTGATGACCGACGCCCCCTACACGCCGCCCAAAGTCTGGACCTTCGACAAGGAGAACGGCGGCAGGTTCGCCTCGGTCAACCGGCCGACCGCAGGCCCGACCCACGAAAAGGTGCTGCCCGTCGGCAAGCACCCCTTTCAGCTTTATTCGCGGGGAACGCCGAACGGCCAGAAGGTCACGATCATGTTCGAGGAGCTGCTCGCGCGCGGCCACACCGGCGCGGAATATGACGCGTGGCTGATCCAGATCGACGGCGAGCAGTTCGGCTCGGGCTTTGTCGAGGTCAATCCGAATTCGAAGATACCGGCTCTGATCGACCGCTCGAGACCTGTGCCGTTCCGCGTGTTCGAGTCCGGCGCGATCCTCCTTCATCTTGCGGAGAAGTTTCGCGATTTCATTCCGAAGGCAACGGCGGCGCGCGCGGAATGCCTGTCGTGGCTGTTCTGGCAGATGGGCAGCGCGCCCTATCTCGGCGGCGGCTTCGGCCATTTCTACCACTACGCGCCGGAGAAGATCGAATACGCCATCAACCGCTTCGCCATGGAGACGAAGCGGCAGATGGATGTGCTGGACCGCCGGCTCAAGGACAACGAATATCTGGCCGGCAAGGAATACACGATCGCGGATATCGCGGTGTGGCCATGGTACGGCGGCCTGGCCGAGGGCAGGCTCTACGGCGACAGCGCCACCTTCCTCGACGTTCAGAGCTACAGGAACGTGCAGCGCTGGACCGCGCAGATCGCAGCGCGGCCCGCGGTGAAGCGCGGCCGCATCGTCAACCGCACCTCCGGCGATCCCGCAAGCCAGCTCCACGAACGCCACGACGCCTCCGATTTCGAGACCCGGACGCAGGACAAGCTCGCGAAGGCTTGACGCCTGCCTCTTCATTTGCAGCTATTCCAACCTGGAGGCTCCTTCATGCATGGAAAAGTCATCGTCATCACCGGAGCTTCCGGTGCGCTGGGCAAGGTTGTCGCTGACGCTGCCATCGCTCGCGGCGCCCGCGTGGCCGGCATCGACCATGTCCATGCAAAAAGCGACGCGACGGCCGAGCGGATCGAATTCGGCGGCGTCGATCTGTCGGACACGGCGCAGGCCAAGCAGGCCATCGACGCGGCGGCGGCGCATTTTGGCCGGCTCGACGCCCTCGTCAATATCGCGGGTGCGTTCGCATTCGAGACGATAGCCGACGGCGACCCCAAAACCTGGCAGCGCCTTTACGCGATCAACGTGACCACCGCATTGAACGCCTCGCGCGCTGCGATCCCGCATCTGGTTGCGTCCGGCGCGGGACGCATCGTCAATGTCGGCGCGATGGCGGCGTTGCAGGCCGGCGGCGGCATGGGCGCCTATGCCGCTTCAAAAGCCGGTGTGCATCGTCTGACCGAAGCGCTGGCCGCCGAACTGAAGGGCAAGGTCACAGTCAATGCCGTGCTGCCCACCACCATCGACACGCCAGCCAATCGCAGGGACATGCCCAAGGCGGACTTTGCGGCCTGGGTGACGGCGGATGAGCTGGCAAATGTCATTCTGTTTCTGGCAAGCGATGCGGCGAGCGCCGTGACCGGGGCGCTGCTGCCGGTGCGCGGACGCGTCTGAGACCTTTTCTCGCTATAAATTTTAGAATATAACCAAACCCGATATTAAGTAACGCGTTCTTAACGCTCTTGTCCTTCAATCAGACAGGGTGGCGGTCCTTATTACTACTTTCGCTGGTGACCATGGAATTGCCCCGACCTGTCGTGGGCCCGTTTCCTTTCCCTCAGAGTCTCCTGCAGGATCAGCGACGCATGCTTCAACGCCGCAGCAGTTACGGATACGATGATTTGTTGGCCTGTGGCCGGGGTGAAATGTTCGGACCCGGCGAGCCGAAACTTCCGCTGCCACCGATGCTGATGTTCGATCGCATCACGGAGATCACGGAAGGCGGCGGGAAGTATGGGCGCGGGCTGGTGCGCACCGAGCTCGACATCAAACCGGACCTCTGGTTCTTCAACTGCCACTTTCACAACGACCCGGTGATGCCCGGCTGTCTTGGCCTCGACGGGCTTTGGCAGATGGTTGGGTTCTATCTGGTCTGGCTCGGCCGCGACCAGCATGTGCGGGCCCGCGCCCTCGGCCTTGGGGAATTGAAATTCACAGGCCAGATCCTGCCGCACGTCCGCCACGTCGCGTACACCGTGGATATCAAGCGTGTGATGCGCTCGAAACTGGTGATGGCAATTGCAGATGGCACGGTATACGCCGACGGCGAAGTGATCTATCGCGCCAACGACCTTCGGCTCGGCCTGTTCAAGCGCCTGCCTGACTCGCCGATCGAACCGGCCGGCTGATAAACTCGGACCATGAGTCGTTCGGAAACGCCGCACCCATGGAAACCGCGCTTTATCTTCCGGTCAAACGTCATCTTGAAAACCTCGGCTTCACGGTCAAGGGCGAAATCGGCGGCTGCGATCTGGTCGCGCTCAACGGTGATGATCCGCCTGTCGTGGTGATCGGCGAGTTGAAGCTCAGCTTCAATCTCGAATTGATCCTGCAAGGCGTCGAACGCGCCGGCGCTTGCGACGAGGTCTGGCTTGCCGCCAGACTGTCGATGCGCGGCAAGGGCCGCGAGAGCGACGCGCGCTATCGCAACCTGTGCCGGCGGCTCGGTTTCGGGATGCTCGGCGTGACCGACCGGGGTGGCGTTGAAGTGCTGGTTGCGCCCTTCTCCGTCAGTCCGCGCCGCAATCCAAAAAAGCGTTCCCGTCTGGTCACGGAGCACCGGCGCCGCAAAGGCGATCCAGTTGCCGGCGGCACCACGCGGATGCCGATCATGACAGCCTACCGCCAGCAGGCGCTGAACTGTGCGGCGGCAATGGCCGCCGGTCCGCGCCGCGTGCGCGATCTCAAGCCGGAAAATCCGGATGCCGGAAAAATCCTCCTTCATAACGTCTATGGATGGTTCGACCGCGTCGAGCGCGGGACCTATGCCCTGACCGACGCGGGCCACACCGCATTGAAACGATGGCCGCAGCATTCTTCCGAAACGACACCGACCGCCGGCTGACGACGGCGGCTAACGGAGCACGCTGGAGAGGCGCGACCGGATGTCGCATGCAGCGCATAGAGTCGAAGCCTACGACTGAATCCGGCTGAAAAAAGCTCGCAAGCGCGCCAAGCAAGCGCGTCAAAATGCATAGCTGTATTGCTCCACCAAATCCCGTATTGAGGTGCGGCATCGAGTCTCCTAAAGCGGGATGAAGTTTGATTGAATCGTTGTTTTCGCCTCATCCCGCGCAGTCACGTCCTGAATTTGAATCAAATTTAGACGTCGGCGTAGGGAACAAAGGCGAGCAATCGACATCGTTCTTCGAACGGCGATGCAGGGCCATAACAATTTTTCTGGTCCAGGTTTGCGCAACCCATTGAGGCGAACGATGAGTGACGGCTGGCAGACGAAATATGGCATCCGGCGGGTTCGCCGCGATCCTCCCACGCTGGAGGAAGCCATCTTCGCGGCCACCGGGATCACCGACGATCTCGACTCGCAGGCCGAGATCGCGGCATCGCTGATTGGGATGCCGCTCGATATCGTTCACGCCGAGGTCAAGAAGACCGCCCGCACTGTTGCGAGGTTACCTACGACGCGTGTAATTGCCGGTGAGCAAGGTGCGCTGCGCTCGGTCGTCGTCGAGCGACGTGTGGTCCGCAGATTCGGCAACGACAAACGGATCTGATCCGATTCCAGATCACCGCCGCGATCAACCTGCCGGCCTTATCGCATTTTCGAGCGAAGCATGTCCCCGGGGGTTGACCCGAGGATGGGTACGGTTAGCGTCAAGAAAACACATCAAAATATAAAGCTGGGCTGGGCTCAGATTCCATCAGGTCGGAATACTTCTGGTCTGCAATCGCGTCTGCCCGACTTTGAGAATCGTCGCTGTGTCACTAAAGTATGACGACGTCGTGCCAACCGAGGAAGCGGGATGCCAGACTATCGCGACATACTGTTTCTGACGATCGGCGCATTGATCGTGGCGACGCCCGCCGCAAACGCCTCGCAGGTATCGCGAGAAGCCGACGTCATCAATCTGCGGCTGGGCGAACGCGTTCTTGTCGACGATGGATCCTGTCCGGCGGGGCAGATCAAGGAAATCTCGGGTGCGAAGCTCGGCCCGACCGGTGTCGTTCGTGCACGCAAGTGCATATCGCGGACCGGCCCGAAGCGGTGAATGCGGATCGCAACCACCACTCGGAATCGCAGCCTTTGGCTAACCTATTTAGAAATGAAATCCGCACATTTTTGTACGGTCGCATCCGCAGGACCCCATGGCATGATCGGCACCGAGGAGGTCGAATTCTGTGGTGAGCCTTCGATCAGCCTGTCAGAGTAGACCATATAGACGAGCACGTTTCGTTTCGTGTCGCAGCCTCGCACGATCTGCATCTTCTTGAAGAACAGCGAGCGCCGCTGCTTGAACATGTCCTGCCCCTGTTCCATCTTTGCCTTGAAACGGATCGGCCCGATCTGACGGCAGGCCAGCGAAATATCCGAGACCTCCTCCGCCAGTCCCAGCCAACCCTTGATGCCGCCCTTCTCCGGCACGGTAAAATGGCACGCGACGCCTTCGATCTCTGGATCATCGACGCCATAGGTCGCAAGCTTGTCATTCGGGGTCAGGAGCTTGAATACCGTCGAGCGGCGAAAGATCAGGTCTGGTTCGTCCGCCGCATGGGCTTGCGTTCCGGCGAGCACCGCAACTGCCAGGATGGCGAAGACCCAGGAGGTCCAGGTCGTTCGGCGCTTGTCATCATCAGTCTGACCTCGAAATGTCATTATTCGCTCCGTTTGCTGGGTCCGGCCCATGTAAGATCGCTGAGTTCCTGCGGAAAGATGCCGATTGCCCAAAACGACAGGCATTAGACCCGTGTGAAGAAATTCACACTATTTTTGACCGAAGCGAAACCGGGGATTGGTCGCGACTGTGAACGTGATACTCCGCAGCAAATACTAACATCCAGGGTCGAGGAACAAAGGCGTGAACGAGCATTGGTCTTTCCTCCCGGCAGCACGGTGGTTATCGGGTAAACTTTTCCCGGTCCAAGCGGTTGCATGCCTCCGTCCGGTGCGGCTGGGGTTTGGACTGGTTCTCACCATCCTGCTGGGGTTGGGATCTCCCGCGCAGAGCCAGATCTTCTGGCAGGACGATTATTATCCGGACGTCTATATCGAAGAGCCTCCTCCGCCTCCCGCCGTGAGGCCCCAGCCGTATCGAACCAAACATCACCGAATCGCAAAGTCCGAGTTGGCCGCCACGAGCGCGCGCAAGCCCAAGGGCCCGATCATCATTGCCATTTCAATCCGCCGGCAAACGCTCAAGATCTATGATGCCAACGGCCTCTTTGCCGAAACGCCGGTGTCGACCGGAATGCACGGCCACTCGACTCCGATGGGCGTTTTCAGCGTCATTCAGAAACAGAAGTGGCACCGTTCCAACATCTATAGCGACGCCCCGATGCCCTACATGCAACGCATCACCTGGTCAGGCATCGCGATGCATGCGGGCGTGCTTCCGGGATATCCCGCATCGCATGGATGTATCCGGATGCCCACGAACTTCGCGGTGAAGATGTGGAGCTGGACTAAATTAGGCGCGCGGGTGATCATCACCCCCGGTGAAGTGACGCCCACGGAATTTTCCCATCCGCTGCTGACGACCCATCGGCCCGAGCGCACTCCCGTCGCTTCCGCAGTGCTAACCGCCGATGCCAGCGCGATGCAGCACGACGCGGTTACACCGATCACGACCGACCCGCCTGCCGCGGACAAACCTCAGACCGTAACACCTGAGCCGGCGGCTGACCCGATCAACCCCGATATAGGCAACACGAAGAATGCCGATGCCTCGGCAGCAGCGACCATCAAGCCTGACCTGGACACGGTCAGGACCGAAGCCGAGCAGCGAAGGCCCGTTTCCAAAGCCGATGTTACGGCCACGGCGCAGGATCAATCTCAGCCCTCGCCGGCAAGCGTCCTGAAAGCCGAGTCCGTGGCTATCCCTGCCCTCAAGCGGAACGAACGGATCGCGGTCTTTGTCAGCCGCAAGGACAGCAAGATTTACGTGCGGCAAGATTTTGCGCCGGTATTCGATGCCCCGATTATCATCACCCAGGGCGACCGGCCGTTGGGAACTCACGTGTTCACGGCCGAAGCCGACAAGCACAACAAGGACGACTTCCGTTGGTCGGTCGTGTCGATCCCGGAGATGGCGTTTCGTGCGGAGCAAGTTCCCATCCGCGAAAGCGCGTCTCGCCAGCGAGCGCCCCGTGTCGACGCAAGATCCAGACCGGCTCCTGTTCCGGACAGCGCCGCCGACGCGCTGAATCGCATTTCCATTCCCGAAGAGGTCATGACGAAAATCGCCGACTCGCTTTCGACCGGCGACTCCATCATCGTCTCCGATCAGGGCATCGCCGGCGGTGAAACCGGCGAAGGCACCGACTTCATCGTTACGCTGCGCTAGTGTGGCAGTTCAGAAGTTTGCTTCAATTTCGCTGCAAGCTCTTCAAGCGACCTTCTGAACCTGAACCACACCAGAAAATAAGTTTGCCAAGCGCCCGGCCGACCAATGTCCGCTCAGCCCCAACAGCGGCGAAAAATCGGACATCACACAAGGTCGCAGATGGGCCGGATGCAGACCCAAACCGATTTCGCTACAAGGCTGGCTTCCGGGGCTCCAGCATCTATCGTCACCGCCGGCCAACAGTGTCACTCTCCACCCGCTTGATGGCCGGTGGATTCCACACGCCAGTCAGCGCCTCCGACTTCGGCCCATAAAGGCGCATCGTGAGATTGAACGGGCCTTTAGGCGCAGGCAGCCAGTTGGTTTCGTGATCGCTACCGGGATTTTCGTTCTGGATGTAGAGCGTCAGCGACCCGTCGGCGTCGCGCTTAAACGGCATCCAGCTACTCACCGCAAAGCGATTGATCGGATTCGCAACCTGGAAGCCTTCATTGTCATACAGGGTGACCGACCAGAATGCGTCGACCGGCGGCACCGCGTCTTTGGCGAAGCGGATGATGTACTTGTTTGCACCGTCGAGCGGCTTGCCGCCTTCATCGCCGATGCTGAGCGGGTAGATCGCATCTTCCGGCAGGTTGGCGCCAAGTCCCACCTGGGCTACGATCGCACGCTTCAAATAATAGGTCCCGTAAACGCCCATCGTGTCAGTATTCATGGACCAGTAGTTTGCTGCGCGCGCCAATGTCGGGACCTTCCATGCCATCAGCTTTTGGCCCTGTGCCGGCGCGTCTTCGATAGCCTTCCGCGCGGTCGCGTCAACTTTGGTAATGTCGAAGCTCCTGCCTTGTTCAAGGCCGATCCGCTTCATGCGCGCGATGATCGGCTCGTCGGTGATGTGCGGCGGGTTGATTTTGAGCAGTTCAGTTGCATACGCAAAGAACTTATCGCCCGTCATCGTATCAACTTGCGTCTTCGGCGGAGTCTTGACATCGACGCTGGGGTCGATGGTTTGCGTGACGGCGACCGGGGGTTTGCCCCATCCTGATAGCGGCGTGATCTTGTAGCCCTTTTGCACTTCGTGGACTGAGGCATAGTCGTCGGGACCATCCGTCCTGGTGCGACCGATTATCCAGACATAGGGCGTCGGCGCATTGATGCGCGTGACGCCCTCCGGCACGCTCCCATTCCACGCCGGAGGCGCAACCAGGAAATTGGCCGCCTTGGTGCCTGTCGTGCGCGATCCTGGCGATGCAAACACATCGGTCCACATGTCGAGCATCGGCAGTAGGTAGTAGCGGCCGCCGGTATCAGGAACCGAAACGATCATGGGCTCGCTGGTCAGGTCCAGCCAGGCGCTCGAGTACAACGTGTCGAAGTTGGGTCGCACCACTGCCCTCATGTCCGCAGCGGGGTAAGCCTGGATATTATTGAACGCGTTGGGAGCACCGCCGATGCCTGCAGTCTTCGGATCGGAGTTGTTGAGCTGCCTGCGCGTCACGTCCATCGTCACGAGCGGATAGAAGTAGACATACGCCTCAGCAGCGATAGCTTGTGCCTCGTCCGCGGAAATCGATTGGGCAGCGCTCGGGGCTAATGTCGAGACCATGAGAGTTAGACCCGATAGCACCGCAGCAAGCGACGACAGATGCTTATTCATGATGGCTCCTTCTGGATATCTCCGAGAGGACGGACGGCCAGACAATCAGCGAACCGCAGCGTTTTGGTTGATCTCGATCAAGGAAGTCCGCCATGGGTCATGAACGACAAACTCATGGCTAGCCGGATCTCAACCGCCGGGCGCGTCAGTGAGCCCAGCGAATGACGTGACCGTCGTCACACGTATCGCGGGTACCCGACGGAACAGCTAACCGACTGGGGATAAATGCCATTTCCGTGGGAGACCCGCTAATGCTACGCTAGGATGATGAGGAAGCGCGGGTGATTCAACGCGCGGTCAACGTTGGGGTAATGATATGCGCATCGCGACGGGACTGATTTTTGCAGGCGCGGTTTCATTGTGCGCGACTACGGTCGCGTGGTCGCAGACGCCCAGGGGGGCGCCGCAAGCAGCGCCGGCCGCGATCCCAACCCCCGCGCCCACCGCGAGCGGACCGAAGGTTGCCTGCAACGGAAGCCCCGACGCGCTCGGCGTTGCTCGCGTCGTGCAGATCGATACGACCGGCGGCCCGGGATTCGGCTTTGAACATTTCAAGCAGCTCGACTTCCTGCGCGACAAGGAAGTGGTGCTGACGTTCGACGATGGCCCGTGGCCCGGAAATACGCCCGCCGTACTGAAGGCGCTTGCCGATCAGTGCACCACCGGCATCTTCTTCTCGATCGGCAAGCACGCGACATACCATCCCGAGATCCTGCGGCAGGTCGCCGCCGCCGGACACACTGTCGGTGCCCACACATGGTCGCATGCCAATCTCAACAACAAGAAGCTGTCCGAGGCGCAGCGGAAAGACGAGATCGAGAAGGGTTTCAGCGCCGTCAAGTGGGCGCTTGAGGCTCCTCCTTCGCCGTTCTTCCGCTTCCCGGCGCTGCAGCATCCGCCGGAGATGGTCACCTACCTCGGCGAACGCAATATCGCGATCTTCTCGTGCGACGTCGACTCATTCGATTTCAAATCGCACAAGGCCGAACAGGTGGTCGACAACATCTTCAGGAAGCTCGATAAGGTCGGCAAGGGCATTATTCTGATGCACGATTTCCAGAAGCATACCGCCGAGGCGCTGCCGGAGATTCTGCGCAGGTTGAAAGCCGGCGGCTACAAAGTCGTGCAGATGAAGGCCAAAGCGCCGGTCGAGACGCTCGCGCAATACGACGAGGAACTGAAAAAGGATACCAAGCTTCCGACGGTGACCTCTCGGCCCGTCAACAGCGTGGTTCAGACGATCTCCGAATAGCGCGCGACGATCCGGAACATAAAATGCTTCGTATCGAAGGCTACGTCATCGTGTCGGCGGACGGAATGCTCGCCGATGCCAACCACGTCATGCCCAAAGCGCTGAAATTCAAAGGCGACCTTGAGTTCTTCACCGCAGGGCTGGATCGCGCGGATGTCGTCGTGCACGGCCGCAATTCGTTTGAGGATCAACCCAACTCGCCGCTCCGCAAAAGGATCGTACTAACCCATCGCGTCACGAGCCTTGCTGGCGATCCGGACAACGCAAAGGCGACCTTGTGGAATCCTGCGGGTGCCTCGTTCGAGGACGCCTGCGACCACGCCGGGGTGCGCGACGGAACGGCCGCGATCATCGGCGGCCCTTCCGTCTTCGAAATGTTTCTCGATCGCTACGACACCTTTTGGCTGTCGGAGGCTCCGCACGTGACGCTTCCCGGCGGCGAAGGCTGTTTCCCGGGCGTTCCCGAAGATTTTCCGCAAGCCGTGCTGACGGCGCATGGGCTCGAGCCTCGCGAGATCAAGATTCTCGACGCCGCCAACGACATTCGCGTCACCGCATGGCGCCGCGTGCGCTAGAGCCTTTCCGCTTCTATGGAATCAGAAGCGGGGCTCTATGATTTTGATTTGACGCGTTTTCTTGACGCGTACCGATATCCACTTCGCTTGAAAACGCTACCGAACTTCGTCCGTTCGAATTCCTGACGCGCATGTGCCATCATGCCCGCACTTGTTGCGGGCATCCGTCTTGACTGGCATTGGTTCAAGCTTCGCTAACCAGGCTCTGCCGTTCGCCGGCGCCCGCCGATCCCTGCGATGATGAACAACGCCCCGATCAGCGACAGGTTCTTCAACGCGTGAATCATGTTGTTCTTCGCTTCGGGCCCGGTCTGATTCCAGAAGTCGTGGAAGTAAAACGTCGCTGCGATAACGAACGCCGCCAGTAGCAGCGAAAAGAAACGCGCCCCGAAGTTGAGCGCGATGAGCACGCCGCAAATGAGCTCAAGCGCGCCGACCGCTATAGCCAGAATCTGAGCGGTCGGCATACCTGTCAAACCCTCGAGCTGGGTAGTGAATCCCGTCAGCACAGCCGGGATAACGACCTTGGACGCAATCCCTTCCGCCGTCCCCGCGATGTCGAACAGCTTGAACGCGCCTGAAACAATGAACAGCACCGAAAACAAAACTCGTCCCGCAGTGATGAACGCTGGCATGATCGGCCCCCCCAATTAGGCAGACGTGAATCGTCTTTCAGAATTCGAGTATGGACGCCTCGCATGGCGTTTTGAAGGATCGAAAAAAAGTCCCCGTCATATTTCAGCCGAACAAGGTCGGCTGCTGTCGGCTCGCGCGCTCCTGCGCCTCGACGACCGCCACGGCCGTCATGTTGAGTATGCCCCGCGCTGTCACCGATGGCGTCAGAATGTGCGCGGGCCGCGCGGGACCGATCAGAATAGGACCAACCTGCAATCCGCTGCCAAGCACCTTGATCATCTGATAGGCTGCATTCGCCGCATCGAGATTGGGCAGAATCAGGACATTGGCGACGCCTGTCAGGCGTGAATGCGGCAAGATCAATTGTCGCGCCGACTCTGACAAGGCGGTGTCACCCTGCATTTCGCCATCAGCCTCGATCTTGGGATGGCTCTCGGTGAACAGTTCGGCCGCCCTACGCATCTTGCGCGCGGATTCGGTATCGTAGCTGCCGAAATCGGAATGCGACACGAATGCGATCTTCGGCTTGATGTTGAAGCGTTGCACATGCACCGCCGCCTGGGCCGCGATGTCGGCAAGTTCTTCGGCAGACGGATTCGGGCGCACCTGCGTATCTGCTATGAAATATGCGCCCTTACTGGTGATCATCAGCGACAGCGCGGCGAAGTCACTCGTTCCAGACGTGAACCCGATGATTTCCCGGACGTGCCGGAGGTGCCGCATATAGCTGCCTTCAACACCGCACAGCATCGCGTCGGCTTCGTCACGCACCACCGCAAGCGCGGCGATCACCGTCGCATTGGTGCGGATCGTGGTCCGGGCGACGTCGGGCGTCGCGCCGTGGCGGCCGGCGACGTCGATATAGGACTGCACGTATGAGCGGTAACGCGGATCGTCCTCGGGGTTGATCAGGTCGAAATCCTTGCCTGCCCTGATGGCGAGGCCGAGGCGCTTGATCCGCGTTTCCACGACGGAGGGACGACCGACCAGAATCGGACGCGCCAGTTGCTCCTCGAGCACCTGCTGGGTAGCTCGCAGCACCCGTGTATCCTCGCCCTCGGCGTAGATCACCCGAACCGGCTGCGTTTTCGCCTTGGCAAACACCGGCTTCATGACGAGACCGGAGCGGAACGCAAAGCGTTCGAGCCGCCCGTGGTATTCGTCGAAATTTGTGATCGGCCGCGTTGCGACGCCCGACGCCATGGCAGCTTTCGCAACCGCGGGTGCGATGCGCAGGATCAGGCGCGGATCGAACGGACTCGGAATCAGCGAACCCGGTCCAAAGCCCTGCGCCTCGCCGCCGTCAAAACCGGCCACCGCCGCATCGGACGGCGGATCGCGAGCAAGCCGCGCGATGGCATCGACAGCGGCATGCTTCATGTCCTCATTGATCGCCGTCGCGCCGACGTCGAGAGCGCCGCGGAAGATGAAAGGAAAACAGAGGACGTTGTTCACCTGATTGGGAAAGTCGGAACGCCCGGTGCAGATCATGGCGTCGGGGCGCACCTTGCGCGCTTCGTCCGGCATGATTTCGGGTGTCGGGTTCGCGAGCGCCATCACCAGTGGCTTGTCCGCCATCTGCGCGACCATCTCCGGTTTCAGCACGCCGCCGGCCGAAACACCGAGAAACACGTCGGCGCCCGCGATCACCTCGGCCAGCTTGCGCTTGTCGGTCTTCTGCGCATAGGCCGCCTTCCACTTGTCCATCAGCGTATTGCGGCCTTCATAGACCAGGCCGTCGATATCGCAGACCCAGATGTTCTTGCGCTGCGCGCCCATCGACACCAGCAGATTGAGGCAGGCGATAGCAGCCGCCCCTGCCCCGGAAGCGACGATCTTGATGTCCGCAAGCGCCTTGCCGTTCAGCAACAGCCCGTTGGTGATAGCGGCGGCGACGATGATGGCGGTGCCGTGCTGATCGTCATGGAACACCGGGATCTTCATCCGGGCCTTTAGCTGTTCCTCGATCTCGAAGCACTCGGGGCCTTTGATATCCTCGAGGTTGATCCCGCCGAAGGTCGGCTCCAGCGCGGCAACCGTCTCGACCACACGCTCGATGGTGTCGGCGGCGATTTCGATATCGAAGACGTCGATGCCGGCAAACTTCTTGAACAGAACCGCCTTGCCTTCCATGACCGGCTTGGCCGCGAGCGGCCCGATATTGCCAAGCCCGAGCACGGCCGTGCCATTGGATACCACGGCGACCAGATTGGCGCGGCCAGTCAGCGTCGCGGCCTCCGCCGGGTCAGCGACGATCTCCTCGCAGGCCGCGGCAACGCCCGGCGAATAAGCAAGCGCGAGGTCACGCTGGTTGGCGAGCGGTTTTGTCGCCTGGATTTCGAGCTTGCCGGGACGTGGGTTGCGGTGGAAGGACAGTGCGGCGGCGCGGAGATCTTCAGAATACGACACGATGAACGCTCCCCGCAGCTTTGGTCAGTCCGTTGGCGGAGCGGATTTGACAATGGCGCGCCATGGGCCGCCAGTTCCGAACAAGAATGTCAAATCCGAAGCCTCGCCAGCAATTTGCCAGCGATTCCTTGACTCCAACATTCGCAGAAATGCCTGCGGGAACGAGATGCCAATGCCAGAATCGAACCGCTAGTCCTGCGGTAGATTGAGCCGGATATGAAGCTCGCGCAACTGCTTCGGCGTCACGTCGGACGGCGCGCCCATCAGCAGATCCTCGGCTCGCTGGTTCATCGGAAACAGCGAGATTTCGCGCAGGTTCGTAGTGCCACAGAGCAGCATGACGATGCGATCGACGCCGGCCGCCATGCCGCCATGCGGCGGCGCACCGTATTGAAACGCGCGGTACATGCCACCGAAGCGCTCGACCACCTCGTTCTCGCCATAGCCCGCGATCTCGAACGCCTTCACCATCGCTTCCGGCCTGTGATTGCGAATGCCGCCGGAAGCGATCTCGTAGCCATTGCAGCTAATGTCATACTGGAAAGCGTTGATCGTCAGCGGATCCTGATTGTTAAGCGCATCGAGCCCACCCTGCGGCATCGAAAACGGGTTGTGCGAGAAGTCGACCTTCTTGTCCTCCTCGTTGTATTCGTACATCGGGAAGTCGACGATCCACGCGAGCTCAAACCGATCCTTATCGATCAGGTTCAGTTCCTCGCCCACCTTGGTGCGCGCAAGGCCTGCGAATTTCCAGAATTTTGCCGGGTCGCCAGCGACGAAGAACGCGGCGTCGCCGGCCTTCAATCCGAGCTGGGCGCGGATCGCTTCGGTGCGCTCCGGACCGATATTGTTGGCGAGCGGGCCTGCGCCAACGGGATATGCGATTGGATCGCGTGGCGTCGCACCGGGCCGCTTATCTACCTCGGCTTGAACAATGTTCAGCGTATCGGGCTCGCGCCACATGATGTAGCCGAGGCCGGGCTGGCCCTCGCCCTGCGCCCATGAATTCATGCGGTCGCAGAATGCGCGGCTGCCGCCGCCCGGACCGGGGATCGCCCAGACCTGGTTCTTCGAATTCTCGAGCATCCGCGCGAACACCTTGAAGCCGGAGCCGCGGAAGTGCTCGGACACGTCCTGCATGTGAAGTGGATTGCGCAGGTCCGGCTTGTCGGTGCCGTATTTGCGGATAGCTTCCGCAAACGGAATCCGCGGCCAGCTCTTTGTCACCGGCTTACCCTTGGCGAACTCCTCGAACACACCGGTGATGACCGGCTCAACTGCAGCAAAAACATCATCCTGCTCGACAAAGCTCATCTCTAAGTCGAGTTGGTAAAACTCGCCCGGCAGGCGGTCGGCGCGCGGGTCTTCGTCGCGGAAGCATGGCGCGATCTGGAAGTAGCGGTCGAAACCGGACATCATCAGCAGCTGCTTGTACTGCTGCGGCGCCTGCGGCAGCGCGTAGAACTTGCCGGGATGGATGCGCGATGGCACCAGGAAATCACGCGCGCCTTCCGGCGAGGACGCCGTCAGAATCGGCGTCTGGAATTCGAAGAATCCCTGTTCCTTCATGCGCTTGCGCATCGAATCGACGACGGCGCCCCGGGTCATGATATTTTGGTGCAGCTTCTCGCGACGGAGATCGAGGAAACGGTACTTAAGCCTTATGTCTTCTGGATATTCCTGCTCGCCGAATACCGGCAGCGGCAGTTCGCCGGCCGGGCCCAACACCTCGATCTCGGTGACATAGATCTCGACCTGGCCGGTGGGCAGCTCCGGATTCTCGGTGCCCGCGGGGCGGCGCCGGGCCTTGCCGTCGATCCGGACGACCCATTCCGATCGCAGCTTTTCTGCGTCCTTGAAAGCCGGCGAGTCCGGGTCGGCCACGCATTGGGTGAGCCCGTAATGGTCGCGCAAGTCGATGAACAGCACCCCGCCGTGGTCGCGAATGCGATGGCACCAGCCGGACAGGCGGACCGTCTGGTCGATGTGGCTGTCGCGGAGCGCGCCGCAGGTATGGGACCGATAGCGATGCATGGAAATCCCTGGAGAATGCGTCAGAGGCGGAATCAGAGGCCGGTGGGACGATGAGCGTCAGGGGTTTACCCGAGCGAAAGGAGCGCGGCAACCGAATGACGGAACCTGCAATAACGGTCCAAGGTGCCGTTCTTGACCGGAAAAATTGGAGAAAAACAAGATCGAGCGTGCCGAATGCGGGGCGACAAGGGTAAAAAGACGGGTTATGGAGCGCATATGGACCTGATTATGACCACCGCGGAGCTGACCTCCGTCTGCGCCCGCCTCGCCAAGCACCCAGTCATCACCGTCGATACCGAGTTCCTTCGCGAGACCACCTACTATCCCCTGCTCTGCGTGGTTCAGATGGCGAGCCCCGACGAAGCTGTGGTGGTCGATGCTCTCGCCGAGGGGATCGACCTGAAGCCTTTTTTCGAGCTGATGTCCAACGAAGGCGTCCTGAAAGTCTTTCACGCCGCGCGCCAGGACATCGAAATCGTCTGGCATCAGGCCGGCATCATTCCGCATCCGATCTTCGATACGCAAGTGGCCGCCATGGTGCTCGGGTACGGCGATTCCATCGCCTACGACGCACTGGTCGAGCGCGTCACCGGACACCGTCCGGACAAGACCCATCGATTCACCGACTGGTCGCGCCGGCCACTGACCAAGGACCAGCTCGAATACGCGCTTGCAGACGTCACCCATCTTCGCGACGTGTTCGCGGCCCTCGATGCCGACCTCAAGAAGCGCGGCCGCAGCGACTGGGTCAGCGAAGAGATGGAAGTTCTGACCTCGACGAAAACCTATGACTTCCATCCTGAACGCGCATGGGAGCGTTTGAAAACCCGTGTGCGCAAACCAAAAGAGCTCGCGGTCCTGATAGAGATAGCGGCCTGGCGCGAACAGGAAGCCCAGAGTCGGGACGTCCCGCGTTCGCGCGTGTTGAAGGACGACGCGGTGGGCGATATCGCCACCCACGCGCCCACCAGCCTGGAGCGGCTGGCAACGCTGCGCTCGCTGCCAAAGGGTTTTGAGAAATCGAAGTGGGGCGCCGACATCGTCGCGGCCGTTCAACGCGGACTCGCCCGAGACCCGCGCGAGTTGCCCAAGATCGAGAAGCCGCGCAACAATTCCAACGGCGCCGCCACCGTAGAGCTTCTCAAGGTTCTCCTGCGCATGACCTCCGAGCGCCATGCCGTTGCCAGCAAGGTGATCGCGACCGTGGACGATCTCGAGCGGATCGCGGTGGAGGACGAGGCCGACGTCGGCGCGCTGCACGGCTGGCGGCGCGAACTGTTCGGCGAAGCCGCGCTCGCGCTGAAGCATGGCCGGCTGGCCTTGGCGATCGAAAAGGGCCGCGTGGTGCGCGTGGAGCGGGGTTAAAACCTAGCGGCGCACGATCGAACCTGTGCGCCCGACAAGACGCGCCAATTGCTTGAACCGGCCGCCGACGCGATCCGCGACCAGATCGACCAACCGATGTTCGAACACAAGTTTCAGCTTGCGGCCGCTGCTCCTGAAATGCGTCGCGGGCAATACACCAGGTCTGGCCGCAGAAATCAGATGCGCGACGCGAAAGGCTGCGCCGAGAATGCGCGCTCTCTCGTCCATGGCCGGTGTCACCAGTTCGCGCACCACGGAGGACGGTTCGTTGATCTCATTCGGCCCGACATACCGGTAAAACACCGACAGCGCGATGAAGGTTCGCCCTTGATGGTCAATGTCGCCGAAATTGCCGTTCATAATCAGATTGAGCGTCTGCTCACCGCGATAGTCCGGATGCATGCGCCAGCCGATGTCGGAGAGTAGACACGCGGCATAACGCAGCCGGCGATCGTCTTCGGTCTCCTGCAGTTTCGCAATCCGGACCAGCCGATCGGTCCATCCTATCAGCTCTTCGGCATGCCGCGCCGAACGCGACAGCAGGCCGTTCAGGGATTGGGCAGCGCAGATCAATCCATCCCTGGACCGCTCGGCTGCGGGCAGCATTGAATAAAGCAGGCCCTCGCGGACGCCGTAGGTCGAAAACATGATGGTCTTCGGCTTCGCGATCAGGATGATATATTCCAGCACGAGAGCGGCATAAGTCAGCAGTGGCTGCCGTGCATCGGCGACCGCCTCGATATCCGCCAACGTATGGGACGCCGCGAGACGACGCAGCCGCCGGACGAAATCGAGCGCGTCGGCGGCCGGAATGGAGTAGCCGTGCATGACGCGAAGCGGGTAGCCGCTCTGGATGATGTGAATGCGCGCCAGCGCCCGCCACGTTCCACCGACGGCATAGAAGGTGCGGCCGCGGCCGGCCTTGAGCGGCACAGCACCGGAAAGTTCGTCTTTCACGATGCGCTCGGCATGCTTCAGCGATGTCTTCGATGCGTCCTGCAATGCGAGACTGCCCAGCGGCAGCGTGACTCCGCGATGAACGCGACGGCCCCGTACGTCGGTCAACTCCAACGAGCCGCCGCCGAGATCCCCGACGATCCCGTTCGGCTTGTGGACACTGGAAACCACGCCCAGCGCCGCCAGATGCGCCTCCCGCGGTCCGGACAGGACGTCGACCGGTACACGGCAGATACGTTCCGCCTTGGCGATGAAATCCGCGCCGTTCGTGGCATCGCGGCAGGCGGCGGTTGCGATGGCATAAACGCGGCCGATTTTCATCACCCTGCACAGCGCATGAAAACGCCGCAGCGACATCAGCGCCTTGTTGACGGCATCGGGCGCGAGAAGACCGGTGGATTGCACCTCGCGACCGAGCCCGCACAACGCCTTTTCGTTGAAGATCGAGACGAGACTCCGCTCCAACGCTTCATAAACGACCAGACGAACGGAGTTGGAGCCGATATCGATAACGGCGACGCTGGAGGTCGGCTTGCGCGGACGCGGATATTTCCGCACAGGCCCCCTACGGAGGCGGCTGCCGCTCAGTGCGACGCGTGAGGCGGCGCGGCGAAGATTCCTTGAGCGACTTTCCACGGCCGGACAGACTCGGGTTCGTCATGAAATAGTTATGCAGGTTGAAGGGCTCCTCACCCTTCGCGGCCTTCATACGCGTTGACGATCCATCCGGCAACAACTGCCAGCTCTGTTCGGTATCCTTCAGGTTCGCGACCATGATCTGCTCGAGAACCTGCTGATGCACCGTCGCATTTTGCAACGGGCACAGAACTTCGACGCGCCGGTCGAGGTTGCGCGGCATCATGTCCGCGGATGAGATATACACAGCCGCCTTCGGCCCGGGCATGCTTTGCCCCATTCCGAAGCAGTAGATTCGGCCGTGCTCCAGGAAGCGGCCGATAATCGACTTGACGCGAATGTTTTCCGACAATCCGGGAACTCCAGGCCGCAGACAGCAAATGCCACGCACGATCAGTTCGACCGAAACGCCTGCCTTGGACGCTTCGTACAGCGCATCGATGATATCGGGATCGACCAGCGCATTCATCTTCATCCAGATTGCGGCTGGCTTGCCGTGGCGCGCGAAAGCGGTTTCGCCACGAATGTGGTCGAGAATCCGGTTGCGCAAGGTCAGCGGCGACACTGCCATCTTCTCAATGTCGCTCGGCTCCGCGTATCCCGTGATGTAATTGAACACGCGTGCGGCATCCCGACCGATGATCGGGTCCGATGTAAAATACGACAGGTCGGTATAGATGCGCGCGGTCACCGGGTGATAGTTTCCGGTCCCGGTGTGAACGTAGGTCGTGAGACCTCCGCCTTCCCGGCGCACCACCAGCGACAGCTTGGCGTGGGTCTTCAGTTCGAGGAATCCGTAAACCACCTGCACGCCAGCGCGCTCGAGATCGCGCGCCCAGCGGATGTTGGCTTCCTCGTCGAACCGCGCCTTGAGTTCGACCAGCGCCGTGACCGACTTGCCCGCCTCCGCGGCCTCCGCCAGCGCCCGCACGATCGGCGAGTTATTGGAGGTGCGGTAAAGCGTCTGCTTGATCGCGACGACGTCAGGGTCGCGCGCGGCCTGCTGCAGGAACTGCACGACGACGTCGAACGATTCATAAGGATGATGAACGATCAGATCCTTCTGCCGGATCGCGGCGAACACGTCCCCGCCGTGATCGCGCACGCGCTCGGGATGGCGCGGCACGTAAGGCACGAATTCAAGGTCGGGCCGGTCGAGCCGTGTCAATTGCGACAGCTCGTTCATGGCAAGGACGCCGTCCACCAGCAACACTTCGTCGTCGGCCGCTGATAGCGCCCGCTGCACGAACGCACGCAGCTCGGCCGGCATCGCGGCTTCGATTTCGAGGCGGATGACGGAACCACGACGGCGGCGCTTCAAAGCGGTCTCGAACAGGCGAACCAGATCTTCCGCCTCTTCCTCGATTTCCAGCTCAGAGTCCCGAATGATGCGAAACGCACCCTGCCCCTTGACCGTGTATCCTGGAAACAACCGGCCGATGAAAAGGCTGGTGGCGCCTTCCAGCGTGATCAGCCGGACGGGGTCGTCCTTGCCGCCCGACGGCAGACGCAGAAACCGGTCGATCTTGCCGGGCATTCGGATCAGCGCATTCATCGGCTTGCCGTCGGAGGCGCGCGCGAGCTGCAGCGCGATGGTGAAGCCGAGACTCGGAATGAATGGAAACGGATGGGCCGGGTCGATCGCGAGCGGCGTCAGCAATGGGAAGATATTGTGGAGAAAGTGATCCGCGATCCACGCCCGCTCAGCCTTGGTGACGTCCTTGCCGTCGATCAGGACGATCCCGACCTCGCTCAGCACGTTGCGTAGATCCCGCCAGATCGCCTGTTGATCGCTCGCGAGTTTCGAGACGGTCTCGTTGATAAGGATGAGTTGCTCCGACGGCGTCAGCCCGTCGGGACTACGCTCCGTGATCCCTTCCCGCACCTGTGCCTTGATGCCGGCGACACGAACCATAAAGAACTCGTCAAGGTTATTGGCGGAAATCGACAGGAAGCGGACGCGTTCGAGTGCGGGATGGCCGGGATTGACCGACTCCTCAAGCACCCGGCGATTGAAATGCAGCCAGGATAGCTCCCGATTGATAAATCGCTCCGGGCTGATCCGGATCGCGGAGTCCGGCTCCGATTCTATCTTTTTTTCTTCAATAACAACGGCTTGAACTGAATCCATTGATGTATTGGTCCATATATCATCGGGTCGCGCCGGCAGCCGCGCAAACAGCGGCAGACCATGGGCCAGCTCAATGACGTTTCAATGACATTGAGGTTCCAGAAGGCTGGCGCGTCAAGGCCGGCCGAACGGAGATCACGCGGTTCTCAGTCGCGGTCGCGCAGCAATTCGGCGGCGAGCGCGCGCGTCACGGGCCTGCCAAGCCGCAGCGATTCCGCGTCGAGCTGTTCGACGGCGTGGCGGACGGCAGCAAACGACCGCTCGGTCCGGGTCGCGATAAAATTGACGATCGTCTCGTCGATGTTCATCTGGCGGTCCGCCCCGAACTTGACGATCAGCGCCCGGAGCAAATGATCGTCGGGCGGCATCAGCGTTACGACGGGGACCGCGCGAAGGCGCGACCGCAGATCGCGCAACCCGATCTCGATGGCGGCCGGAGGCACCCGCGCCGTAATCAGGACGAACGCGCCATCTTCGCGGGCGAGATTCATCAGGTGAAACAGCGCTAACTCGTCGAAGGCTTGCGGGTTGAGGTCCTCAACGACGAGCGCGCCCGTCGCCAGCGCCCCCGGCACCGCCGCCGCGGCCAAGCTGTGTGCGCTCATGGAGCGCGCGCCCGCCTGCTCCGCCCAGATCGTCGCGAGATGGCTCTTGCCGCAACCTTCAGGGCCGACCAGCAGCATGATCCGGTTCGGCCACTCCGGCCAGCTCTCTATCAGCGATAGCGCCGCCGCGTTCGCCGGACCTTCCAGAAAGTCGTCCCGCGAAAGGCTTTCAGCGTGCGGCAGCGCAAACGCGAGCTGACGGGGTTGAGGGCGTCCTGCCACGCATTACTCCATGCTAATGGTCCACTTCTAACATTTGCATCCCCGTTTCAGCAGACCATTTTGCAAATGTTAGAATCAAAGGACCAACGGCGGTCGTCAGCTTTGCTCGATGGTGCTCATGTGGCGCACCCACTCGACGACATAGAAGGCGACAGAAAGCAAGGTCAAGACCGCGACGATTGCCATCAAAATAGCCTCATAGGGCGAGGAATCGAACCCGAATCCCAGCGCAGCCAGCACCAGCGCCGCGAACGCCACCTGCGCTCCCGTGTTGAGCTTCGAGACCATCAGCGGCTTCATGGGAATCGGCTTGTCGAACAGCCACGACACGATCACCGCACCGACGATCATGATGTCGCGCGAGACCACCAGGATGACGAGCCAGAGAGGAACCGCACCCCAAAGACCGAGCGATATAAAGATCGAGACCAGCAGCGCCTTGTCGGCCAGGGGATCCAGAAGCGCGCCCAGTTCGCTCGCCATGTTGAAGCGCTTGGCGAGAAATCCGTCCACCGCATCGCTGACGCCGGCGATCACAAAGATCGCAAAGGCGATTTCCATCTGATTGGAGGCGATAGCCCAGACAATGATCGGAACCAGCAGAATACGACCGAGTGTAATAATGTTCGGAATACTCACGCGACGCTTCCCGCCTCCGGCCCGTTTCCGCGCAAGCGGCTCGGGATTCGAGGCTTCCGCGACCCGGATCAGCCTCTTGTCTATACAGTATATGCTGACGGGGCTTTGCGAGCCATTGCGCGGGTCCGGAATCCGACGTAACCAGCCGGAAAATTCTTCGGACGCTATTGCATGAATGACCGGAAGAACGGCCTTACCTATGCCGAGGCAGGCGTCGATATCGACGCCGGCAACCGACTAGTTGACCTCATCAAGCCGATGGTGCGTGCCACCGCCCGCCCAGGTGCGGACGCCGAAATCGGCGGGTTCGGCGGACTGTTCGATCTCAGGGCGGCGGGTTTCACGGATCCGGTTCTGGTCGCGGCCAACGACGGCGTGGGAACGAAGGTCAAGATCGCAATCGAGACGGGAATACACGATACCATCGGGATCGACCTCGTCGCCATGTCCGTCAACGATCTCGTCGTGCAAGGCGCGGAGCCCCTGTTCTTTCTCGACTATTTTGCCTGCGGCAAACTCGATCCCGAGACTGCGTCGGCGATCGTGGCCGGCATCGCGCAAGGTTGCCGGGAAGCAGGTTGCGCCCTAATCGGCGGCGAAACCGCCGAAATGCCGGGCCTCTACAAGGATGGAGACTACGATCTGGCAGGTTTTGCAGTCGGTGCAGCCGAACGTGGCACCCTGCTGCCGGGCCGCGATATCACCTCCGGTGACGCGGTGATCGGGCTCGCTTCGTCCGGCGTCCATTCCAACGGATATTCGCTGGTCCGAAAGATTGTTGAGGCCTCGGGACTCAGCTTCAATGCCCCTGCCCCATTTGCACCGGTCACGACGCTGGGCGGTGCGCTACTGACGCCCACCCGCCTCTACGTCAAATCCTGCCTGCGCGCGATCCGCGAAACCGGCGCGGTGAAGGGGCTTGCCCACATCACCGGCGGCGGCTTCACCGACAACATTCCTCGTGTGCTGCCCAAACATCTCGGCGTCCGCATCGATCTCTCCAGATTGACGGTGCTGCCAGTGTTCAAATGGCTGGCCAAACAGGGCGGCATCGCCGAACCCGAATTGCTGCGAACCTTCAATTGCGGCGTCGGAATGATCGCGATTGTGCGCCGCGACGCGATTGAACAGGTCGTGGACGTGCTGACGCAGGCCGGCGAAAGCGTTGCGCTGCTCGGTGACGTGATCGTCGCCAGCGACGAAAGCCGTGTCACTTACGACAACCACCTCGATCTCGTGATGTAAGATGGTTCGGCAGGTAAGATCATGAAACGCCGTGTCGCAGTCCTGATTTCCGGGCGCGGATCGAACATGACGGCGCTGATCGAAGCCGCAAAGGCCGAGGACTTCCCGGCTGAAATTGCCGTCGTTGTTTCCAACAAGGCCGGCGCGGAAGGACTTGCCAGAGCCCAAGCGGCTGGCATCGATACCCTCGTCATAGAAAGCAAATCGTTCGGCAAGGATCGCGCGGCGTTCGAGGCCAAACTGCAATCGGCGCTGGACGATAACCGCATCGAGCTCATCTGCCTCGGCGGTTTCATGCGGCTGTTCACCGCCGAATTCGTCCAACGCTGGCAGGGACGAATGCTCAACATCCATCCGTCGCTGCTTCCCTCATTTCGAGGACTCGACCCCCACGGTCAGGCGCTGCGCGCCGGCGTGAAGATCTCCGGCGCGACCGTCCATTTCGTCATTCCGGAGACTGATGCAGGCCCCATTATCATTCAGGGAGCGGTCGCGATACGCGACGACGACACCGCGGAAACGCTGGCCGCGCGCGTGCTGGAGATCGAGCATCGCATCTATCCGGACGCGCTGCGGCTGGTCGCAAGCGGCGGCACGCGACTAGATGGCGACATCTGCAAGACGTCGGCAAATGCCAGTCTGGACGATAGCCTGATCTCACCATCGGTGATCTGACCGGTCCGGAGCGGGCAAGAACCAGCCCCCGGCCTGCGACCGGGGAGTGTGCACGTCGCTACGGCCGCCAATCGCGGGAACCGTGATGAATTATGAGACCTTCAGATTTTCAGCGGAGCTCTTGCCGCGATTGTCGACCAGGTCGTATTCGATAACCTGATCTTCGTTGAGGGTGCTGAGGCCAGCGCGCTCAACCGCGGAGATGTGAACGAAGACGTCCTTGTCGCCAATCATCGGCTTGATGAATCCATACCCTTTGGTCGGGTTGAACCATTTGACGGTGCCCTTCTGCATCGTCTGTCTCCTGTCTGGATTTAAAAAAACGCGGCCACGCATCTCGCGTACCACGCCACAGGTGAGCCTCCTGATGTCTGCTGAACGTCCGTATTGCGAAACGCGCAGACGAGCGGCTCAGATCTTGGGGCGATTGCAACACGAAAATTACCGCTTAGCAAGTCGCGACCGGTGGTCATGAAACTGGCCGGGCTCGTGGTTTCCAAACAACGACGCGGCGACCGCATCGGTTGATGATAAAGCGTTTCAACGCCCCATGGCGGGCGCAGCCGTTCCAATAGCGCCGTCTCTTCGCTCGCCGATGTCCCTGCTATCCACATGTTTGATCGCGTTTCAGACCGTGGATGGTCGGGACGAGCCCGGGTCTAACCGTGGCGGACACGCCGGCGTTGAAATCTGGTTGGTGGTCACGGCTCCCCCTGTTGCGGATCATGTCGCAAGTGTTTTGCCGCTAGCGACAAAGATATGCACCGGAGAGCGGACGCTTCTCGCGTCGTCATCCCAAGCTGCCTATGATGAGGCATGGAAGAAGCAAAGGTCTTTATTCGTGACGATGGCGAAGCCGATGCAACGGGTATTACGGGTTCGATTCCATGGTGGAGCTTTACGAAGACGGCGCTCTCGGTTGCTCTATTGCGCCTGTCGGAACGCGGCAAGATCAACCTTGACGAAGCTGTGGAGGGGAAACGTTTCACACCTGCCCAACTCCTGCGGCATGAGGCAGGATTACCAAACTACGGCTCCCTTCCGGCCTACCACGCCGACGTTGAAGCGGGGCGTCCGCCATGGTCTGTTGATGATCTATTGAAAGCAGTCGAAGCGGATCGGCTGCGATACGAACCCGGTCAAGGGTGGGCCTATTCGAACATCGGCTACTGGGAAGTCGCCCGATTGATCGAGAAATCATCGAACCTCTCCCTTTCTGACGCTCTTTCAGACCTCGTATTCATTCCTGCCGAACTCGCCACGGCCCGGCTCGCCGCCACTCCGGCTGATTTAGCAGGCGTGCAGATGGGCAACGTGATCGGCTACCATCCGGCCTGGGTCTATCACGGGTTGGTTGTTGGCACGGCGATGGATGCGGCCCGACTTCTTCGCCGTCTGCTCGCCGGCGACCTGTTCGGCGGGAACGTGCTGTCCAGAATGCTCGACCATAGGCCGCTCCCGCAATTCCGCTCTGAACTCCATCCCGATCCAGCATACGGATTGGGGCTGATGCTGCCGGCAATGAACCTGCTCGCCCATCCCATCGGTCACAGCGGAAGCGGCCCCGGAAGTCGAATTGCAGTCTATGGGCAGCAGGGGAGAACGTGCGTCGTTTGGGCCGCTACCGCGTCAAGCACCATTCCCGAGGCGGAAGTTTTCCGTGCCTTGGAGAACGGCGGCTTTTGACGCACCCGCCCGAAAGCTAATCGGCATTTTCCACCCTTCTGTGGTCTTGGCATGTCGCAAAATTCCCAAAACCCGCGACACATCTTAATTAAGGGCCCGATAAGCAGCAGGTCTCAAATCGTCACGGTCAGAAAATGCCTGTCACGGTCAAAACCTGCCCGGCCATGACGCGTTGAAACGCTTCATCGTCAACTCATCCCGCTTCAGAAACGCTCGGCGACCTGCATTCGATTGCGCCAGATCGAGCCGGCGATCAGCACGATCATCGCACCCAGCACGGCGCAAAAAATCTCGTCCCCGGTTCCGCCAGCGCCGAATTGCGGCGCAAGGCCGAACCGCGTCAGCATCGCATCCAGGAAGGCGCCGGCGCCGGTGTCGAACAGCTTGTGCAGTCGCGGCACGACCGCCGGATCGGTCGCGATGACATCCCCCGCAATCCAGCCCAGCAACGCCGCTCCAGCCCATACCAGAAAAGGCAGGCGTGTCAGCAGCAGCATGATCAGCGCGGCGCCAGCTACGATCAGCGGCACGCTGACGGCCAGTCCGATGACCAACAGTGGCACGCTGCCATTCGCCGCTGCCGCGACCGCTATCACATTGTCCAGGCTCATGACGATGTCGGCGACAACCACGACCTGAACAGCAGCCCACAGATGCCGGGCGGCCGCGACCCCCTCCTCATCTTCTTTTTCCGGTACCAGCAATTTGGCGGCAATCACGAGCAGCGCGAGGCCCCCGGCCAGCTTGAGGTAGGGCAGCGCCATCAAGGTCGCGACGATCCCAGTGAAAACGATACGGAGAATGACCGCGGCAGCCGCGCCAAGGACCATGCCCCAGAGGCGCTGTGGCGGCGCCAGCCCGCGACAGGCAAGCGCAATCACCAGCGCGTTGTCGCCGGACAACAAAACGTTGATCCAGATGATCTTGCCGACGGCGAGCCAGAATTCCGGATGGTGCACTTCGCTTCGAAATTCGGTGACGACCGACGTGATCGTCGCCAGATCGAAGATGTGCAGCAGCGAATCCAATGCCTGTCCCTTGCCTCGCCGCCTAGTGTGGTGGTTCAGACGTTCGCTTCATTTCCTCTGCAAGCTATTTCTCTGCAGGCTCTTCAAGCGGACTCTGAACTCAAACCACACGAGAATCCTTAGTTTGCCGGTCCTTTCGAAATCCGAAGTTCGCCATGGAGGGGCGCAGCGTAATGAGGCGAACTCCGGATTCGGAACACTAGCCGACGATCTCGTTGCCCGAGAAGAACTGGACGATTTCGACCGCGGCGGTGTCTGTCGCGTCCGACCCATGAACGGAGTTTTCACCGACCGACTTCGCATGAAGCTTGCGGATGGTGCCGTCGGCCGCCTTGGACGGGTCGGTCGCGCCCATGATCTCACGATACTTGAGGACAGCGTTTTCGCCTTCCAGGACCTGCACGACGACGGGAGCGGAAATCATGAACTCGACAAGCTCTCCGAAGAAGGGACGCGCCTTATGCACAGCATAGAACGTCTCCGCCTGCTCGCGGGTCATGCGGATGCGCTTTTGGGCTATAATTCGAAGCCCGGCTTTTTCGATCAGGGCGTTGACGGCACCGGTCAGGTTTCGCGCGGTTGCGTCCGGTTTAAGAATGGAAAAAGTGCGTTCAATCGCCATGATGGGGTCCTATTTAGCGGTCGTGGGAATTGCGGCGCTTATATCGGCGCACACCATCGACGGCAAGCGCGCTCGGCACGCCGACGCCCAAGCTGGCAATGCACGGAAACAACCCGCGCAGGGGATTGTGCGCCATTGAAAATCCGGCGATTTCGGTCGGTAACGCGTTTTTCACAGCGCATGCGATGGCGAAGCTGCTATAAGCCCCCGCACCCCTGCTATTACGATGAACGAACAGGCCTCGATAGATGAGTGGATTCAAGGAACCTGGCTTCGCTGACCGCCAAAAGGCGGCGCTTGAGGCCCGGAAAAGTATTCTCGACAAATTTCGCGCCAAACCCGGTCCCGACGATCCCGCCGTGAAGCAAAGACAGGCTGAACGCGAAGCCCAGGCGGCTGCCCGCGACAAGACGCGGCAAGCCCGGGAGACCGAGAAGGCCGCGCGAAAAGCCCGCGAGGCGGAGGCTGCTGCGACCGCCGCCGCACAGCGCGCCCGAGAAAAGGAAGAAGCCGCAGCCGCCGAGGCCACGCTCGAGGCCGAGCGCAAGGCAGCGCGCGATGCCCGCTATGCCGCCAGAAAAGAGCGGAAGAAGTAGCCGGCGAGACGTCGGATGTCAGCTCCGCATCCATCGCCGAGAACGAAATTCCAGGCAGTGAACCATTATTAAGCAGTGGGCTCGATGTCGGCGAGTTCGACGCCCTCCTGCACGATATCGCCAACCTTGCACTTGAGCTCTTTCAGCTTACCGGCGTAAGGCGCGCGCAACGTCTGCTCCATCTTCATCACTTCCAGCGTGAGGACGGGTGCGCCCTTCTCAAGCACCGCGCCTACCTGCGCAAGCAGCGCGACCACGATGCCGGGCAGTGGCGCGACGATGCGATCTTCGGCGACCTGCTCCTCCTCATCCCCGCCGAAGGGGTCGACCCAGTGCAGATCGAACCGGCCGTTGCGCGTCCGCACGTACAGGTCGTGCCCTTCGACAACGGAGACAACGTGGCTTCGCATTCCGTCGAGCGAGAGCGTCAGACCTCCGCCGTCGTCCACTGCAAACGCGAATGCGATATCCTTTTCTCCAATCCGGATTTGAGTCGGGCCGTTACCGTAAGTGAATGCGACCTCGTGCCCGGTCTGCCCCTGACGGAATACAAACCGCCGCTGACGGCGGCCAACCGGCATCCAGCCGGCGGCTTGCCAGGGCGATGCCGCGTCCGGTCGGGACGCCTTGTCTTCCGTCCGGAGGATCGTCGCGACGGCGGCGGCAAGCTCGGTCTCGCCCGGCGCAGCCGATGTCTCGGTCAGCTCGTTTAGGTGACGTTCGATGAAGCCGGTATCGATCGCGTTGGCGCGCACGTCGTTGTGCGTAACCAGCGCAGACAGAAACGGAAGGTTGGTGACGACGCCGCGGACGTCGCTCTCTTCCAGGGCGCGGTTGAGCCGGCTGATCGCAGCCTCGCGGGTCGGTGCCCAGGCGATCACCTTGGCGAGCATGGCGTCGTAGTACGGCGAAACCGCATCGCCTTCGCGGTAGCCGGAATCGATGCGCAAGCCGTCGACCTCGGGCGGCGTGCGCCAAGTGGTGATGCGGCCGACCGACGGCATGAAATCCTTGTTCGGGTTTTCGGCGTACACGCGCGCCTCGACGGTGTGGCCATTCAGTTTGATCTGGTCCTGCGTCAGCGGCAGCTTTTCACCGAAGGCGACGCGCAGCTGCCATTCGACAAGGTCGATGCCGGTGACGAGTTCGGTCACGGGATGCTCGACCTGCAGGCGGGTGTTCATTTCGATGAAGAACATGTCCTTGCCGTCGGACACGAACTCGACGGTGCCCGCGCCGACATAGTTCACTGCGCCAGCCGCCTTGCGCGCAGCCAGACAGATAGCCTCGCGCTGCGCGGCGTTCAGCGTCGGTGATGGGGCCTCCTCGATCACCTTCTGGTGCCGCCGCTGCAAGGTGCATTCGCGCTCGAACAGCGACAGCAAATTGCCGTGGCTGTCGCCGATCACCTGCACTTCGATATGTCGAGGATTGTCGACATATTTCTCGATCAGCATCCGGTCGTCACCGAACGCCGCCTTGGCTTCGCGCCGGGCGCTGACGACGGCCTCACAGAGTTCAGCCGCCGACCGCACGATCCGCATGCCGCGGCCGCCGCCGCCAGACGAGGCCTTCACCAGCACCGGATAGCCGATCCTGTCCGCCGCGCCCTGCAACGTGGCCTCATCCTGTGCCTCGCCGTGATAGCCGGGCACCAACGGTACGCCTGCCTTCTCCATCAGCGCCTTGGCGCCCGATTTCGAACCCATCGCGGTCATCATGTCTGCGGTCGGGCCGACGAACACGAGATCCGCGTCGGCGCACGCTTGTGCGAAAGCGGCATTCTCCGACAAAAACCCGTACCCGGGATGGATGCCTTCCGCGCCAGTCCTGCGGGCGGCAGCGATCACCTTGTCGATATCGAGATAGCTGTCGCGGGCGGGCGCAGGCCCGAGCAGCACCGCGTCGTCGGCCATGTCGACATGCAGCGCCTCGCAATCGGCCTCGGAGTAGACGGCAACCGTGCGCAGACCCATGGTGCGGGCGGAGCGGATCACACGGCAGGCGATCTCGCCGCGATTGGCGATCAGGAGCGTCTGGAAACGGCGATACTGCGGACGCTTGGCCATGGTCACATCCTGAACAGGCCAAATGTCGTCGGCTCGATCGGCGCATTCGCCGCTGCCGACAATCCGAGCCCCAGCACGAGGCGGGTATCGGCGGGATCGATCACCCCGTCGTCCCACAGCCGCGCGGTGGCGTAATAGGGATTGCCCTGGCTCTCGTATTGCGCGCGGATCGGCGCCTGGAATTCGCGCTCCTCCTCCGCCGACCAGGTGCCATCCTTGGCTTCGATATTCTCCCGCCGCAACGTGCTGAGCACCGTTGAAGCCTGCTCGCCGCCCATCACGGAAATCCGCGCGTTCGGCCACATCCACAAAAATCGCGGCGAGAAGGCGCGGCCACACATGCCGTAATTGCCGGCACCGTAGGAGCCGCCGATCACCACGGTGAACTTCGGAACGCCGGCGGTCGCGACCGCGGTGACAAGCTTGGCGCCGTCGCGGGCGATGCCGCCGGCCTCATACTTCTTGCCGACCATGAAGCCGGTGATGTTTTGCAAGAACACCAGCGGGATGTTTCGCTGGCAGCATAGCTCGATAAAGTGCACGCCCTTCAGCGAGCTTTCGCTAAACAGGATGCCGTTGTTGGCGACGATGCCGACCGGATAGCCCCAGATGCGCGCGAAGCCGCACACCAGCGTCTGGCCGTACAGCTTCTTGAATTCGTCGAACTCGGAGCCGTCGACGATGCGGGCGATGATGTCGCGCACATCGAACGGCTTGCGGCCGTCCATCGGCACCACGCCGTAGATATCCTCCCTTGCGAACAGCGGTTCGCGCGGCGTGCGCATGTTGAGCGGTGCGCGCTGCGGCGGCCTCAGCGTCCCCACGATACGGCGTGCGATCCCGATCGCATGGGCATCGTTCTGCGCATAGTGATCGGTGACGCCCGACTGCCGCGAGTGGACATCGGCGCCGCCGAGTTCTTCGGCGGTGACGACCTCGCCGGTGGCGGCCTTCACCAGCGGCGGGCCTCCGAGAAAGATCGTACCCTGATTGCGGACGATAATGCTCTCGTCCGACATCGCCGGCACGTAGGCGCCGCCCGCGGTGCACGATCCCATCACGATCGCGATCTGCGGAATGCCCTGCGCCGACATGTTGGCCTGATTGTAAAAGATGCGGCCGAAGTGACGCTCGTCCGGAAAGATCTCGTCCTGCTGCGGCAGGAAAGCACCACCGGAATCCACCATGTAGATACAGGGCAGATTGTTCTGCCGCGCGATGTCCTGCGCCCGCAGATGCTTCTTCACGGTCATGGGATAGTAGGTGCCGCCCTTGATGGTGGCGTCATTGGCGACGATCACGCACTCACGGCCCGAGACGCGTCCAACACCCGTGATGATGCTCGCGGAATGGACATCGCCGCCGTACATGCCGTTCGCCGCCAGCGGCGACAGTTCGAGAAACGCCGTGCCGGGATCGAGCAGCAGATCAACGCGGTCGCGGGCCAGCATCTTGCCGCGTGACGTATGGCGGGCGCGCGAGGTCTCTCCGCCTCCGCCCGCGACGTTCGCGAGCTTGTCGCGCAGGTCTCCGACCAGAGCCTTCATCGCCTCGGTGTTGCGCGCGAAATCGGACGACGTGGGATCGACACCGGAACGAAGCGCCATGACAGTCCAGGACGGTTGGCGGGCGTTGAAATCCTGCTCGCAGTTCCCGCCTAAGGTGCCTCGCCCGCCCCGGCCAGGTCAACCTTCGTTCGACGCCTCTTCCCGGCAGCAAGCCTCGATAAGCCGTCCTTCATCGACAGGGATGATGGTCGAGCGGCTCAGACCGCGAACAACCGCAACGTCCGGCGATGAAGAGTGCAAAACCCTCGCTCCCATGGAATCGGAAGCGAAGCTCTATGATTTTGGTTTGACGCGCTTTCTTCACGCCGCCCGGACTTCGCTCGGAAAACGCTCTAATGCGTCCAGGGTTCGCTGCGGCGAAATGCAAAATTGTCAGCGTAGGCGGCCTTTCTCGCCGCCTTCACCTTCGGCTCGATCACCTGATAGGGAATGCCCTCACGCTCGCAATAGGCGATCGCATCCTCCCTGGTCTCAAAGCGAAGCGTAATCTGCTGCTTCATGTCACCGGAGCTGGTCCAGCCCATCAGCGGCTCGATCACCCGCGCCTGCTCGGGCTCGTAGTCCAGTTGCCATTCCCTGGTCTTGGCGACGCCCGATTGCATCGCATTTTTGGCGGGCTTGAAGATACGTGCTGTCATGGATCGCTGTGACCTGCTGCTATGCGAGCTTGTACCGATCTGGTGAAGACGCTCTTCCGAAAAATTCGCCTGTCGGGAATTCGACCTGCGATCCGTCGGCGAAGCGCCTAACGCCCTGCTCTATATAATCTTTATGTCGCGGCATGACAATCTCGTGTTCTGCACCAGCGAGTGCGGCCGCGAAGGCAGCCGAACGTCAGGCCTGCCTGAGGTTCGACATGATAACGGCACCGACGTCGGTATAGACGCCGACGAGCGGCCCCACGATCCTGTGCAACCCCTTCTTGGAAATCACCGTGTCGTGCAGCACAAGGTGATCAATGCCCGTCGTCAGGAAGCAGCGCATGGCATCGCGCGGTGTCTCCACGATCGGCTCGCCCTTGACGTTGAATGACGTGTTGATCAGCACGGGAACGCCGGTCAGTTCCTCGAATTCCTTCAGCAGCCGGTAGAGTGCCGGGTTCGTGCTCTCGCGCACAGTCTGCACCCGTGCCGTGCCGTCGACATGAACCACCGCCGGAATCCGGTCGCGCCATTCCGGCCGAACCGCCTTGGCGATCAGCATGAACGGCGAGTCCTCGTCGCCCTCGAAGACATCCGTCATGCGCTCGGCCAGCACGATGGGCGCGAACGGGCGGAATGGCTGGCGGTGCTTGACGCGGCTGTTGAGGATGTCCTTCATATCGGCCTTGCGCGGATCGGCGATCAGGCTGCGATTACCCAGAGCGCGCGGGCCGAATTCGGAGCGCCCCTGAAACCAGCCGATGACCTTCTGATCCGCCAGAAGTTTCGCGGTTTCGGCATAGACGTTCGAGCTTTTCACCGCCGCCGTCTGGACCTTGACCATCGAGCGCTTAGTTGCGGCTTCGACCTCGGCATCCGAGTAGCTGCGGCCCACATAAGCGTGCTCCATCACGAATCCGCGGCGCTTTTTCAATACTTCAAGCCAGCCGTAATAAGCGCAACCGATCGCAATGCCGTCGTCCCCTGCCGCAGGCTGAATCCAGACGTTCTCAAATCCGGCCTCCCGCGCGACCCGTCCGTTGGCGACGCAGTTCAGCGCCACGCCGCCGGCGATGCAGAGATTCTTCGCGCCCGTGGTTTCCCGGAGCCAGTTGGCGCGTGCGAGCAGCACCTTTTCGGTGTCGTCCTGAACCCGCCATGCCAGATCCTCCCAATGCCGCATGGAGGGGCTGCTGTCCCATTTTCCGCTGCCGTCGGCGATATAAGGCTGGTTGAACTCGGCCGACCAGCGCGGGACTGTGAGCTGATTGTCGGCAATGTCCATCAGCGACTTGATTTTGTCGCGGCGTCCGTAGGGTGCGAGACCCATCAGTTCGCCGCATTTGTTCCAGTCGCCGAATATGTAAGTCGAGGCGCGGCTGTAAAGCGCGCCGAGGCCCGGCATGTTGTAGAATTCGTCGCTCAAAAAGCCGCGGTCCGGCTCCATCCAGACCTTCTTCAGGCTTTCGAGGGTTTCGCCGCTGAACCGGTAGTAGCTCTCCGATTCCCGCGCCAGTGGCGACGCGGTGTCACTTTCCGGATAGGGCTCGGTCACGTCCGAACGGTAGCTGCCGACGCCGTCGACGATCATGATTGCGCCCTCGTCGAACGGGCAGGCCGCAAAGGCGCTGTAGGCGTGTGCCAGATGGTGGGAGATCGACACCACCTTGTCGGAGCGCGAGCGGAAATAAGGATGGTCGTGCGCGTCCGCGCGCTCCTCGGGGGGGAGGAATCCCGGCATGTCCTGATAGATCAGCCGCTCTTCCATCTCCGGGACGGGAAGGATGTAGCAATTGCGGACCACCAGATCGATGTCGCCGATGCCGATGCCTTCGGCGCTCAGACAATAGTCGATGACCTCCTTAAAGAACCCGCTGGCGTGCTTCTCGCGCGTGATCCGTTCCTTGGCGATGGCGAAGGCTACGGCACCATCGCGAAGCAGGCAGGCGCTCACGTCGTGATCGTAGGTATTGAGCCCGAGAACATAAGTGTGCTGTTTTGACATGAGCCTCTGCGGAGCAATCTGGAGGAGGAATTGGGCGCCGCGCCATTTTCAGGACCGGGCCCGTACGTGAGACAGTGGTTAACGCACGCCGCTGGCGGGCGGCGTTATGCCTGCCCTTATGCGTCGCTCATGCGGCAAACTAAGTTCATGGGTGCCGGGACAGGAAACGGGCCCATGCCGAAAGTGGCCTGTTGCAAACGGAAGATATGCCGGGCGGGCATGGCAACACCGTTTCTCGTTGACGTTCCAGAGCATTTCCAGTTTTTTCACCACGATCCTTGAACCTGCATGCGCTGGTAGCCGACCCTTGACCGGGCGGGAAGCCGACCATAACCTTGGCGACACGCTCAAATTCGTTGATCTGTAATTTCATTATGCACCGAACCAAAGCGAGCTGACTGCCTTATATTCGCGACAATGGTTGTCGCGAATATGGTCGGCTTCAAGACGGTGCCAAACAGAGTTGGAGATTCTCCTGATGGTTCAAAAAAGTTCGAGCGCGCGACGCAGCATCTTCACCCGCGTCCTGGCGGCGACGGCGATGGTTTGCGTGTATTTTATCGGCGTTGCCGGAGTGTCTTCCGTTCTGATGGCCGGATCGACCACATCGGCGGAAGCCCGTGGTGGCGGCCGTGGTGGCGGTCGCGGACGTGGCGGCGGCTGGGGTCGCGGACGTGGCGGCGGCTGGGGCTACCGTGGTCGCGGCTGGGGCTACGGCCGTGGTCGCGGCTGGGGCGGCGTCGGCATCATCGCGCCGGGCTGCTACTATAGCCCACGCTGGGGCCGCACGGTCTGCCCGTACTGATCGCCGCGCCGTTTATTCGTGAGCATTGAAGGGGTGCGCCGGCTCGCTGGCGCACCCCTTCCTCTAGATGGGATCCCTTTCCGAATCTGAGCTGGATTGGGTTAGTGGTGCGGGGAAAGACAAGCTTTCGGCCGATCCGGATAGATAAGCCATTTTACGCATTATGGCCGGCTAGGGCGACAAGGGTCGGCCCTATATGGCAGCGTGCCGCAAGGCGTTCCTCTCTTAGAGGATCGAATGGTCGAAGCGATTAACTTATCCGGCGAAAGGATGGATCATCAGCCCATGCACGGCTAGTGGGTCTGTTTCGTTTTCTCGCTGTGGTCGACCAGTGCGGCAATGGTTTCCGATGCAATCAACGCGTTAGCTTCGAGTGGCTTGCCAGTGACATGCTCATCAATGAGCGCGAACGCTTCATCTTCGGCCATCCCGCCACCAATCAACCCGAGCGCGATGACGTTTTCCACATCAGTAGCCGAATAGACCTTTTCGAGAAAGCGCCTGTGGCAAGCCGCCGGGGTATCGCCATATTGTCCGGCAAGCGGCGCTCTGCCTATGCCAAGACGGCAAATCGTGATCATCCTCGCGACCCTCTTCAAATGCGCCCCGCCTGAGATCATCGCGAGAACCCTGGGGTCGTTCAAATTGAAAGTGCGAACCTTTCCGGCAAACTTTAGCTGACGAGCGTTAGGATTGGTGCTGCGGTCGGTCATTTCAAAACCTCTTCGATTGTAGGGTCATAGTATCGGCGACCTTGCGACTTCACACTGTCACGCTGTCACGTAGCTTGTCGGTATCGACGGGAGCCGCGAACCGGACAATGGTCATCAAGCGCCCTCCTCCGGGCTGCGGCCGCTATCCCACTCAATGTGTTCGCCCCCAAGATGGGTCGCCATCACAATATTTCCATAGCCTTCCCAATCGGATTTTGTGGGAAGAATTGCGCTAAAAACCACCTAAGCTATTGATTTTGTTGGTCGGGGCAGCTGGATTCGAACCAACGACCTGCAGTACCCAAAACTGCCGCGCTACCAGGCTGCGCTATACCCCGATCTGCTGGGAGACGATGTCGTTACATGCTTCCGGCTGAGCCAGCAAGCCGCCCGGAGGCTCCACTCCTCATGGAATCAGAAGCGGGCTGCATGATTTTGAAAAGCCCAGGGACATGCATCGCTCGAAAACGCTCCAATGGCTCTCAATGGCCGTTGAAGAGGGGGTGCGAGACCCGATCGCCCGGTGCGATGCCATACTTTTTCGCGGTCCCCGCGATCACCTCGAGCACACCTTTGGCCAGACCACCTGAGGAAATGATCCGGGTCGAGAGCGGCTCGGTGTTCTCGGCAATCCGGAGAATGCGGCCGTCGGGGCCGATAAAAATCATGTCGAGCGAGATGTAGGTGTTCTTCATCCACATCGACACCTGCTGGGCCGGAGAAAAATCGAACAACATGCCCTGCCCGTCCGGCAGATGCTTCCGATACATCAGCCCCTTGGTTTTTTCCTCCTCGGTTGCCGCCATCTCGACCGAGAACATCCGCACGCCGGCTCGAGTCCCGATTTCCAGCGGCTGGAATTCGGCCGCGCGGACACCGGCACTACCCGGCGCAGCCACGCCGATCCACGAAAGCAGCGCAATGCATAAACCGGCACGCAGCCACTCAAGACCGACCTTCCGCATTCGCATCATCGGACAACCTTGTCAGGACGGAGAATCGTGCGCGACCGCCGGAAACGGCACGTATCGGCCGGCGACCACGACCCATAGCGGCCGATCTCCACAGCCGCAAAACACGATCTCCGGAAGACATGGCCTCAGCGGTCAAATCCGGTGAGGGGCCCTCGGCCCCGGCCCGTTCGTGCGATCAGTGAGAGAACAGACCAGGGGCGCCGGCTTCCGGTTGAATTTCCGCCGCCATCATGCCCTTGGAGCCCGGCCCAAACCGAACCAGAACGAACTGTCCCGGTCGAAGCTCCGTCATGCCGAAGCGCCGTAGCGTTTCCATGTGGACGAAAATATCCGGCGTCCCCTCGCCGCACGTCAGGAACCCGAAACCGCGCAACCGGTTGAACCATTTCACCTGCGCCCGCTCCAGACCACTGGTCGGCGTTACGCTGACATGGGTCCGTGGCGGCAGCATCTGCGCCGGGTGAGTTGCCGTGGACTCGTCCATGGACGTGATCCGGAACGCCTGATAGCCCTTCGCTCGCTGCACGCATTCGCATACCAGACGGGATCCCTCATAAGCCGTCTGGTAGCCGTCGCGACGAAGCACGGTGACATGCAAGAGCACGTCCGGCCACCCGTTATCGGGGATGATGAAACCGTAGCCCTTTGAAGCGTCAAACCATTTGATGACGCCGCTGATCTCAACGATGTTCGCGGGGGACTCTCCAAGCCCCGTAAACGGACCGACCCCCGACTCTCGATCCGTCGTTCCAGAAAAGTCCTTCGTCCCAAGGTGATCGCTCACCGCCGGACCTCCAAACTTCCTGGATTCAAATCCGTCAGACCCCATGACTCAGGACCCCACACATTTACTACGACACTACGACTACCGTCTGCGTAACACCGTTATTCACAAACGTATATAGCCGCGCGAATCTTATGAATCAAAAGATAACACTCTCGTTGGTGTCGCAAGACAAAAAATAAATTGACCGCGACCTATGAACAGCCTTGCACATGAGCGAATCAATTTCGTCCCCACCCCGATTAACTATTTATGTGTCGTCGATGTCATGCAGGACGGAAAAATCCAGCCGTCCGATGGCTCCTCGTGAGGATCAGCACCTTTGCGCCGCATTTTCTGACCATGATCGCGGAAGCTGGAGGGGCACCGCCTAAGATGTATCGTGCATTGTAGGCGCGACCAGCTCCTCCGCAAATACGTTCGATTGATACGCGCCGTCCTCATTGTTGAAATCATTCCAGATTAAGGCGCAAATGCCTGAGGAGAGAGCGCAATGCCGCACAAACAGAAAACCCAGACGCACCCGGAAGTGAAGCCGGGATCAGAGCGAGCCGACATCGCGCGGCGCGTAGCGAATTTCAAGGAGCACCAAGCGAAGCTCCAACAGGAACGGGAGGAATACTATCAATCCGTTCGCGCACGAATAGGCACAGCACTCGATGGGTTGCCGCGGACGGACGCCGGCGACACACCTAAATGATTTCAATCCATTCCCGAGGGCATTAGTCTCTCCGGGATGTCCTGCTGTCAGATCACCAGTGATGCCAATGGCGGCGATACCAGTGCCGGTATGGGCCTCTGTAATAGCCATAAGATCGGCCATAGTAGACCGGAGACGCGCCATAGTAGGCAGGCCCACCATAATAGGCCGGAGACCACCCGCCGTAGTAAGCCGGCCCATAATACGGCCGGGCATAGCGCGGTCCGTAATAGCCACCGTAGTAACCGTAGGGTCCATAATAGTATGAACTCGCCGCGGCACCCGCGGCCAGCGCGCCGATAGCGAGACCGAAGCCAAGACCGGGCCCGATTCGATGGGCCTGAGCTGGCGCCGGCACAACAGCGCTACCGATTGCCGCCACGGTCGCAATCATGATGGCTGTCTTTTTCATATCCCTGTCCTCTCTCGAAGCACCGGAAACGGAAAACGCGATAACGCGGTTGACGTCGTTTGGTTGCAGGGGAAGCGGCCGGGTTTAATCGTCGTGATTTTTTAGCCATTCCTGGGAACCAGAGCAGCCACCGGCCAGAAATCAGAAGTCTAAATCGCTCTCGGCGCAAAAAAACCATCCTGCCAGTGCTCTTGCACGGATTTTGTTGTTATCAAGTGACAGGGAGCCGATGCTCGCGCCCAACAAGCGGATCTGTCGGGATTGCAGACACCGCTCGTCCAAATCAAATCATCTCTCCGCAGGGAGACCAAGGACATGCGTTACCTTCACACCATGCTGCGCGTGCGCAATCTCGAAACCGCGCTGAAGTTTTACGTGGATGCTCTGGGACTGAAGGAAGTCCGTCGCGTCGACAACGACAAGGCGAAGTTCACGCTGGTGTTCTTGTGCGCGCCCGAAGACGAGGACCTCGTCAAGAAATCAAGCGGCCGCGGCGCGCCGCTGATCGAATTGACCTACAACTGGGACGAGGAGGCATACGGCGAGGACCGCTATTTCGGCCACCTTGCCTACGAGGTCGACGATATTTATGCGACCTGCGAGCGATTGATGAAGCTCGGAATCACAATCAATCGCCCGCCACGCGACGGCCAGATGGCGTTCGTCCGCTCGCCGGACCTGCACTCGATCGAGCTGTTGCAAAAGGGCGATGCCCGACCGCCGGCCGAACCGTGGAGCACGATGCCGAACACAGGTCATTGGTGAGAGCTTTGAAGGACGTCGCTGGCCGCATCACGCCTGCGCGCCGCGACGACGACAATGCCGAGCGCGAGGCCAGCGCACAACATCACTCGCTCTTCTGCGAGCAGGCAATCGCTGCCTGTCTCCCAAAGCCTCGAGACATTGGAACGATCCCGCCCGAGCCGCGTTTTCCCTGCGAACATTGACATTCGAGGAGACGAGGATGGGACGTGGACTCCTGCTATGGCTGCTTGGCGTGCCGATACCGGTGATTATTCTTCTGTGGCTGTTCTTCGGTCATTGATGCTCACATCGAGCGTCAACGAAGGCCTCGCTTCGGCGAGGCCTTTTTTGTATTCGCGATTGCTAGGGCCGATCACAAAAATCGTCCACCGATGTCATTTATGAACGCGCGTCGCCATTGACGCGCGCGCATCAACGTCCGGTGCCGGCATCAACGCCGATGCCGCCGCCGATCCGCACGCAACTCGACGAGCCCTCGACCCTGACAAAGCCGGGTCCGTATTCCGGACAGGATTTTCGCGCGGACGGCCCCGCCTTCTCGGTCCGCTGCTCGGTCTTGATATCGCGATCATGGATATGCGAGCCGCGCGTCTGCGCCCACGCGGGCAAGCCGGCGACAGACAGCACCACGAGCGCTCCATGCAACGATCGCCATATCATGTCGGATGCTCCATCGGAGATGCCGCCTCGGCCTGCGGGAGGTTTCTTCTGCATCGCTTTTTCGGCCAAGATTCGGCCAAGAAGAGACCCCGCACCACTTTCGGCATCTTTCGGGGAGAATGCTTGCCCCTCCGGTCAAACGCCACTATACGTTTCGCCGCTGCTGCCGGTCCGGTTCACCGCCGCCCGGAAACGCCTGATTTAACGGCAGTATCGCAGCGGATTTGAGACTGAAACGACAGCACTCTTCGTCGCTGAGAAGTTCAGCTCCCTTCGTCTATCGGTTAGGACGCCACCCTTTCACGGTGGAGAGAGCGGTTCGATTCCGCTAGGGAGCGCCAGCTACCCATCAAGCCATTGAAAAGCTGAAAACTCTAGGTAATCATAAGCTTAGAGAAGCCGCCCTGCTACACAAACGTAGTCCACAAGGGTGGTACACGATGGCGGTGATGAGCTACATCCAGCGACGACGTTCGGGGGTCTATGAGTTTCGCAGGCGAATGCCGCAAGCATTGGCTGGCAAGGCTGCTCCGGCGCACATGCGTGACCGATTCCTCGACCTCATCAATTCCAGGACGGGGTGCTTTAAACGCGAATACGTGCAGTCACTCGACACAAAGGACTGCCCGGACGCCAAGCGTAAGGCGCACCGGCTGGCATCATGGTGGATCGACCTCACTGAGACTGCGGTGGAGAAGTTGGAATCCCCGCCGACGTCATCGGCCTCCCCCTCGATTGACCCTCGGGAGGTTGGCGAGGCGGTCTATCGGCAGTTGCTGGCAGGTGATGAGGCGGAGCGGATTGAGGGCGACGACCGGCGACTCCTGCAAGACCTCAAGGAGCGCACGGAGCACTGGCCTGACCTCACGCCCGTCCGGCACTCGCCAACGCTCGGCATGGAGCCGGACCATGCGGAAGTCTACGGCAATGAGGTCACCGACCTCGCGAATGAATACCGCGCGGCATATGCCCGGCGCGACCCAACGATTGTCTCTGCGGAGACGGCCCTTGAGCTAAAGCGGCGCGGCGCATCTCACGAGCGGTCATCTCCCGAGTTTCAAGCAGCCGCCCTTGAGATCCTGCGGGCACACGTCCGTGCCTATGACGACATGGAGAAGCGCCAACGCGGTGAGGATGTGCCGACGCCCGCTCCTGAAGCGGCCACAACGCGGGGTCCCTTGTTTTCCGAGGCGCTCACTCTGTGGAAGGCAGGCGGTTCGGCACGCGGCGCAAAGAAGCCGGGAAACAACACCATCACAGAGGTGGAGCAAGCGGCCCGCTATTTCACCGAACTCCATGGCGACATGCGGCTTGCAGACATCACACGGGCCACGGCACGGGAATGGCGGGATGCCATCGCGAAAGCCCCGAAGGGTTTGCCCGCGAAACTGCGGAAGCTCCCCTTGCCGAAGCTACTTGAGCGCGACCTCTCGGAATATCCGTTGCGCGGCGTGACCACCCTCAACAAGATGATCCAGCTCATCGGGGCCGTTGTTTCTAAAGCACAAAGGGAAGGCTTGCTTGATGACGCCGCCGGGTTCGTCAATCCGTTTGACAAATACCTCAAGCTGCCCGCCGATGATGCAGATAGAAATCCGAGGGCCATATTCTCAAAGCCGGACCTCACGGCCATCTTCACGTCACCCGTCTATGCGGAGAACTGGCGCACAGATGGCGGTGGAGGAGAAGCTGCATTCTGGTTTCCGCTCATCGCCCTCTTCACCGGGATGCGGCTCAACGAAATTGCGCAATTGCGGATATGCGACCTCGCGAAGGACGATGATGACGGTGGCATTTGGTTCTTTGACATCGGGCGGGCTGGTGGCCGAAGCACAAAGACCCGCTCATCCATCAGGTGCGTGCCGGTTCACCCCGAGTTGGAGCGTATCGGCATCTTGAGGTATCGCGAATGGCTGACCCAGCGCGGGGCCAAGCCTCAGGATGCCTTGTGGCCCGACGTGAAGGCCAATGGTAAGCGGCCAAGCTCAGCGGCGTGGTCGAAGTGGATCAACTCCTATCTACGGAAGCGGTGCGGCATCACGGATGAAGCCAAGGTGTTCCATTCATTCCGCCACACCTTCAAACGTATGACGCGCGATGCCTTGCTCAATGAGGAACTTCACGATGCGCTCACCGGCCATGCCAACAAGGGAAGCGTCGGCAGAGGGTATGGACCGGGGTTCTCCATCAAACCATTGGCTGAGGCCGTGGCGCGCCTAGCTGCACCTATCGATCCTATCACAGTCCTCGTGTGGCATCAGCCGAAGGCATAGGTTCGCTGTCCACCGCTCACCATCGACCTCAAGTAACGGCTTGAGCCCCAGCCTCATGCCCTCGCCTTATGTCTCTGTCGCCCGTTCGCTATGGTGGTGCTTGAAGTTGGTCCGGTAGCCTGAGACACGCTACTAGGTCACTTTGAGGCTATACCCCTCAGCCCAGCCTTGAAGCCATCGCTCTGGAGTGACCGCTCATGGCCATCGGGGATGGTGGTGGATAGGCCACATCCTCTTTGCTCAAGCCATTCGCGCCAAGCCTTTGCTTTAAGGACATAGAAGGCTCAGTGGAGCGGTAAGGAGCACCGCCAAATGCCGCCATAATGAAATACTCCTCTGCAACGGCCATGGAGACTCACTGAGGGCGGTTCCGCTCGGCCGACTGCGGGGATGGTCACCACCATGTAAAACGCGCCAGTGACTCACTATGCCCGTTGCAGGACTCGACGTCACTCTTCATGGGAATCGTTGCGCCCGTGGCAGCGAGCCCCGCCTCTGAGTTCGCCTTAGTGCGGATGGGGACTGATCTCGATCATCCTCAAACCAGAGGCCAACGCTCTAAGCTTCTTCACCCCTAAGCTCCACCTCCCTTTAGCGGAGGCGTAAGCGCGGAAATGCCCGTCAATTGCGGATAATTTTAATTGAAACGGTCGCGCGGCGGGACAGGGTCCGGTAGGTAAATTCGTACTGCATGGCGTCCCGCGCGGCTGTGGCGTTGGATCGGCCGACAAGCACCGCATCATGCAGGGGCAGCGCGACGATGCCATTTTTGAAGAGGCCGCTAATGACCGCGATCAGCATCTCGCTTTCGATGTTCATCAGCTCATAGCCGATACCAGTTCCGAACAGCGGGATCAGGGGGGCGTGCTTTTGCTCGATCATGCGGAGCGCATCGCGAAGCTTGAGGCCAGCGGGGAACTGCATTTTGGTTTCATCAGGCCAACTACCGAGCCGCTTCTCCGCAAACAACATGGCGTTGACGAGCTTTTTCCATCCGGCGCGCGATGATCCGTCTCCAGATATGTCATAGAAATCGCCGTCGGGCATTTTCGCGCGGGCTCTCACATAGGCCAGCGTTGGATAGAGCTGATCGTAGTCCACCTCCGCGATGGACTCGCCGTCGATCCGGATATGCTGCCGGTCCTCCTTCTTCATAGACATCCAGAATCCGCCGAACAGTCGGCCGCCCTCTCTCCAACTCCCATTGTTGAAGATACGCCGAAGTGACATCCGGAAGGGCGCTATGATTTCCCCGTCATCTGCAACGTCTGGAATTCGCGTACGGCCCTGAAGCTGAATGTCGGCAGCAGCAAGCCACTTGTTGATCCGTTTCACTTGGCCGCGCCAAATATGTGTGTTCTTGCTGTCGCGATAGTCGATGGGACTTGATTTTCCGTCCTTGTCCTTGTCGGATTTGAGCAGGATCAGCTCCTTGCTCTGCTCACGCCGGAACGAGCGCCAGTCCAGGCCGTCAAGCGGCAGATGTTTGAATAGAGCCTTCGTTGGTTGATAGAGCGAAAGAGCTTTGTGCTTCTGCGAGATGCGGTATCCGCGCGTAACCTGCCGAATAAGCTTCAGCCGTGTCAGGAGGTCGACGATGTCTAGGAAATGTTGGCCGTAGACCGAATTGCCATAGCGTCCGCCACCCCACATCCTGTCGTGAGCAAGTGGCATTACGACATGTGGAGAACTCTGTGCCATCTCCGCGAGGATCAGATTGCAGCTGATGGCTTCGATGGCCAGTCTGAAACTTCGCTTCGCTGAGATAGTTCGAGCCCTCGACCGCATTTTGAGGGCGGCCTCTTGCCCTTCTAGATAGGAGCCAAACGCCTTGATGGTCGCAGTGAGATCAGCGCTGTTCGATCGGTACTCGGGGTCAAACCAGATTGCGAGAGAGGATGATCTAGGTTGACGCGTCATTGTCTCAGCTCGGAAGTCCGTGCGCGAAGTGACCGGGATAATCGCTCAACATTGACGGACGGGGAACGGGCCACCTGATAGCTCGCGCAACTATCACCCTGTTTTTCGAAGATAGTGGCCGTCATCGGCAAAGCCTTGGAACTGACCATCGCGCTTGATCTTGGCTCGCATCGCTCCTCAATGATCTTTCCAAGTATCAAGACCCGACCAGTGCTCCGAGTGTACGCGTGGAGCTAAGTCTTTGTGGCTATGCCGTTGATGGCAGGCCTGTCGCAACGTGACCGTCAATCAAACTTAGGCCGCTGGGATGCTGCTCTGCGTTCCACGGTCATCGTGGCTTCGATAATCGAAGCGTTGCTATCCAAAGTCAGCCATTCCCCCGTGGGCATCGGGCCGGAGCAAACTTTGCTTGGTGGCTGGGGTATCTGTCGGCAGTCTGGGGAGGGGCCAATGCACGCCCTGACAGGAGGCTGGGACGTCTCTTTGCAGTTTAGGCTTGATATCTTGTAACTGTTCACGATGGCTTGAGCGAACGCCTCAAAATCAAGGTCTTTAGCTGAGAAGAAACACTTATCAAAGAGCATCCTCTCAACTTTTTTGTCGCCGTCGAAAAAAATAGTAGCGCATGAAGCTGGCACCATTCCACTGGCGATGACCCCACCAAGGAAATTATCCTTTGTGCCAAGATCGCTATCTGGAATGTTGACGCCTTTGGGAGCTACAATTGCCTTCTTTTCCTCAAGCTTGATTTCGAAGTCCTGGAGCGATGCCTTTTCAATCTCGCTACGCGGCATGTTGATGTAAAAGCCACGGAATTTTGTGCCCGCTCCGTCTTGGGCGAAGGACTGTGTCGCAAATATCAGATTGCAAAAAACAACGAAACTCGATGCTAAGCTAAGCTTCATTTTTGTCACTCACTCCGATAATGCTGAGGTATCATGCGCTGGCAAACTTATATTCTACGTCTTGGTCGAGAGAAGTAAAATGGACTGGTTTGTTGCGGCGGGTTCAACGAGTTTGGGGGTTCTGATAGGCGCTCTAGTTGCATGGTTCTTTAATGAAGCAAAAGAAGTAACGCCCAAAGTGCTGGCCGCATCGATTTCTTCCCTCGTGGGCAGCTCAGTGCTCGCGATGTTCAGCTTCTTGGCCGGTGGGAGTGTCCCGACACACGAATATTGGCTTTATCCGGTCGGTCTTTTGATCGGCTTTGCAATTGTTACGACCTTTGAAATCCTAAGCGAAAGAACGGAGATTGCGGCAAGATCAGGTCGGAAATTTAAGTCTCGAACCTAGCTCGTCAATTTGAGTTTGGCGGCTCAGCTCAGCGTGTCGCTGGCGATTACGTGCGGATGCGGACCATAGCGCTTCACCTTCAACTTCAAGATGCCTTCAAGATGATCTTGGATGGCAGCTTCACAGCGTTCCTCAAGCATCTTGCCCAGGATGCGCAGCACACGCCCGGTGGACCTAGCGAAGACGTGAAGGGATGACCTCTCGGACCACACCTTGTGGAAGCCCGATGCTCGCCTATGTGCCGCTTTGGCAATCTGCACATGGCGAAACTCACGGGTCTTATCGGCCTTCGGGTCATCCGTGATGAGGGCAGATACAGCAAGGGTGATGGCTAGTAGCGTCTCGGGCTTCACGCCCCGCTTACGGAATCGACCGAAGGCAATGTCCGCGCGGGTGGTGGCTGGCAATCCTCGTAGTCGTGTAGCCTGCTCGTAGGGTGCTCCCTCGATCATGAAAGCCAAGCGGTCTACTGCATTCTTAATGCTCGGGTCAGTGAGCAGCCTCGGGTTGATGTATGACGTTGCCGCGCGAAGGTATGGCTTGAGGTCTGTGGCCGAGTAGCTGCGCCACCGCACGCCGCCGTGCCGTGCTTTGAACTGGATGTGATGCTTGCAGTAGCGGCCCGACAATCCCGTTCCGCTCATCAGCATCGTGCGCCGCTCACAGCCGGGCACAAGGCACCACACCTTGCCATGCCCCGCGATGACCGCGAGGCGCGAATTTATCGACTGGTTGGACATTGGTCTTTGCTAACCGGCTTGCGTGGCGCTTTAACGGTTGCGCTTTATTGCTCGATCGATTGCGTCGTTTATGTCCGATGACCGATCTTCCCACGGATTCTCAACTGGATCACCAGGGGCGATTCTTTCTAATTGGACGCTGTTAATTCTGCGCGTGAGCGCATGCATTCCCAGAGGTGTTATTCGGCCTGCAATATTGACCCCCTGAGCCGGGGGATCGGCGTCCAAAATTGACCCCCGATAGGTTGGTCTGTTGCGCTGCCTGCTTTGGAACGAAGCAGGTGGTTGGGGATGCTGATCGTGGAGACGATTGCGCGGATACGCCGCGAGCACTTCATCAAGGGCAAGACGATCAAGGAGATCGCACGCGACCTGAAGGTGTCGCGGAACACGGTCCGCAAGGTGTTGCGGTCTGGGGAGACCTCATTCGAGTACGAACGTGCGGTGCAGCCGCGGCCGAAGCTGGGGCGATGGGCCGCTGATCTCGACGGATTGCTGGCGTCGAACGCGGCGAAGTCCGCTCGCGAACAGCTGACGCTGATCCGGGTCTTCGAAGAGCTTCGCGGGCGCGGCTATGACGGCGGCTACGATGCTGTGCGACGTTACGCCAGACGGTGGAGCCAGGAGCGCGGACAATCGACGGCGGCGGCCTATGTCCCGCTGAGCTTTGCACCGGGAGAAGCCTACCAGTTCGACTGGAGCCATGAGGTTGTCCTGCTGCATGGCGTGACGGTGATCGTGAAGGTCGCTCATGTCCGGCTCTGTCACAGCCGGATGCTGTTCGCTCGCGCCTATCCACGCGAGACGCAGGAGATGGTGGTTCGACGCCCACGACCGGGCCTTCGCTCTGTTCAAGGGCACCTGCGGCCGCGGCATCTACGACAATATGAAGACCGCGGTGGAGACGATCTTCGTCGGCAAAGGGCGTCTCTACAATCGCCGCTTCATGCAGATGTGCAGCCATTACCTGGTCGATCCGGTCGCCTGCACGCCGGCCTCGGGCTGGGAGAAGGGCCAGGTTGAGAACCAGGTTGGGCTGGTCCGGGAGCGCTTCTTCACGCCGCGGCTGCGGTTCAAAACCCTCGACGAGTTGAACGCCTGGCTGCTGGATAAGTGCATCGCCTACGCCAAGGTGCACCGTCATCCGGAACTGACCGAACAGACGATCTGGGAAGTGTTCGAAGCCGAGCGGCCGAAGCTCGTTCCCTATGCCGGCCGGTTCGATGGATTCCATGCCGTGCCGGCATCCGTCTCGAAGACCTGCCTGGTGCGCTTCGACAACAACAAATACTCGGTTACGGCCAACGCCGTCGGGCGGCCCGTCGAAGTGCAAGCTTATGCCGACCGCATCGTGATCCGCCAGGACGGACGCATCGTCGCCGAGCATCCGCGTTCCTTCGGCCGCGGCGAGACGACCTACGATCCCTGGCATTATGTGCCGGTGCTGGCTCGCAAACCCGGCGCGTTGCGCAACGGCGCCCCGTTCAAGGACTGGGTGCTGCCGGCCGCGATCGAGCGTGTGCGGCGCAAGCTCGCCGGTGCCGACGATGGCAATCGGCAGATGGTCGACATCCTCAACGCGGTGCTGACCGACGGACTGCCGGCAGTCGAGGCCGCCTGTGCCGAGGCGATCGCCCACAGTGTCCATTCCGCCGATGTCGTTCTCAACATCCTCGCCCGCCAGCGTGAGCCGGCGCCACCAGCCAACATCCTCACCCCGGCGGCGCTGACCTTGCGCCATGCGCCGATCGCTGACTGTGCCCGTTACGACAACCTCAGGAGACCGGTCTGATGGAACGCACTCAACTCTTCGACCTCATGAGCGAACTCAAGCTCTATGGCATGAAGGCCGCCTTCGACGAGATCATGGCGACCGCCGTCAAGCGCCAGCACGAACCGCAACGCATTGTCGGCGACCTGCTCAATGCCGAGATCAACGAGAAGCAGGCGCGTTCGATCAAATACCAGCTCACTATCGCCAAGCTGCCGCTCGCCAAGGATCTCGATGGCTTCCAGTTCGAGGGCACCCCTATCAACCAGACGCTGGTCAATGATCTCGCCGGCGGTGGCTTCATCGCCCAGCAACGCAATGCCGTTCTGGTCGGCGGTACAGGCACCGGCAAGACCCATCTGGCTATCGCCATCGCCCGAAGCTGCATTCGATCCGGTGCCCGCGGGCGCTTCTACAACGTCGTCGACCTCGTCAATCGTCTCGAGATCGAGACCCGCAACGGACGGCAGGGTCGTATCGCCGAGCATCTGACCCGAATGGACTTCATCGTCCTCGACGAACTCGGCTACCTGCCATTTGCCCAATCCGGCGGACAACTTCTGTTCCATCTCGTCAGCCGGCTCTACGAGCGCACTTCCATCGTCGTCACCACCAATCTCGCCTTCGGCGAATGGCCCAGCGTGTTCGGCGACGCCAAGATGACCACCGCGCTGCTCGATCGTCTGACCCACCACTGCGACATCGTCGAAACCGGCAACGACAGCTGGCGCTTCAAAAGCCGCGACGATGATCAAACAACCCGCGCTCGGTCCGTCTCCGCAATCCCGGCCAGCTCCGACGGACCGAGCGCTACCGCTAAATCTCGTCGATCAAAGGGGGCAAATTTGGACGCCGATACGGGGTCAAACTTCGGCGCCGATTGACAATTAGCGTCTCCACCATCGCGCGTGAGACGGACCTGAGCAGGCAGACCGTGCTTCGCATCAAGGAAGACTCTGCGGCAGCCGAGCAAGTTCTCGCTTCATGGCAGGCGCGTGAGGAGGAGAAGCGGCATCGGCGTGCGGCGGCTGCATAGCGCCCTCTCAGCGTTTTCCCTCAACGGCACTCCGGCCGAGTCTCGCTCAGGGCGGGCTTCGCGGACGGGGCACGGGGGAAAGTCCTTTGGCAGTCACCACGCCATAGCCTTCGCGTAAGTGACCCCTCAAATTGGTGTGCCGCTTCCATGTGCAACGCGCCTTGGCAAAAACGTCAAACCAAGGTTGAATGCTTCCTTTGTCATGGAGCACCTACCATGAGCAGCTTTTATAAGTTGATTACGACGGCGGCGGCGTGCGGCACAATCATGTTGGCCTCAACCAATCCAATACTTGCATTCGACTGCGGTCGGTATGTGAGCGGATGCTTGAAGAATAGCGCCAACAAACCCGACGCGAAGGCAAAGTGCTCAGCGGCTGGTGAAGCTTGCGCAAGATCAGGCACTTTCGTCGGCCCGTATACTGGTCGAACCTTTCAGGTTACAAAATGTAAAGGTGGTCCAAATCGCGCGTGTTACTAAGACGCGAGGCCTTTTTTTGCGGACACCATTTACTGAACAATGAACTGCCGATTGTCCTTGCCCGCAAGATCAACTTATTATTGATTAATAGCGGGCTGTAGGACGTTTTTCTATGAGTGATACTAGCGCACCGAGTTTTCGGACCAAGGTTGCGGATTGGCTGTCCGGCTTTAACGAACCTGTCCGTTTTTTGCTAATAGCGGCCACATGCGTCATTGTCGGGGCGCTGTTGTTTTGGCTGTTTAACCAAGTTTTCTATTTCTACGTAACGAAGAGCTACGTAGACGAAATTGCTGACGCTTACGACCTCAATCGTGGATTTACGGGCGCTCTGCTCTGGGCGACGTTTCCAGCTGTGGTGGTCTTAGCGGGTCTCTCGTTCTCCTTCTCAAAGCGTCGACGATGGACGGGATATGGAGGTCTTCTCGTTCTGATCATCGGGCATTCGTTGTTGATAGGAGCGGCGAGCAAAAACTTTACCCGGGGTGGCGATGCGGTCAGATGTTACGTTCTGACAAGGAATAACGTTAAAGTTCTTAATCGCGTTCGAATCGATCCGGAGACCGGGCTGGAGTGTCGACCCCTCACGCCCGTGATGCAGGAGAAGATCGCTCTCTACCAAAAGGGAGACCGACCAACTCGCCTCACAGCCAGTAATCCGACGTTTTTCAGCGCGATTAGCGGTGAACCGGTCGTTTGGTACTGGAAGGACGCATCCGGGACAATCGAGCTTTTCGATTTGATGGGCTACCATCCTCAGACGGGCGAGGAATTGAAACCCGTGACGCGCCAGATTGTTTCGGAATGGCAATCTCAAGCCGCCAAGGTCGTGAAGCGGGCACCAACAAAGATCGATCCAAACGCTTACGCATTTTACGACGCGGTAAGCGGAAAGCCGCAGGTTTGGTACTGGCGAAGCGATGCGGATGAGTACGAATTTTACGATGGTCCCGGCTTTCAGCCTCGCACGGGAGAGCCATTGCAAGCCATCACGCGAGAGGCGATCGCTAATTGGAGGCGTTCTGTGGCTGCGGCAGCTGCCAACAAAAAGGCAGAGCAAGAGAGGGCCGAGCAAGAGCAAAGGGCAGAACAGGCTAGGAAAGACCAAGAAGCGAAAGCGCAAGCGGAGCTGGAGCAGCAGGCGCGTCAAGCCGCCGCTGAGGCCGAAAGGGAGCGGCTGCAGGCGGCCAACGATTGCGATCGATTGGCTGCAAATCCTACGGACAGAAGGCGCACCTCTGAAGGCGTTTCGTTCGATATGTTGAAGGGACAGGCGGACTCGGCTTATGACGCTTGCACTCGTGCCGTTCAGATGTTCCCGGATGAGCTTCGTTATCAATACGAACTCGGAAGAGCCGCTCAATTCAAGGATCGAAAGCAAGCATTCGATATTTTCACGAAACTTGTCGCGGCACGTTATCCCGCTGCGTTCGATAATCTTGGCGGCATTTATCTCTATGACCGCAAAGACGTTGGAAACGCGATCCGTTTGTTCACGACGGGCGCGTCTCTTGAGGATGCGGACTCAATGGTGAGCCTTGCAGACCTCGTCGACCGCGGTCTGTATGGCCAACAGGACCCCTATCGGACAAAATGGACGCTGCTAAATAAGGCAGCGCAGCTTAACCATCAGGGTGCCCAGCGAGCTGTTACTGAAGAGAAGTCTCGAATGGACAACACAGCAGCACAGCAAGAGCAGCAAAGAGAGGCTGCGCAAAATGCAGCGGCAGTGTTTGGCACAATTCTTGGCGGTATGCGGCGCTAGGTGTTTGGCGACGATTTTGGCCGTATCAGAAATAGCGCGGAAACTTCGCCATCGCCTCAGATCGCGCCCTGAGTGTCGCCTTCATGTATTTCCTGCCTTGATGTTTCGGGGCATGGTTTGTGATGACATCCAAGACATGCTCCGAGATTCCACTTGCTCTGATGCTGATGTGGCGGGCTGATCACCCTCCTTCCACCTTTCCCGGAGGGGTTGGCCTCGCGGAGGGGCACGGGGGAAGTTGCTCTCGCAGCCGTCACGCCATACCCTTCGCGTTTGTGACCCGTGAAAAACATTGGAGAGAAGAGAATGAAGTGGATGGCAGTCGCCGCATTTGTGTGTCTCATGGCCACTCCGCTATCGGCCAAGACACTTTCTCCGCAGGATTTATCAGGGCACATTGGCGAGACGGTCATCACCAAAGGCACAGTTGATGAGGTCCATACGTCTACCAAGGGCAACACGTTCTTGAACTTCGGCGGGTCTTACCCTCAGCAGGCATTCACAGCCTTCATCCCCGTGAAGAATGCTGCAATGTTCCCAGATGTGCACGCGCTTCAAGGCAAGACTGTTGAGGTGTCCGGTCCGGTCAAGCTCTACAAGGGAAAGCCAGAGATTATTTTGGAATCGCCTTCGCAGCTAAAGACCGAATGACGGATGGGCTGGCGTTCGCAAGAGAACTATGAACGGACCAACGAACGGGACTTCAAGCGCAGGCCATGGCGTGACCGAAAGGTGATGCAACGCGGTGGATGGACTATTGCGTTGCTCATCGTGTTCGCCTGCATGGTGGCATTCGGTATCAGGCAATGAAACGCCACTCGACTATGTATCCTTCCAGTGCTACACAGCGAACTAATCTGGCGGCAAAAACCTTAGCTATTTCAATTACATTGGATGCGGCACGACGTTTCCGCTAGGGAGCGCCACTCACTGGTGCGGACCTTGATTTCCCTACGTTTTTCCTTCGAATTGTCCCGCCTCTCCGCGCGGTGAGACAAATTCTGTGCCAGCTTGACCATTGCCCGCGTCCACCATCAGGTGCGCGAGCTATGAAGGCGCAAGGCGTCGGACCGGCAGCCATCGCGAAGGCTCTCAAGATCGGCCGCGCGTCAGTGTACCGGGCGCTTGAAGATGGTGTCAGCCCGACTTAGCGGCGTTTCGGCCGGTCTCGCATGACCCAGCCTAGCAAGGCTCGCGCTCCGATGAACAGCATAACGCCAACAAATGCGAGTGTGAACAGGATCGAAATCATGAGGCATGGTCCGTATCAGAGAAGATTGTAGATCACCCTACCTCAACCGTTACCACAAGGCGGGGCCTCGCGGACGGGGCACGAGGGAAACTACCTTCGCAGCCGCCACGCCCTACCCTTCGCGTCTGTGACCCTTAAATTTCACAAGCTCGAATCACGCGCCCTCCCGGCGTATTTCAGACAGGCCCTGCCAGTCGGGTTTTCTTTTAGCGACGCAGAATTTTCGACACGTGCTGCGGGCTCATATCGAGCATCCGTGCGATATCCGACTGACGGATACCTCGCTCGTAGAGAATTCGAACCGTTCGCGACTTGATGGCTTCCGGTCGCCGCGTGAGCGATCGGCTGGGGCGATAGATGCTCAACACGTTGTAAACGGTGTTCACTCCGCGATGGATTTGCTCGGCAATTTCGGCGACGGAGACACCGGAGTCGGAGAGCGCGAGAATGCGCATGTTACGTTTAGATTTGATGTGATTAAGCATAGATCGCGTTCATGCTGCTACCGCGCGGGTTTTCAAGACGTAGTAGCGCCTCTTAGCGCCGCGCTCTAATCGTTTCCCTCACGGATCGATCCTGGGCCGTCTCGCTCAAGCCGGGGCTTCGTGAACGGACGGCACGGGAGAAACTGCTCTCGCAGTCGTCACGTCCTACCCTTCGCGTTTGTGCCCCTTGAATGGCCTGTGACAATCAGGCTGGCCGTTCGGCGTGCTCCTCTGCACGGTGAAGGTCTCGCAATCCTCTCGCTAACTGGCGAAGGTCGTTCCTCGCTGCGCCAACCGGAAGCGCACGGGCCCGTCGAAGCGCATCGGCCGCATGCAGCATTATCGGGACCTTTTTCGGCGACTGCCGGGATGATAGCCACCGGTCCACATTCATAGCGGTTTCTGCCCCGAAGGCCTGCTGCAAAAGAAGATTGCGAGCCGTGCCATCAGGGATTTTTGAAGCTTCCTCTCTAAGGCGGCGAGCGTCCTCGGCCAGTCGATCTTGAAGGCTTTTCCCGTAAATGGAATGATGCTGCGGCATGGCGATGCTCCCTGATTAAGTAGGGGGCGGGAGCGCAAACAGCGTTCTCGTCACCGATAAAAGCCAAGAGCCACTCGGTGATTTGAAGGGTGTGCGCCTTATCTCGGAAAACAGCGAGTCATTTTTATTCGCGACTACGGCCTCCACATACAACCTCATCTGGCTCAACGGAGGACCGCACCGGGCGATCAGTGGTTGGATTTCCGAGGTTGAAATTGAAGCGACAGCTCTCATAACAGTGAGCCACACGGATTGGAAAACATAAGAATCCCGTGGAACGGCTCCCGATCTCACTTCATGCCAACATACTGACACCGCTCAACCTTCTTGGCCCGCTAGGGAGCGCCACTCACTGGTGCGGACCTTGATTTCCCTACGTTTTTTCTGACATATCGCTCGACCTCCTCAGGGGCCCTATGCCGGTGAGGACATGATCTCTGCACCACACCACCTTGAGTAGTGGGGTGCGGTTCAACCTGATGCAGATGCACCGGTCCGGGAGCTTCAGAGTCTACTAGTATCCCAATTCCGAAGCTCGCCTGTGCGGCAACCTTTGATGCGAACTTCGGAATCAAAGGGACACTAGAACCTTATGATTCTCGTGTCGCGGTTTAGACGTTCGCTTGAAGGACTCGCTGAGGCAATGAAGCGAACGTCTGAACCACCTCACTAGGTCATTTTGAGCATGATTTGAGGCCATCACGACAAGGTCACCGCTTTCATATGCGGGCTGCTTGCATGGATGACATGCAAAGCGTTTTCCGTTCTTCGCTGCGGCCACATCTCTAGGAAAAACCGTTGAGGTGTCTCCGGTCCGATCATTCCCAAGGAACAACCTGAGTGAAGGCCGAGTAGCAGAGCTAGTTACACGGCGCGGAGGGCGGAAGGCGTCAACCCCTATAGTCATAGTCGGTTGCGAGCGCGGAACATATGCCTACTCAGCCCCTTCTCACCCGCCCTTCGACATAAATCTCGCAAGATCGCGCACACGCCGAGGGTAGGTGAAGCGCGCTGGCCCCCTGTACAAATAGTCGCAGAGAGGTCATAGTTAAAGCTTCGCCCGAAGGGTGACTAAGTCAACAAGACAACACAAAGGGAGGCAACGTGATGAACGAACACGACCACTCTAATCGGTTGATCTGGGGCATCATTGTTATCGGAGTGGTGTTCTTCGGTAGCGTGGGCTTGGTATGGAGCACCGGCGGCCCACTTCCGTCGAAAGCGCTTGCAGAAGTACCGAAGGCGAAAGTTATTCCCCCGGCAGAGGCGGTCGCCGGGCTTGAAAAGCGCGTGGTGCATCTCGAAGACAGGATGAAGGCTCCGCCAGCGCCAGCGTCCGATACCTCTCAGCTCGAAGCACGGCTCAAGGATCTGCAATCCCAGGTCGCGGCTGTACAAACGCAGCTGGGCACTTTCAAGGCGTCGGATCTCGATGCTCTCAAAAAGAAGGTGGACAACACCACCGGGAAGGCAAACCCTGAGTCCGTCAACGTCAAGACAACGATAGACGCTCTTCAGACGGACGTAGGAAACCTGCACAAAAGCGTCGATCAGCTTTCGCAGCAGGTTGCTTCTGTCACAGGGTCGGATTCCAAACACAACTCGCAGAAGTCGCAGCACTCAAAATCGAAATAGAGAGATGACCTCGGAGCGGCGACCTTGAACTTGAGGTCGCTGCGTCGTGGCATCCGGAAAATCAAGCTGCGCAACGTCCAAAAGGCGTTTGCACCCCCCCTCATCCTCCAGTCGTGGACACCGGAGGGTGAGCGTGTGCTAAATTCGAGGCGCGGTTGTTAAGCAACCAGCGCGGGGATGTCCGCTTAATCGTCCTAGCTCGCGAGGGAGCTCCGGCTAACCCGCAGCCATTGAAAAGCTGAAAGCTCTAGGCGTGCAGCAATCGCGCGAGCACTTTTCCGAGATCTTGCAAGCTCGGGAACAAGTCGAACGCTTCTGCCAAAAAAACAAATAAGAGTGCGTGAACAATATACATCCGGCCTTCGAAGCACGCGAGTACGTATTCAAACAGACCCCTTGGGAATCGAAATCTGGTAAAAACAAAAACGGCTGCCGTCCCGAGAACAAGCGCACCGATGATGTCGCTTGGATAATGGAGCCCAACAACGACCCTGGGAATCGCGACAATCGCTGCAACCCACGCGAAGCAGAAGAGCCCGACCGATCGCTTTTCTACGAAAACCACAGCAGCAAGGCTGAAAAACAAGGTCGCCGTGTCGCTCGGAAACGAATTCGTCCGGTCCCATGGTGTCCGCGGAATGACAGTGTCCAGAGGAATAGCCAAGTCCAAGATTGGGCGTATGTGGACTGCGGCGTGAAACTGTGACCAGACCGAAAGCATTGTCGCCAAACAGGCCGCCAACAATCCGGCCAGCATTCGACCGCGACGCTCCAGCTGCTCACTGGAGAACCACAGGGCGACAATAGAAAAGAACACGGGGAATCCCCTGAAGAGCGAATTGCTCGCGAGATCCCAGAGGTTCTGATTTCCTCCGCCAAATGAGTTGAGCGCATGCAGGATTTCTTTATCGAGACCCATGATTGTCGCCGCTAGTGAATTCATCGCATCAACCAGAAATGAAGTTCAGAACAAACGCAAATATCCGCGGCCCTGCTATTACGTGCAAACCGCTGCTGGTCAATAAACAATCATGGGCTGGTAGTCCGATTCCAACATTCGCATCCCGTTTCAGCAAGCCTTCCTGGAGATGTTAGAATCAAAGGACCACTAGCAGCGATTCACTGGCCACCCAAATCAACCGAAGTCCCAGCGCAACGATTATCGCGGTCTCGATGATATAGAATCGATCGGGCCTGCTGCGCGCGAAACAATTCCGCGCGAGCGATGGGAATTCGATTCAGAATTGAGGTCGGCGATTGCAATTTGCTCTGGCGCTTTTCACACTCGTTACGTTCGCGCTTGAAGCAAGCGCGTGAACGTGTCGCCGAATATGATGCGACGTTCGCCCAGGGCCCGGAACTGATTCCTGCGTGATGGCGGCGGCGCGAAGGTGTCGTCCGGCGTCTATTGGCGCAGCACGTCCGCCATAGTGGATGGGGGCTGAAGTGTCGGACTTGAAGCGGCCGAGGGTTCGTTCCGTTTCTTCTGGATTTCCCGCAGAATTATCAAGGCCGGCAGAAGAAAAGCGAGGAGAAGTCCCAAGACCACGATCCCGTAGAAGATCGCCATCAGCGCCGACCAGGCCCCCAGTATCAAGTGCATCAGCGTCTTCAGGATGAGCAACACTTCCCCGTACACCATCGTCGGGTATCCCAAGGAGTACATCGCCATTCCTGCCAGTATTGACAGGACCGCCGCCGGTAACAAAACTATCAGCAGCTTGAGGCTTAATACGGAAAGTATCTGCTCCTTGATGTCCGCCAACATTGCCTGCGTCTCCAGTTACTCTACTGCCCGGAATCGTATCGTTGAGAGACACGCCACACAAGGGGTTCGCGCCTAGGTGCTTAGTCGAACCGCCGCGTCAGCCTCGCTGGCCACTGTGCCGGCAGACACCCGGATGCGCCTGGCCGCGCGGGTGAGCGCAGCGGCTGCGACCGGCATCAAGCACGATGCCCTCAAGCGCATTCTTGAGCCATCCCCCAGCTGCCGTCATAGGCTCGGACAAGGTAGACAAGATGCGTCATTATTGTCGTGACATTGCTGTCGTGGCCGCTGGCCTTGCCGGCGCACGAGGCTCGCCATGCGCAGCCGTAGACCCGCGCACGACGGTGAGCCCCTTCCCACGATTTAAACAGAAGATAACTGGCCAGCCGGAAGTTGCAGAAGGATCAAGCATCCCCTAGTAAGGAATCTAATCCTTCTCTCAAAATGCCGCGCTCTCCACCGAAGTGAACAGCGCGGCAGTCCTGGGGAACAAGTCCGGACTGGAATCCGGGCTGTTTTACCGGCTTTCGCCGGTTACGGACGGCCTGTAAGGCCGAATCCCATATCGTAATATCTATTTATATATAGCGTAAAATCTGGGGATCGCATAGCGAGATCTTGCGCGATTCATGACATTTCGGGCAACCGCTAACAGCTGGAGCCGAATGGCGTTGAGCCGGATGTCGGAAACGAACGCCCACGACCGCGTATTGCCTCACGGTGCCTCGCGAAAGTCATTAACCTTCGATTAACCAGAATCCGGCGACGCTTTCTTCAGCCTGAATTCACCTCCTCCAATTGCTCTCCGCAGTCCATGAAGGCGTAACATTCCGGCTCTCTCGTTCTTAATCGCGGCTCAAATGCAGCCGCCACAGGAGTGAGGATTTCGATGGCGGACAGCGACAGCACCATCGCCTGGCACCGCGCCCAATTAAAAAAACATCGCGAGCTTCTTCGCGACTTGGAGGTTCGTCGTTTTCGTTTCGGCGAGACGGCGGAGCCACAAGCGCGCACCGAGAAGCAGCGAACGGTAGCCGACTTGCGACGCAAGATCGTCGCCTCCGAGCGTGTCATCGGTGCCTTTGAGAAGCGCACCCGGCGTCCGCTGACGACGGACTATCGCAGCCTCGCCAGCGTTCACTGGGGCAACTGGAACAGCGCACCCTGCAATGGGGAGCCCGCGCGGGGCTGATCAGCGGGCAGCAAGTCCTGCTGATTTTTTGAAATGGCACGCCATACGGCGTAGAATTGGTTTGGCGCCGAACCGCGCTGTGGACGGCCCCCCGCCCACTTTTTACCGCACTACTCTGGCCCGTGCCGGCTGGTCGCGCGCGTTTTTTTGAATCGGGAGCGTCAGCATCCACAGCGACGACATTTGTTGCGGAATTACGTATAAGTCTTTGAGACCTGCTCCTTTTCGGCCGACATGAATCTACTCGAAACCCTTCCAACCGTCATCGGCGCCGCGGCTATCGCGCCTGCACTGCTATTGCTTTGGCTGGTAATAGCGGCGGATGAGCGGCCGGGACCGCCCGCCATGGTCTGGGCGGCGTTCGTGCTCGGCGCCGCCAGCGTATCGCTGCTGGGATTTGCCCGCGTGCCGTTCGCATTGATGCTGAGCGTGACGGAGCCGCCGTGGTTTGCGCTGATTCTGCATTCGTTTTTCGGCATCGCCGCGCCCGAGGAACTGGTGAAGATCGCCGCCATTGCCGCGGTCGCCACGATGCGCCGCAAGCCCGCCGATCCCATGGATGCCGTGGTGTACGGCGCCGCCGCCGGGCTCGGCTTCGCGGCCTATGAAAACCTCGCCTACCTGATGCAACATGCCGACATCTGGCGTTCGCTTGCGGTGCTGCGCAGTGTGCTCACCGTTCCTTTCCATGGCGCGCTGGGCATTATAGCCGGTGCCTATATCGCAATCGCGCGTTCGGGTACCGCGCTCGGCGCGCACCGCCACGCCCGCGACTGGGCGCGCATCCGTAACCGTGTAGCAATCCTCGCAATGCCCATCGCGCTCCATGCGAGTTTCGATGCGCCGCTACTGGCGCTACAACAAAATCCCGACATGGGCGGATCCGGCGCTTTCATGCTGGAAGCGGCCGCCATGCTGGTCGGTTTCGGCGCCATCCTGTTCGCAGGCTACCTCGTTCGCCGTGTCGGCGCGCACCACGCCCCTCGCAGCGAGACCTCGCGGGAGCGCCTCCGTAACCTGCGCGGTATGTGGGCGTTGCTGCTCGGCGGCGGCGGCGCGAGCTTTCTCGGCGCGGCCTTCATCCTGTCATCGATCCATCGCTGGATGACCAATGCAGACAAACACATAGCCCCCTATCTCGTCCCGGTCGGAATTGTGGTGATCCTGATCGGAATCGGGCTTTTGGTCGTGACGTCTGCCGCCTACGTGCTTGGGCGCAACCGCCTGCAAATGGCAGAGCCGAGTCCCGCTTCCGACCCGGGTTGAGACCGGGCCTCGCTGCTTCCAAACACTTGCATTTGTCTTGCCACTTTTGACGCCCTTGTGCGTAGATTACGGCCTGAAGGATGCGCGTTTCATGGAGCCCAGCCGATGACAACCCCTTCTCAAGATTTCGAACGCCTTCAGCTGAAAGTGAGCACCGCAGTTCGCGAGCATTGGAAGGCCTTCCTTTTTGAAGGCATCCTGCTGGTGATCCTCGGGCTGGCGGCGATCGTCGTGCCGCCGCTCGCGAGCCTTGCCATCACGATCTTCCTCGGCTGGCTCTTTCTCGTCGGCGGCATCGTCGGACTCGCCGCCACCTTCTGGGCGCGGCAAATGCCGGGCTTCTGGTGGTCGCTGCTCTCGGCCGTGCTGTCGCTGGTCGCCGCCTTCGTGCTGTTAGCGCAGCCCTCCCAGGGGGTTCTGACGCTAACAATCGTAGTCGGCGCCTACCTCCTGGCCGAGGGCGCCGTCACCATCATGTATGCCCTGGAACATCGCCGCGAACTGTCGCAGCGGTGGGGCTGGATGCTGACCGCGGGATTGATGGACATCATCATCGCCGGCATCATCATCGCCGGACTGCCGGGATCAGCGGCCTGGGCCATTGGGCTGCTGCTCGGCCTCAACTTGATTTTTGGCGGCGCCACGCTGATCAGCATGGCGCTCGCGGCCCACAGCACAGAGTAGAGCCTTCAGCAGCCCCGGCAGATGCTCTTGATCTTGCGGTCGAGAGCGGCATCGGCCGGATCGATCTTCGTCGGATTCCCAGCAGCGGTGCTTTCCGCCGGGATGTCGCTCGGGCGCGGCTGACGGTGACCAACCGGCGCGTCAATGTAGGGCGATGATTTGGTAGCGGCCGGATCGTACGATCCGCCTTTGGTTCCATATTGCGCCAGCGCCGCGGGCGCGCCGATCAAAGCCATAAAAACCGCGATCACGATGGTCTTGCTCATTTCGCTGCTCCAACGTCCGCAATTGATGTTGCCGGGAACGTTCCGGAATCTTCAACGTTCCACCGCCTCGCCTCCCGGTTGGACCGATCCCCCCTTAAGACTTCGGCGGATAGAGGTGAACGCCGCCACAATAGTCGACGATACGATAACGCAATTCCGACCGATGTTCACCTTCTCCGGGGGTTAAATCTGAGCACGACAGATAGTCCGGTCCCACCGGCGACTTGCCGTATCCACCCGGAATATCGAGAACATAATCCGGCTGGCACAGTCCGGACACGCGACCGCGCAGCGCGCGCATCAGGGCCTGGCCCTGTTCCAGCGTGGTCCGCAGATGCGCCGTGCCCGGCGCGAGATCGCCGTGATGCAGATAGTATGGCTTGATGCGGCATTCGACGAAGGCGCGCATCAGCGCCTCCAGCGTCGCCGCGTCATCGTTGACGCCGCGCAGCAGCACCGACTGGCTGACCATGGGAATACCGGCATCGACGATCCGTGCGCAGGCCGACCGCGCTGCGGCGGTCAGTTCGCGCGGATGATTGGCGTGCAGCGCCAGCCACGTCGTGGCGCCCGCCACTTTCAAGGCCGCCACCATCTCCTCAGTGACGCGCGCAGGATCGGCCACCGGCACGCGGCTATGGATGCGGACGATCTTGACGTGACCGATGGCGGCAAGCTCGGCCATGATCTCGGCAAGTCGCCGCTGCGACAGCATCAGCGGATCGCCGCCGGTCAGGATCACTTCCCATACTTCCGGATGCGATCGGATGTAATCGAGCGCAGCCGCGGTCGCGGATTTCGACAGCGCGGTTTCCTTGGCCGGTCCGACCATCTCGCGGCGGAAGCAGAACCGGCAATAGACCGCGCAGACATGAACGAGCTTCAGCAGCACGCGGTCGGGATAGCGGTGGACGATTCCATCCACCGGCGAATGCGCATGATCGCCGATCGGATCGGCGCGCTCGCCGGGTTGCGCGGCCAGTTCATCGGCGCTCGGAAGATATTGCCGCGCGATCGGATCGTCGGGATCGGCAGAATCGATCAGGTCGGCGACGTGCGGCGTGATTGCGATCGCGTAGCGCGCGGCAACCTTTGCGAGATCGGGAAGAGCTGCAGCCGGCGCGAGGCCATGGGCAACGAGATCCTCCGGCTGCCGCAATGTCGTAACGACGCTTTTGCTGGTCCTGATGCTCATGCATCCTCCGCGGGCGCCGTCCACACCACCTGATCGATCCTCGATGCACCGCTCGCCAGCATGACCAGCCGATCGAAGCCCAGCGCCACCCCGCTGGCCTCCGGCATATGCGAGACCGCGGCGAGAAAGTCCTCATCCAGCGGATAGCGTTCACCGTAGCGGCTTTGCTTGTCATCCATCGCCCGCGTGAAACGGATGCGCTGTTCGGCGGCGTCGGTCAATTCACCAAACCCATTCGCAAGCTCGACGCCGCAGGCATAGACCTCGAAACGCTCGGCAACGCGGCCGTCGGCCGGATTGACCCGCGCCAGCGCGGCTTCCGGCGCGGGGTATTCAAACAATATCGTCAACCTGCCCTGCCCCAGATTCGGCTCGACATGCTCGACCAGCACCTTGCTGAAAATATCAGACCAGGTGTCGTCGTCCGCGATACGTACCCGTCCCTGCGCCGCCGCCGCCAGCGCCGCGCGATCACCCTCGCCGCCGACGACGGTTTTCAGGAGATCGATCCCGGCGAAGCGATCGAACACGGCAGCGACCGTCAGACGCTCCGGTTCCGCGAACGGATCGGTATGCCGGCCGCGGAATGAAAACGTGCCGATGCCAGTCGCCTCGGCGGCGTGAGCGATCACCGTTACACTGTCGGCCATGACCGCGTCATAGGACGTCCCCGCGCGATACCACTCCAGCATGGTGAATTCCGGCAGGTGCAGCACGCCACGCTCGCGGTCCCGAAACACCCGCGCGAACTCCACGACCTTCTGCTCACCGGCCGCTAGCAGCTTCTTGCAGGCGAATTCCGGGGAGGTCCGCAAGTAGCGCGTAACCTGATCGCCGGCCGGCGTCGTCAGCGTCGTGCAGGGCGCGTGAAGGTGGGTTTCGTTGCCCGGCGACACCTGCAAAACCCCGGTTTCGACCTCGACGAACCCCTGCGCGTCGAACCAGGCCCGCAATGCCTTCATCACGGCACAGCGCGCCTGCAGGAACGGCCTCCGGTCCGCGTGCCTTGCCTGATCCCACCAGGGGGAAATCCGATTCATCCATCCTCAGCAATCGACCGGAATCGACCCCAAACCACTGGCGCCGCCGGACCAAATCAGTATGTTGCGGCCCGAAACCGCCTCAACGGCCGCAGGACGTTCCCGTCCGGACCGGTCTCGAGCCCAAACACTAGGAAATCCCGCCGTGAGAGTCATCGCCAGTTCTATTCGCAAGGGCAACGTCATCGAGCAAGACGGCAAGCTCTACGTGGTCCTGACCGCGGAAAACATCCACCCCGGCAAGGGAACCCCGGTCAGCCAGATCGAGATGCGGCGGATCAGCGACGGCGTGAAGATATCCGAGCGCTACAAGACCACGGACCAGGTCGAACGCGCCACCATCGAGGACCATAACTTCAACTTCCTCTATGAAGATGCCGACGGCTTCCACTTCATGAATGGGGAGACCTACGATCAGGTCCAGGTGCCGAAGGACGTCGTCGGTAACGCAGCGCCCTACCTGCAGGAAAACATGGTGGTGAAACTATCCCTGCACGACATGGTGCCGGTGGCGATCACGCTGCCGCAGCGGGTGACGCTTGAGGTCGTGGATACCGAACCCGTCACCAAAGGACAGACCGCATCCTCCTCTTATAAGCCCGCGATGCTGTCGAACGGCGTCCGCACCGGTGTGCCGCCCCATGTCGGCGTCGGCACCCGCATCGTGGTGATGACGGAAGACGGCTCCTACGTCGAACGCGCCAAGGACTAACTGAAGCGGCGGCGACGGGAAGCAGGGCTACGGATGTGAGACTGACGGTTCGCGGCAGCAGTCCTCTCCAACTCATGAGACGTGCCGTCGCGGCATGGCTGCTGCTCGCGACCACCACCGGCGGTGCTACCGCCGACAACTTCAAGACACCCGGCATTTCGGATGTCCGGGTGGAATGGCGCACCGTTCTCGACCAGTTCAAGTCCGAGATCGAGGCTCGGCCCGATATCGCCCACCGCTTCACCTTCAACGCACTGCGCCACTTGCCGCCGTCCGATCCGCGCACCATACCTGCGCTGATGCAGCTCAATGCGGTGACGCTGCCGCTTTTTGCGCGCATCAACCAAAGTCCGGTGCCGGTGCTCTTGCCGTTCGATGCTGGCAAGTATCTCAGCGAGCGCACAACCGACACACCGGCGCACCTGCCGCTCACGCATTATCAGGAGGGGTTTCAGCGGCAGATGTTCAACGCCGGTCCGGCCGGCTATGACGCGAAGTTCGCGCTCATGCCCGGCGCCAGCGACGGCATGCCGCAACTGACCTTCACCAAGCCAGTCGAAGTTCAGATCACCGGGTCGATCCTGACCTACGACATCGACGATCCGTCGGGAGGAAAAGGCGAGCCGGTGAGCGCGCTGGCGGCCCAGTTTCCGGATCTCAGGCGTATCATTCGCGAAGGGAGCGTGCGCTACGCCTTCACGCGGTTCAGCGTTCCCTACGTGGTCTCGATCCATTGTCTCGACAGCGCGCCGCGCGCAAGCCGGCTGGCCTGCCGCGAAGCGTCAGGGGTGGCCGAGCGGTTTCTGAAAGCGTTGCACATCGCAGGCGGGCAGCCGTCGCAATCCCGCATGAATATCGCGCCCGGCGTGATGCCGCGCCCTGCAACATCCTCGCCCGATTTCACCTACCGGCCTCCGGGCAACATCATTGCGAACAGCGGGTATCGCGGCCAGAACGGCCGCGCCGATACGACCGTCTACTCGCAGATCCGCTTTCCGATCGAAAGCGCTCCGACTTACGCGAACTCGCAATCGTTCCTGAACTGGGGTGACTGCTTCCACCGCGGCCGCGTTCCGCCGCCCTCCGACAAGGGCGAACGCTATCGTTGCAAATCGAGCAACAAGCCGCTGGTGTTCGACGAATCCGCTACCGAGAACTATTCTTACCCCTGGCAGGATAATTTCTGCGAGGCTCGTGATTTCAACGTCGGGCAGTGCCCTGCAGGATCCGGGCATCAGGGACAGGACCTTCGCCCGGCGACATGCACGCTGCGCAATCACGGCGCCGACCGCTGCATCCCGAACCGCCACGCGGTGGTGGCCGTGCGCGACGGCGTCATCATCCGTTCGGCGAAGCAGCAGGCGGCGACGCTGTTGATCAACACTCAGAACGAACACGCGCGCTTTCGCTACATGCACATGAATCCAGCGCAACTGGATAAGGACGGCATCCTCGACGATCGCCGCGTGAGCGAAGGCGAAAAAATCGGTCTGGTCTCGAACTACATGGATCACTCGGGAGGCACCACGGCACACCTGCATTTCGACGTGCAGGTCTTCACGCGCGACGGCTGGCTCTGGGTCAACCCCTATGTCACGCTCATTTCGGCCTATGAGCGCCTGATCGGCGGACGCGGACGCGAGATCGCACCGGAGACCGAAGCGGGTCCGCCGGCCGCAAAGCCGCAAGATCCCGTTCATCCCGAGAAACCCTCTGAAGGCGTGGAAAACTGAGGCGAACGGGAGTTCCCCGCGACGCAATGAAGCTTTCCGCCGGACGCCCCCCTCCGTTAAGCTCTCCGCATGAAAACTATCGATTCTCGAATCAGCCGGCGCGGCGCGCTGCAATGTCTCGGTGCGGCGGCAGCGCTCGCACCCTTCCCGGCTCTCGCCGCCATGCCTCAAGGCTTCGAACAGTGGCGCGACAGCTTCCGCGCCCGCGCGCTGGCCAAGGGCATCTCGGAAGCGACATGGAGCCGCTGCATGGGCCGGATCGAGCCGGACATGAGCGTCTTCAAGCAGATGCGCAACCAGCCCGAGTTTCATGAAAAGACCTGGCAGTACATCAACCGCCGCGTCTCTGACTGGCGCATCATCGCTGGCAAGGAGGCTCTGCGGAAGAACGAGGCGCTGTTCGCGCGGATCGAGCGCGATTTCGGCGTCGAGCGCGGCACGCTGCTGGCGCTGTGGGGCGTCGAATCCGCGTTCGGCGATCCACTGGTGCAGAAGAACCATATGCGCCCGGTGTTTCCTTCGCTGGCGGCGCTCGCCTGGAACGAACCGCGACGACGCAGCTACTGGGAAACCGAACTCATCAACGCGCTTCGCATCGTGAACAAGGGCTGGAGCACACCTGAGGAAATGAGCGGCTCGTGGGCCGGCGCGATGGGACACACCCAATGGATGCCCGAGGTCTGGCTCAATGTCGGCATGGATTACGACGGCGACGGTCGAGTCTCGCCGTTTGGAAAACCTGACGACGCGTTGGGCTCGACCGCGCGCTACCTGATCAACCGCGGCAAATATCATCGCGGCGAACATTGGGGATATGAAGTGCGCGCACCCGGCGGCGCGAGCGGCAACCGCAGCTATGCCGCGTGGGCGGCAGCCGGCGTGCATCGCACCGACGGCAAGCCGTTTCCCCAGCCGAACGCCTCGGCCAAACTCTGGACGCCGGAACCGGGCGGTCCGACGTTCCTGCTGGGACCGAATTTCTACGCCGTGCGCAGCTATAATCCGTCGATGAATTATGCGCTTGCGATCTGTCATCTCGGCGATCGCATTCTCGGAACGCCGCCTTTCATCCAGCCGTTCCCCGGTTCGGAACGTGCGCTCACGCTCGCGGAAGTGCAGGAAGTACAGACGCGCCTGACCAAGGCCGGATTCGATACCGGCGGCACCGACGGCCGCGTCGGCAACGACACCATGAAGGCGGTGAAGGATTTTCAGACCCGCGTCGGATTGCCGGCCGACGGCTATGCCGGACTGCAAGTGCTGGCGAAGCTGAGGCAGGGATCGTAGCGACACTTAGCGAATTGTTGCCGGCCCCGGGGCGGGCACCGCGACATCGATCACGCGCAACTGCACACGCTCCGCGCCCTGCCAGCGGTCCACGGCCAGCGATCCCGCCACATGCACGACCTGCCCGCGCATTTGCGTCAGGGCGTTACCAAGCGGCTGGCCGACCGCGCGAAACGCGATGCCGTTCACGATCGTTCCGTCACCGGATTTGAATCGCAACCGAAGATGCGCCTGCCCGACCTCGTCGGCATAGACGAGTTGATGCGACGGCAACGCCACGACCGGCTCCGGATTGCCCGCACCGAACGGCCCGGCACGATTGAGCGTTGCCACGAATTCGGGCGTTGCCGCGCGCGCGGTCACGGCACCATCGATGAAGAGCTCGCGGACATGGCGCGATCGCGCGACATCGGTGGCGAGCGCTGTTTCCATGTAGGCGCGGAATTCCGCCAGCCGCTCCTTGCGCAACGTGACGCCCGCCGCCATGGCGTGACCGCCGCCCTTGAGCAAGACGCCGTGGTTGACCGCGTGCCGCACCGCCTTGCCGAGATCGACGCCGCCGATGGAGCGCCCCGATCCGGTGCCGATGCCGCCAGGTTCCAGCGCGACCACGAAGGCTGGCCGGGAAAACTTGTCCTTCAGCCGCGACGCGACCAGGCCGACGACGCCCGGATGCCAACCCTCGGACGCTGTGACGATGACAGACCCTTTGTCCTCGAGACCGAGCGACGCCAGCGCCTCGGCTTCGGCCTGCGCTTCGGCCGCCTGCTCAATCACGCGGCGCTCGGTGTTGAGGCGATCGAGCTCGGCAGCGATCCGCGCGGCTTCCGAGACATCGCCTTCCAGCAGCAGCCGCACGCCGAGATCGGCGCGTCCAATGCGGCCGCCGGCATTGATGCGCGGTCCCAGCATGAAACCGAGATGCCAGGCTTCCGGCGGACCGTTCAGCCGCGCGACATCCATCAGCGCGGTGTGACCGACATGATCGCGGCGGCGCAGTGCGATTAGTCCCTTCGCGACGAAGGCACGGTTGAGGCCGGTCAGCGGCGCGACATCGGCGACCGTTCCGAGCGCGACGTGATGCAGCATGTTCAGGAGATCCGGCTCCGGCCGCTCGCCGGTCCAGAAACCGCGCTGGCGCAGCTCGCGGTTCAAGGCGACCAGCGTCACCAATACAAGACCGACGGCGGCGAGATGTCCTAGACCGGAGAGATCGTCCGGCCGGTTCGGATTCACCAGCGCGTCAACCTCGGGCAGATCGTCGCCGCACTGGTGATGATCGATCACCACGACCGACATGCCCTGCTGTTTGGCAACCGCCAGCGGCTCGATGCTCGTGGTGCCGCAGTCGACCGTCACCAGCAAGGTTGCGCCCTTGGCCGCGAGCGCGTTGATCGCGTCGATGTTCGGGCCATAGCCTTCAAAAATGCGGTCGGGGATATGGATCAGCGGATCCAGCCCGCAATGACGCAGGTGCCAGGTGAGCAGCGCCGCCGAGGTTGCGCCGTCGACATCGTAATCGCCGAAGATCGCAACCGTCTCGCCGCGCATCGCGGCATCGGCGAGCCGCTTGGCCGCCGCCTCCATCTGCGTCACAGTGAAGGGATCGGGCATCAGCCGTCGAATGGTGGGATCGAGAAAATCCGCGACCGTATCAACCTCGACGCCCCGCCCGGCCATCACCCGCGCCAGCATCTCCGGCAACTGGTGGCGCTGTGCGATCGCGAGCGCGCGCGCCGCGCCCCGCGCATCGAGACGATCACGCCACAGACGCCCGGTCGCTGAATGCGATACGCCGAGAAAGGCGGTAGGCGTTTCGACCGGCAATGCAGAGGCGGGCAAGGTCATGATGTCGTCCGTACCTTGCCGAGACTATATGAAGCCGAGGCGCCGGCGAAGCGTCGCGCACGCCTGAGCGTGACTCAATCCAGGTCGAACTTGTCCAGTTGCCGGTGCGCGGCCTTGATGCGGCGTACGGTTCCGGACACCGAGCGCATCACCACTGTATCGGTTTCGGTCACGTCCTTGCGGAATCGGACACCGGACAGCAGCGAGCCCGTCGTCACTCCTGTGGCGGCGAACAGGCAATCGCCTTTCACCATGTCCTCGATCTCGTATTTCTTTTTGGCATCCTTGATGCCCATTTGCAGGGTCCGCTCGCGCAAAGCCTCGCTGTCGATGATGAGACGAGTCTGCATCTGGCCGCCGATGCAGCGCAGTGCCGCCGCCGACAGTACGCCTTCCGGCGCACCACCGCTGCCGAGATAGATGTCGATTCCCGTTCGTGGCTCCGCGGTGTGGATGACGCCGGCGACGTCGCCATCGCTGATAAGAGTCACCGCGGCGCCGAGCTTGCGGAGCGCGGCGATCTTCGCGGCGTGGCGGGGCCGGTCGAGCAGGATGGCGGTGATCTCGGTCGGCTTGACTCCCTTGGCCTTAGCCAGATTGATGATGTTCTCTTCCACCGACGCGTCGAGATCCACCGTGCCCTTCGGATAGCCCGGACCGATCCCGATCTTGTCCATGTAGCAGTCCGGCGCGTGAAGCAGCGTGCCGCGTTCGGCCATCGCGATGGTGGCGATCGCGCCCGGCATGTTCTTGGCGCAGAGCACGGTCCCCTCGAGCGGATCGACGGCGATATCGAGCCGCGGGCCGTGTGTGTTGCCGACCTTCTCGCCGATGAACAGCATCGGCGCCTCATCGATCTCGCCCTCGCCGATCACGACCGTGCCGTCGATCGGCAGTTTGTTGAGTTCACGCCGCATCGCATCGACCGCGGCCTGATCGGACGCCTTTTCCATGCCGCGCCCCCGCAGACGCGCCGCCGACACCGCCGCCCGCTCCGTCACGCGCACGATCTCGAGCGTCAGGAGGCGCTCCCGCACCTGCTCCGGCGGGACGGAGGTTTGTGTCGACATCGTCTCAACTCCCTCGGACAGCGTGTCTCGTTCAGTTTTTCTCGATGCGTATGACCTGCGGGCGGCCGGTGATGACCTTGTCCCCGCGCACCGCATGAAGCGCGCGGTGCACCGCATCCTCGCTGGTCGCATAGGTAATCAAAAGCACCGGAACCGGCTCGGCCGATTTGCCAGCCTCCGTCATATCCAGCTTGCCATTGGGATGGCGTTGGACGATCAATTCAATCGAAATCTTCTGCTCGGCGAGCCGGGTGGCGATGGTCGCAGCGGTGCCGGCGAAATCGCGCGCCATCAGCCGGATGTAGTAACCGCCTTCATGGCGCTCCATCGGCGCCTTCTTCGTTGCACGCAACCGCGCCGCCGGCCGACCAAATGGCAGGGCTCGGATTCCGCACGCGACATCGGCGATATCAGCGACCACAGCGGACGCTGTCGCGGCGCCGCCGGCGCCGGGACCGACAAGCGTAATCGGCGGAATGCCCTCGCCGTCGATGGTCACCGCATTGGTGACACCCATCACCTGCGCGATCGACGACGTCTTCGGCACCATGGTCGGATGCACCCGCTGCTCGATGCCCTTGGCGGTGCGCACCGCGACCCCGAGCAGCTTGACACGGTAGCCGAGTTCTTCCGCTGCGCGAAGATCTTCCGGCGCGATCGACGAAATGCCTTCGACATAGACGGAGCTCTGCGCGACGCGCGTGCCGAAGGCGAGGCTTGCCAGGATCGACAGCTTCTGCGCGGTATCGTGACCGTCGACGTCGAACGACGGATCGGCCTCGGCATAGCCGAGACGCTGGGCCTCCTTCAGACATTCGGCGAACGACAGGTCTTCCCGCTCCATCCGCGTCAGGATGTAGTTGCAGGTCCCGTTGAGGATGCCGTAAACGCGATTGATCGTGGTGCCTGCAAGTCCTTCCCGCAGCGTCTTGATGACGGGAATGGCGGCGCCAACCGCGGCCTCGTAGTTCAACGCGCCGCCGTGTTGCTCGGCGAGAGCGGCGAGCCGCAGGCCGTGTTTGGCGATCAACGCCTTGTTGGCCGTCACCACCGCCTTGCCCGACTTCAGGGCCGCCTCGATCGCGGAATGCGCCGGATCGCCCGAACCGCCCATCAGCTCGACGAAGCAGTCGATGCCCGGATCGTTCGCCAGCGCCAGCGCATTTTTGGCCCACGTAACGCCGCGCAGGTCGAGGTCGCGCTTCTTTGTCTTCGAGCGCGCGGCGACGGCGACCACGCGAACGCTACGCCCGCAGCGCGCCGACAGCGCACGGCCTTGCTGCTCAATGAGACGAACGACCGCGGACCCCACAGTGCCGAGCCCCGCGATGCCCACTTTCAGTGGTGCGACCATGTCAGGAAACCTGCTGGAAAAACCGGTGTTGCAAGGCACGATCCGGCCCGAAAGACCGGACGCCTTTCTCTAGACTGGCGCCTATCGCCGGTTGGCGAGAGGAACCACGTTGTGCAACGTTTCGATGCCGCTTTCAAGGAAGTGGCGTACGCCGCGGGCGGCCTGGCGAATTCTCTGTTCGTTTTCCACCATGGCGATGCGGACATAACCCTCGCCGTGCTCGCCGAAGGCGACGCCGGGCGAGACCACGACCCCGGACTTCTCGACCATCAGGGTGGCGAACTGCATGCTGCCGAGATCGCGGAACTTCTCCGGCAGCGGCGCCCATGCAAACATCGAGGCCTGAGGTGGGGGAATCACCCATCCCGCGCGGCCGAAGGATTCCACCAGCGTATCGCGGCGCTTGCGATAGGTCTCGCGCATCTCGCGGATGCAGGCATCGGGACCATTCAGGGCCGCCGTGGCGGCGACCTGCACGGGCGTGAACGCACCATAATCGAGATAGGACTTGACCCGTGCGAGTGCTGCGATGATGCGTTCGTTGCCGACGGCGAAGCCGATGCGCCAGCCAGCCATCGAGAACGTCTTCGACATCGAGGTGAACTCGACGGTAACGTCGAACGCGCCAGGCACCTGCAGCACGGACGGCGGCGGGTTGTCGTCGAAATAGACTTCAGAATAAGCGAGGTCGGACAGAATGAAGATCTCGTGCTTCTTCGCGAACGCCACGAGGTCCTTGTAAAAATCGAGACTCGCCACCTGCGCCGTCGGGTTCGACGGGTAACAGACGATCAGCGCGATCGGTTTTGGAATGGAATGGATGATCGCGCGCTCGCAGGCGGCGAAGAAATCCGGCGTCGGCGAGGACGGGACCGAGCGGATCACACCGCCCGCCATCAAAAAGCCGAATGCGTGAATCGGATAGCTCGGGTTCGGACACAGCACGACGTCGCCCGGCGCGGTGATCGCCTGAGCGACGTTCGCAAAGCCTTCCTTGGAGCCGAGCGTGGCCACGATCTGCGTGTCGGGATTGAGTTTCACACCGAAGCGGCGGGCGTAGTAGCCGGCTTGCGCCTTGCGCAGGCCGGTCACGCCGCGCGAGGCCGAATAGCGGTCTGTCTTGGGCTTGCCCAAGGTTTCCTTGAGTTTTTCGATCACATGAGGCGGCGTCGGAAGGTCCGGGTTGCCCATTCCGAGGTCGATGATATCGGCTCCGGCGTTCCGTGCGGCTGCCTTGGCGCGATTGACCTGTTCGAACACGTAAGGCGGCAGACGGCGGATACGATAAAACTCTTCCATGGTCCTGGCTCCGGGCCGGATTTAACGATGCGATCGACACATTGCTTTGACGAAGTCGGCGGGACTTCATCAAAAAAATATGTGTATTCAAAAGCTTGGCATATTCAAACGCGATTTTACCGGCGGTCGACGTTTGACGGTTTCGCGCAGCCTTATGCTTGAATCACGCCATTTTAGCACGGACACCCTGCTCTGCCAGCACTTCGCGTGTTTTGGGCGGACCAAGGACCGCGCACGAGCTTATTTGCCGTCGGAGGCCTGCGTGCCCTGGGATTGGTGCTCGCGCGCGGCGATCAGTTCCTTTTCGATCCTGGCCTGTTCGGCGGAATTCATCGCCGCGTGGTCTCTCGGCGCAGGAAGGTCATGCACCGCGGGATAGTCCGGCACATCGGCCGCCCGTTCCGGCGTATCCGGCGGGGTGCCGATCGGTAAATCTGCAATCGAGGTCGAGCAGCCACCGAGCGATAGCGACAGCAGAGCCAACGCGGCGGCGCTGACCATCGCGCAGCCCACACGTCTCCACCGTCTCCGCGCTTGTCTGCTCGCTGCTGTTGTCCCGGATACGCTCACGTTGCCTCATCCGAACTTGCGGCATCATCGTGTGCTGTCTTCACCCGATCGAATCGCAAGGTTAGAACCATTATCACTCCAGACCCTTATGGCTGCTATCGCGCCTCAACAGGGCCACTACAATCGGCTTATCGGGGCTCATGTATGGCCGGATCAAGATGTTTTGTCGCACCGCAACACATGGAAATCGGCAACGCTCCCCAGATTATGCCATGATCGCCGCCCAGCAACGTGGTGACGAAATTTTGAACAAGCCTTCAGGTGTACGGCCATGAGCGAGTTACCAGTCGGGACCAAGCCCTCGGCTCGGTTCGATCCCGATACATTCGCGATGAACCTCGCGAATGCGATGGAGAGCGGCGGCAGGGCGCTGGCTGCCTACCTCAAGGGGCGTGAGAACAACGACGCGCGCGACAACCCCCCGAACGAGTTCGCCGAGTTGATCAAGACCGTCAGTACGGTCGCCGAATATTGGCTGTCGGATCAGACCCGCGCAGTCGAATTGCAGACGAAGCTAGGCAAGGCCTATCTGGACCTCTGGGGCTACGCCGCGCGCCGCCTCTCCGGCGAGGAGATCGAGCCCGCCATTGAGCCGGCCCCCCGCGACAAACGTTTCGCCGATCCGGAATGGCGGTCGAACCAGTTCTTCGATTTTGTGATGCAGGCGTATCTGCTGACGACCAAATGGGCGGACGAACTGGTTCGCGACGCCGATGGCCTCGATCCGCACACCCGCAAGAAGGCCGAGTTCTATATCAAGCAGGTCACCAACGCTATCGCACCGTCGAATTTCGTGATGACAAATCCAGAGGTGCTGCGCGAAACCTTCGCCCAGAACGCCGGCAATCTCGCGCGCGGCATGAAGATGCTGGCGGAAGACATCGAGGCAGGCAACGGAGCACTGCGCATCCGCCAGTCCGACTCCGCCCACCTCGCGGTCGGCGTCAACATGGCGACAACGCCGGGCAAGGTGATCTACCAAAACGAGCTGATGCAACTGATCCAGTATTCGCCGAGCACCGAGACGGTATTGCAGACGCCGTTGCTGATCGTGCCGCCGTGGATCAACAAGTTCTACATCCTCGATCTCAAACCGGAAAAGTCCTACATCAAGTGGTGCGTGGATCAGGGCATCACGGTGTTCGTAATATCCTGGGTCAACCCCGACAAGCGGCTCGGGGAAAAAACCTTCGAAGACTACATGAAGGACGGTCCGCTGGCTGCGATGGACGCGATCGAGAAAGCAACTGGCGAAACCAAGGTGCATACCGTCGGCTATTGCGTTGGCGGCACCCTGCTCGCGACCACGCTGGCGTGGCTTGCGGACAAGCGGCGCGCGCGCGTGACATCGGCGACGTTCTTCGCCGCGCAAGTCGATTTCACCCATGCCGGCGATCTGCTGGTCTTCGTCGACGAGGACCAGGTTTCCGCGCTCGAGCGCGACATGAAGCAGGTCGGCGTTCTGGAGGGCAGCAAGATGGCGATGGCCTTCAACATGCTGCGTTCCAACGACCTGATCTGGTCTTATGTCGTCAGCAACTATCTCAAGGGCAAGACGCCGCCCGCCTTCGATCTGCTGCACTGGAATTCGGATGCCACGCGGATGCCCGCGGCCAACCACTCCTATTACCTGCGCAACTGCTACCTTGAGAACCGCCTTTCCACTGGCTCGATGGTGCTCGACAATACCTTACTCGATCTCTCGAAGGTCAAGGTACCGGTCTACAATCTCGCCACCCGCGACGATCACATCGCGCCGGCGGAATCCGTGCTGTACGGCTCACGGTTCTTCGGCGGCCCGGTGCGCTACGTTCTGTCCGGATCGGGGCACATCGCGGGCGTGATCAATCCGCCATCGCTCGGCAAATACCAGTACTGGACCAACGACGCTATCGGCACCGCCACGCTTGCCGCGTGGATGGAGGGCGCGCAGGAACACAAGGGCTCGTGGTGGCCGGACTGGCACGCATGGCTGCGAAACATTGGCGCCAAGGAAGTCGCCGCCCGCGAGGTCGGCACCGTCGCGCTGCCGCCGATCGAGGACGCGCCGGGCAGCTACGTCCGCGTGCGCGCCTAAGATAAGCCCCGCTTATTGGCATCGCCCGGGGGACTGAATTCCACTGCACTCTTACGGAGTGGAGAGATGAGCGCGATTAGTCCGAGCGTTTCCTCTGCGCGCCGTGAATCGTTCTCGATTTCCGTTGTGTCGCGTGCCGAATTGTCCGGATGCGCGCCTTGGACGTCTACTTTCGCCGACCAGCGAAAAGATTATCGGTATTACGAGATCCTGGACGATACGCTCGGGGATGACTTCGAGTACCGATATTTCGCGATTGTCGATAACAATGGCCGTGTGCGAGCCATCCAACCGTTCTTCCTTGTCGATCAGGATATTCTTGAAGGGCTTGGCGCTGAACGGATTCGTTGGATTTCGCTGATCCGACGATTCTATCCGCGTTTCCTTAAACTGCGTACTTTGATGGTTGGTTGTTCCGCCGGGGAGGCTCACCTCGCCGCTACAGAAAATATGCCTGTCGATACCGTTGCGGAAACGTTGTCGAACGGCATCATCCAGCAAGCGAGATCGCTCAACGCGCAGCTCATCGTGCTAAAGGAATTTCCGTCTCGCTATCGCAGAGTACTGCATTGCTTCTTGCAATGCGGCTTCGTGCGCGCGCCGAGCATGCCAATGACGATGCTCGACATCAGATATGACGATTTCGACGCCTACATGATAAAGGCGCTAAAAAGTTCAACGCGAAAGAAATTGCGCAAGAATCTCGATGCGACGGCCAGCGTATCGGATATTCGCATGAGCGTCACCGACGATGCGACCAGTTTTGTCGATGAGATTTATCCGCTCTATCTGCAGGTGTTCGAGCGTTCAAGGATGCGATTCGAGAAGCTAACGAAGAATTTCTTCCGCCAGCTCGGCCAACGAATGAACGATAAGGTACGGTTCTTCGCGTGGCGTCGCGGAAACGTGCTGGTGGCTTTCAGCCTTTGCATGGTGCAAGGAGACTCGCTGTACGCGGAGTACGTGGGTTTCGACTACACCGTTGCTCTCGACCTGCATCTCTATCACTATGTGGTTCGGGATATGATCAGCTGGGGGATCAGTAGAGGGTACAAATGGTTTCGCAGCAGTGGCCTAAACTACGATCCGAAGCTGCACATGGGGCACCGACTCGACCCCATTGATCTCTATGTGCGCCATACGTCCACCCTTGCAAATGCAATATTCAGACTGGCGCTGCCCTGGATTGTGCCGGTGCGTTACGACGCGACACTGAAACTATTTCCAAACTATAAAGAACTTTGGTGACGATCTTGCTGCCCGCATTTTGGGATTCTATTGAAAGGACATCGTCACGGATTTCCGGATTCTACGTTGCGAGCCGGACTCGGACTCAAGCCACTCAGCTCGCTTTCAGCTTCGAGGCGGCGGCAGTTCTCGGGCGCTTCGCGGGGCGCGAACGGGCCCGTGCGGTCACGCCCTTCACCTTCTTCACGTTGATCTTCTTCACATCCAACGAAGCGTGTTTCGTTCCGCGGTTGTGCTTCGCATATTCCTGACCGTCGACCGGTGCGATATGCGGCGGGTCCCTGTCGAGATATGGGCGACCGATTCCGAACTCCTTTCCGTGTGCATCAACCCACTTCCAAAACTTTTCTGAGGAAGCAAATCGCTGATTGCGCGTTCCGCCATCGACACTCACCACATCGGCTGCAAGCCCATGCCCATAGCCACCGCGCAGGCTGCCGCCATGATACGACCTGTTGCTCGCCGCCTTGAGGCCGCTTGCGATCGACTGGCGATAGTCGTCACGGAATCCGCTGGTGATGCCGGGCGAAAGGCCCGCCGCCTCCGCCGCATGAAACATACGAAACAATTTCAGTTTGAAACTCCGATCCATGCCGCCGATCACATAGTCCATCATCGACTTGCCGACGCGTTCCGCCGCCTTGGGATCCTTCCACCCGAAATTTTGATCGACAAGCTTGGTGAAGGCTCTGGAAACAGTCACCCTCTTGCCCTTCCGTTTGATCGTGACGCGCCTCCATTCACGCATCCTGACGGTGTCTTCCTTGGGCGTGCGCTGATAAAGCGCCCACAGATAGCGATCGATGCAGATGTCCCCGATCTGACACTCGTCGACCGTCTCGATGGACTTCGTGGCCTTGTTGGTATCGACAGGTTCCATATCGGACGGATTCGCGCTTGCGATTTGCACAGAGGCTGGTGCGGGGGGCGCGGTTGGTGCTTGGGCGACATCTTTTGCAAGCGACCGTTCGATCATCGCCGCGTGAGATTTCAAATGGGTTTGACTCTGATCGCCACTGGACATTGAGCTCGGCTGCGGCGCCGTGGCCAACTCCTGTGTGGTGGAGGAAGAAGGAATGCTGTTGTCGGTGGGCGTTGCCGCGCCGGTGGCCTGGAGTCCTTCTGACCCCGTCGCGAGCAGGCCGAAAATCCCGGCCGCGAAAACGACGAATAGCAATGCGGGCGTCAGCGCTGAAAGTTGCCGCGAGTTCATCATTCCAGCCTCATCGGAACCGGATTACATAGCCGAGGATGTGGACGCGATGATTGTTCCGGCAAGGAAATAACCATGCAATGACGCAACCGGGTAGACCGTGTCCTTTTCCCCCATGTGTTGCTTGTACGCAACAAAGAATGGTGACTTGCGAGCACTCGCGGTCCGTTTTGTGCCAATTTCAGCTGCGAGCATGCTTATTCCTCACGAGTCGGATATGTGAGGTTGGTCACGGCAGCGGACAGGCTGATACGGGGAATGGAATGGTGAATCGATTGACATCGGCGAAATCCACCGTGGCAATGCGCCATTGGGGGTGTTCAGCCGTTGTGATGTTCGCAACGGTCGTCGCGCTGATCGCACCGATCGCCGATGCCACAGCGAAACAGGCACGCCGCGCGCAACCTGCTGAGACAACGGCGCCACGCGTGGCAGGCGAGCTGATCATGGCAATCGTGTCGATCAAAAGCCAGCAGGTCACGTTCTATGACGCCGACGGCTGGATCCTGCGCGCGCCAGTGTCGACCGGCGTCAAGGACCGCGAGACGCCAGCCGGCGTCTTCGCCATCATCGAGAAGGACAAGGACCACCACTCGACCATGTATGACGATGCCTGGATGCCGAACATGCAGCGCATCACCTGGAACGGCCTCGCGTTGCATGGCGGACCGCTGCCCGGCTATGCCGCCTCACATGGCTGCGTGCGAATGCCTTACGGCTTTGCGGAGAAACTGTTCGACAAAACGCGGATCGGGATGCGCGTGATCATCTCGCCGGCCGATGCGACCCCGGTCGATTTTTCACACCCGGTGCTCTCATCCTTCGTGCCGAATGCGGAAGTCATCGCAGCTGCTCCGGCAAAGGCCGAGACGCTCTCACGCGAGGCCGCGGACGCTGCCGCGACGGCCGACGAGGCCAAGAAGACTGCCGCGATGGCGGCCCGCGAGTCGGTACCGCTCGCAGCCGCTCTGCGCAAGCTGGAACGGCTCAAGGCCCGGGCCGACGCCGAGCTCGTATCCGCCGACAAGGCGGTGGCCGCAGCCAGGACTGACCAAGCCAGAGCGAAGGCCGAGGACCGTAAGCAAAAGGCCGCTGCCAAGGCAGCGGAGCTGGGGACCCAGTTCGACACCGCCAAGGCGGATGCGTCATCAAAGCTCGACGCAGCCAGCACCGCAAAGGAAACTGCCAAGACGGCTCAGACAAGAAAGGCCGACACCGCCAAGGCGGCACTCGACGCGAAGCTCGCGCTCGAGCCGGTCTCGATCTACATCAGCGGCGCAACGCGAAAGCTTTACGTTCGACGCAACACGCATAGGCCGGCGCCGGACGGAGGCGGCGAGGTGTTCGATGCGACCATCGAAGTCCCAATCACGATCCGCGATCCCGGCAAACGACTTGGCACGCATGTGTTCACGGCGGTGGCGCGCAGCGACGCGGGCTTGCGCTGGACCGCCGTTACGATCGAGGATTGGGATGACGCCAAAAACGCACTCGACCGCATCACCATCCCCAAGGACGTCCTCGATCGTGTCACGCCGACCGCACTGCCGCGATCCTCGATCATTGTCTCTGACGAGCCGCTGAGCGAGGAGACCAACTATCGCACCGAGTTTGTTGCGGTGCTGAGCGACCAACCCCAGGGCGGCTTCATCACGCGGAAGCCGAGCGAAGTTCTCATGGCAGACGACAACGGCTGGGACAACGGCAACCCGCAGGGAGACGACGGCTTCGGCTTCTTCTTCCAGCGCAATCCGAATCCCCAGCCGAGCAATGCGCGACGGGGCGGCGGTCAGATCTTTCCTCCGATGCAACGAGGCTGGTGGTAAGACGCAGCACGCCGCGCGTTAGGCCGATTATCCGCTTCAACCACGCATCAAACACCTAAATCCAAATCCATATTGTAACCCCGCGGCACGCCGCCGCGGGGTTCGTGCGTCAGTGCACAATCATGCCTGTGAAGACATAAGCCTGCAGCATCACCAGCACGCCGACCAGACAGGCCAGCGCGATCGAGTGCCAGAATACGAAGCGCAGGATCGTACCTTCGTGGCCGAACCAGTTGGTCGCCGTCGAGGCGACCACGATCGACTGGGCGTCGATCATCTTGCCCATGACGCCACCCGATGAGTTGGCGGCGGCCATGAGGATAGGCGAGATGCCCAGTTGCTCCGACGTGATCTTCTGCAGGTTTCCGAACAGAATGTTCGACGCCGTGTCGGAGCCGGTCAGCGCGACGCCAAGCCAGCCCAGCAGTGTGCCAAAGAAAGGATAGAGCACCCCCGTCGCCGCGAAGGCGAGACCGAGCGTCGCGTCGATGCCGGAGAGCCTCGTCAAGGTGCCGATCGCGAGCATCGCCGAGATGGTGATGAGCGAATACGCACAGACCTTGATGGTCCGGCCGTAGGCGGTAATCAAGCCCAAGGGAGAAAATCCCATAATCAGGCCCGAGATAATCGCGGCAATCAGCATGCCGGAGCCGGTATAAGAAAGCCACGTGAAGCCGAACACGGCGCCTTCCGGCGTCGGTTTCGCCACGATCGGCGCAACCTTGTTGATCATGTGGTCCAGACCGGGGACCGCATAGTTCCATGTCGCCCACGGGTTCACGTGGCTCTTGAACCAGGTCGTGCCCCACAGCAGCAGCACTGCGCAAACGATTATCCAAGGCAGGAGCGACATCCAGACCTGGGCAGTGGTCGGCTTGACTGAAAGAGCGACCGGTGCCGGCCGGCCGATGGCGGAGTCGTCACGACTGCGCAGCGCCGGCGATGTCCAGAGTTCCTTCGGCGACCACACCTTGAGGAATAGCAGGAGGCACGCCATCGACATCAGCGACGCGCCGATATCGACGATCCATGGATTGATGAAGTTCGAAATCAGAAATTGCGGCACGGCGAACGAGACACCGGTGACCAGAATAGCCGGCCAGACGTCCTTCATGCCCTTCCAGCCTGCGAAGGCCCAGATCAGCCAGAACGGTACGATCAGCGAGAAGAACGGCAATTGCCGTCCAACCATCGCACCCAGCAAAAACGGATCGATGCCGGTAACGCTGGCCAGGCCCGCGATGGGCGTGCCGAGCGCGCCAAAGGCAACCGGCGCTGTGTTGGCGATCAGCGACAGCCCAGAAGCCGCGAGCGGCGAGAAGCCAAGCCCGATCAGGATCGCGCCGGTCACAGCTACGGGCGTACCGAAGCCCGACGCGCCTTCGAAGAAGGCGCCGAAGGAGAAGGCAATCAGAAGGAGCTGCAGCCTGCGATCCTTGGTGACGCCTCCGATTGTATTCTGCAGCGTCTCGAACGCTCCTTTCTCCACCGTCAGTCGGTAGAGGAAGATCACGTTCAGCACGATCCAGCCGATCGGAAAAAACCCAATCACTGCGCCGAGCAGAGTCGCGCGCAGCGTCATTCCGGCCGGCATCGTGAAGATCACGACGGCGACCACATTGGCGACGACGAGCGCGATAAGGGCCGCGATGTGTGCCTTGACCCTGTTGGAGGCGATCAGAAGGAGCAGCGTTACGACTGGTAGCGCAGCCGCGATGGTTGACAGCGTTTTGCTGCTTAAAGGGTCGTAGACCTGGTCCCACATTCCAACCTCCTGGATGTGGCCGGCGTCCGCCGGCGACGCTCCCCATGTCACTCTAGCAGAAATTCGAGCAATCGCTTCCGTCTGAAACGGGACAGCGGCGTCGGATGATGCCTACTTTTGGGTTAGACGGCGGCCGGATAGCAGATATTGCAGAAGGTCTGCTTCTGGGTCATTCGCGACCGAGTCAAGCCGGTAGCAAGTCCAGCCACGTCCGCTATGCGGTCGAAGGCGGAAGTGAATTCAGAATAGCAGCCGCCTACCAGGTTGGCTCCGGCCGCTGTCGCCGATCGAGGACGCGCCGGGCAGCTACGTCTGTGTGCTGGCGTGAGATAGCTCACGCTTGCCGCGCTAGTTCGTGAGAATGACGTTGTGCTGTCGCCGTGACGGATGATCGGCGCTAACCAATGCGGCCTCATCCGTCGCGATCACGGCTTCGGGCAACGGCACCGGCTCGATGCCAGCGAAACGGCGGTATAGAGCGCCCATGATCGCGCCGTATATTTAGCGACGCGTTGAACAATCTTCGCATGGCAGGTGCGGAAACTTCCGCTTTGGGTCATTCGTGACCGTAACCCGGTCATTCCGAATTTGGCTGCGCGCGAATGAGTCCGCGTCCTAATCCTGCCCCGTATCCGGCAGACCGAGCATCAGCCGCATGTTCTGCACCGCTGCGCCGGATGCGCCCTTGCCCAGATTGTCGAGCCGCGCGACCAGCACGGCCTGCCGGTGCTTGTCGCTGGCGAAAACATGAAGCTCGAGCTTGTTGCTGCCGTTCAGCGCCTCCGGCTCGATCCGTCCGCTTTTCGCAGCAGTGTTGTCGAGCGGCATCACCGAGACATAGGTGCTGCCCGCATAACGCTTCTCCAGCACCGCATGAAGCGCCGCGCCGTCGGGCTGTCCCGGCAGCGTATCGAGATGCAACGGCAGCGACACCAGCATGCCCTTCCGATAGTCGCCGACCGACGGCACGAAAATGGGGCGCCGCGTCAGGTTCGCGTATTTCTGCGTTTCCGGCAGATGTTTGTGCTCGAAGCCGAGACCATAAAGTTCGAACGCCGGCGCAGTGCCTTTCTCGAAGCTTTCGATCATGGATTTGCCGCCGCCGGAATAACCGCTCACCGCATTGATGGTGACGGGATAGTCCTGCGGGATCAGGCCAGCGTCGGTCAGCGGCCGCAACAACGCAATCGATCCGGTCGGATAGCAGCCGGGATTCGTAACCTTGCGCGCCGCCTTGATCCTGTCCGCCTGATCCGGCGTCAATTCCGGAAAGCCGTAGGTCCAATCCGGCGCGACGCGAAACGCCGTCGAGGCGTCCAGCACTTTCGGCGCATCAGCGCCCATGCCGTCGATCAACGCGACGGTTTCCCTCGCCGCATCGTCAGGCAGGCAGAGGATCACGAGATCGACCTCTGCCATCAGCGCGCGCTTGGCAGCAGGATCCTTCCGCTTGTCGCCGTCGAGGCTTTTGACGGTGACGTCACCCTGCCGGTCGAGCCGTTGGCGGATTTCGAGGCCGGTGGTCCCCGACGCGCCGTCGACGAATACCGTCGGCCTGGCAGTGGCCTTGCCGCCAGAAGCGGAGCTTTTCGCCTTGATGTCTGCGAGAGTCATGACGTCATCCTTGCGTCCGCGAGCACGCTCACGGGTTTTCCGACTTGTAGCCCAGTTGCGGCGGCTGCGCGACCATCAGCGCTCGGCGTCAACGCGGAAACAACTCAGACTCAAATCGCACGCCAGACCCATTCGACGATCCGCGAGATGAGGTCGCCGAACAGCAGCAACACCGCCGACCAGATCAACGCCGAAATCCAGTTGGCGAACTGAAAACGCCAGTACGGCATTGCAAAGATTCCGGCGGCAAGCGGCACGGTGGCGCGCAGCGGTCCCAAAAACCGCCCGATGTAAATAGATGGGATACCCCATTGCTGCACGAAAGCCTGGCCGCGCGGCAACAGATCGGGATACCACGACAGCGGCCACATACCGGCGACGTGATCCTTGAACTTGAAACCGAGCCAATAAGACAGCCAGTCGCCAAGCGCCGCGCCGATACCGCCCGCGACCCAAACCGGCCAGAAGCTGATGCCGCTCGCACCGATCAGCGCGCCGATCGCGATCAACGCGCCCCAGGCCGGGATCAAAAGCGATATGAACGCCAGCGACTCGCCGAAGGCGAGCAGGAGCACGATGGGAGCGGCCCAAACCTGGTGATCGCGCACGAAGTCGACCAGGCCGCGTCCGACGTCTTCCATTCCAGAGCGCCTCTCATTCGGTCCTCGCCAGCGGCGATGCGTCGCCACAGGTAGCCAGCCCGTCCCGCGACTTCAAGTCACAAAGACGCTGACTATGCTAAGTCTCCGACCGGCATTCAGTCAGACATTGAAGGGACGATAGATGATCGGGTCATTGATGATATGCGTGAGTGTGGTGATCCTGCTGGCGGGCATGATCGCTGGTATCGCCATGGGGATTCAGCAGAATTTTGTCCTTGCGCCGGCTCACGCCCACCTCAACCTGATCGGCGGCGTGCTGTTATTCCTGTTCGGCCTGTATTACAGGGTGGTTCCGGCCGCGGGCCGAATGATGCTGGCCCGGATTCAGGGCTGGCTTCACATTCTCGGCAGCATTCTGTTCCCGACCGGAATTGCTCTCGTGCTGGTGGGCGGACCCGCCTATATCGCAGCGCCCGTCGTCGGCTCGCTGGTCGTGGTGCTGGCTACAGCGCTATTTTTGATCGTGGTGTTCCGCAGCAGGGAAACCTGATGCCAGACCGTCCGAATAGGGGCGATGACCACATTTCCAGCCCCATCCATGGCATATTCAATGGCAATCGATTCGCCCGCGCGAGCAACACTTAAAGAGCTATGTCCAAATCACTGAAATCTACCACAAAAACGAAATCGTCCGACGATTTGTTTGCCGCTTCCGAAGCCAAGGGACGCTCCCCTGCCCGCGCCTCTGGGCGTGCGTCTGGAGCCGAGGCCGACTACACCGCCGCCGACATCGAGGTGCTGGAGGGACTTGAGCCGGTCCGCCGCCGCCCCGGCATGTACATCGGCGGCACCGACGAGAAAGCGCTGCATCACCTGTTCGCCGAGGTGATCGACAACGCGATGGACGAGGCGCTGGCGGGGCACGCGACCTTTATCGTCGTCGAACTGACCGTCGACGGCTTCCTTACCGTTACCGACAACGGACGCGGCATCCCGGTCGATCCGCACCCGAAATTCCCGAAGAAGTCGGCGCTCGAAGTCATCATGTGCACGCTGCATTCGGGCGGCAAGTTCGACTCCAAGGTCTACGAGACCTCGGGCGGCCTGCACGGCGTCGGCGTGTCCGTGGTCAACGCCCTCTCCTCCCACCTCGAAGTGGAGGTGGCGCGCAGCCAGAATCTCTACAAGATGACCTTCGAGCGCGGCCATCCCAAGGGCAAGCTCGAAGACCTCGGCAGGATCGCAAACCGCCGCGGCACCACCATCCGCTTCAAGCCGGACACCGAAATCTTCGGGCCCAAGGCCGCGTTCAAACCGCAGCGTCTGTTCAAGATGACGCGCTCGAAGGCGTATCTGTTCGGCGGCGTCGAAATCCGCTGGCGTTGCGCGCCGGAACTGCTCAAGGGCCTCGACGACATTCCGGTGGAAGCGACCTTCCACTTCCCTGGCGGCCTCAAGGATTATCTCGGCGCCGCGATCCATAACGACACGCTGGTGCATCCGGACATCTTCTCCGGCAAATCGGGGCGCAACGGCGCGCATGGCGCCTGCGAATGGGCGGTGGCGTGGACGGCGGACGCTGACGGCTTCCTGTCCTCCTACTGCAACACGGTGCCAACACCCGACGGCGGCACTCACGAGTCGGGCATGCGCAGCGCGCTATTGCGCGGGCTCAAGGACCACGCCGAGCGCGTCGGCCAGGGCAAGCGCGCGGGCTCCATCACGTCCGAGGACGTCATGGTCGGCGCCGCGGTGATGCTCTCGGTGTTCGTGCGCGAGCCGGAATTCCAGGGCCAGACTAAGGATCGCCTCGCCACCGCCGAAGCCTCGCGGATCGTCGAGCAGGCGATCAAGGACCCGTTCGATCACTGGCTGTCCGGCAATCCGGTGCAGGCCAACAAGCTGCTCGATTTCGTGGTCGAACGCGCCGATGAACGGCTGCGCCGCCGTGCCGAGAAGGAAACCTCGCGCAAGAGCGCGGTGAAGAAGCTGCGCTTGCCCGGCAAGCTCGCCGACTGCACTAACACCGCGACCGAAGGCTCCGAACTGTTCATCGTAGAAGGTGACTCAGCCGGCGGCAGCGCGAAGCAGGCGCGCGACCGCAAGACGCAGGCCGTGCTGCCATTGCGCGGGAAAATCCTCAACGTGGCATCGGCAACCAAGGACAAGGTCACCGCCAACGCCCAGTTGGCCGACCTGATTCAGGCGCTCGGCTGCGGCACCGGCGCCAACTATCGCGACGAGGACCTGCGCTATTCGCGCGTCATCATCATGACCGACGCCGACGTCGACGGCGCACACATCGCCTCGCTCCTGATCACATTCTTCTATCGGCAGATGCCGCACCTGATCGACGAGGGGCATCTGTATCTCGCGGTGCCGCCGCTCTATCGCCTGACGCACGGCAGCAAGACGGTCTATGCCCGCGACGACGCCCACAAGGAGACGCTGCTCAAGAGCGAGTTCAACGCCAACGCCAAGGTCGATGTCGGCCGCTTCAAGGGCCTCGGCGAGATGATGCCGGCGCAGCTCAAGGAAACCACCATGGACCCGGCGAGGCGCACCATGTTGCGGGTCAAGCTTCTGACCGAGGACCGCGAAGGCACAGCGGATTCTGTCGAGCGTCTGATGGGCACCAAGGCGGAGGCGCGCTTCGCCTTCATCTCCGAAAAGGCCGAGTTCACCAGCGAGGACTTGCTGGACGTGTAGACCACCGTACGGAAGGAGCATCGTTCAGTCATGAAACCAGCTCTTGTTGTCTTTGGCATTCTCGCCCTTTTGATCGGCCTGCTCTGGATTGGCCAAGGCACCGGTTACGTGAACTGGCCGCAATCGAGCTTCATGATCCGCCAGGTGCAATGGGCCTGGTACGGTGCTGGCCTCGTCGCGATCGGCGCCGGGCTGATCGGGCTAAGTCGACGATACTGAGTACGTCAATTAGCAATGGAGCCGCGCCGGCCGCGCGAGGCAAGGTTGCGCGACCGGATCAGCGCAGTGCTGTCAGCTCGCTGGCAGCAACACCTTGTCGATAACGTGGATGACGCCGTTGGACTGTTTGACGTCAGCGATGGTCACTGTCGCCACGCCGCCGGTCTCGTCGGTCAGCGTGATCTTGTCGCCCTGCATTTTGGCCTGAAGCGTGCAGCCGCCGACCGTCTTTACCGGATGCGTTCCGCCGTCCTTTACGATCATCTTGCCGATGGCGTCGGACATGACGTCCGCCGAGACGACGTGGCACGTCAGCACCTTGGTCAGCTTAGCCTTGTTCTCGGGCTTGAGCAGAGTATCGACCGTGCCTGCCGGCAACGCAGCGAAAGCTTCGTTGGTAGGCGCGAACACCGTGAACGGTCCCTTGCCCGACAGCGTATCGACGAGGCCGGCGGCCTTCACCGCCGCCACCAGCGTGGTGTGGTCTTTCGAGTTCATGGCGTTCTGAACGATGTTTTTGTTGGCATACATCGCGGCTCCGCCAACCATCGGATTCTCGGCGAATGCGGCGCCGGTAAATGCGGTGGCAGCAAAGGCACCCGCTGCAATCATTGACATAATCTTGCGCATATCCTGTAACTCCTTGAGGTTTTCTGGTCCCTTCCGAGTGTGGGACAAGCGGAGCTACGGCAGGTATTCCGAAAAAGTTTCGGGCAGATCTCGAAAAAGGTTTCGGAGACAGAAGGTGCTTTTGCCGGCCGCTGAAGGTAGAGGGAACATGATCGGCAATGCCCCGCAGCACACGCCGATCTCGATCCGTGATCGCTAACCCTTTTTGCGACTGGGCAGCCGCCCACCTCTATTACATCGCATGCAGATCGCCGGACGCAACTACCGGTCCGGTCGGCTGCCCCGTCGATGAGCCGCCTCGCTGTTCGAGGCTGATGGCGAACAACGCGCCGGACCTGATCAGTTCGCGATGGGCAGGTGTGACGGCGAGATGAGCATTGGCGCCGACCGGGATCACGCCCAACGAAATCGGAGGATCATTGCCTTTGATGATCCACAATTCGAAGTCGTGCCCGGTCGCCCGATCTCCTGTCACATGGGAAAGACCAATTTCGCTGATGCGGGCGTCGTAGATCGCCAGATAGCGCACGTCGGTTTTGTCACCCGTCAGGGAAGCAACCAGACGCGTACCGGACGTTATGGTCGCCGGCTGAAACAGAGGAATCGCGACGGCGATGAAAAAGGCGGCCAAAGCAGCGCCGGCAAGGCCGCGCCAGAAGGAAAGGCTTTGCAAGAGGCCCGGTTTTCGTGTCGCCGACCGTCCATGATCAAACAGCCGGGCGTCGAGCCTCGTCTTCAGCGATGCGGGCGGTTGAACCTCATCATAACCTGCATTGAGTGACGACAAGCGCTGCTGCCACTCATCGACGAGCCGGGCAAAACCGAGGTCGGTCTCAATGCGCCGCGCTGCGATCTGCCGTTCGTCCGCAGACAAAACCCCAATAACGTATTCGGCAGCGAGTTGATCGTCGCCTTCGTAATCCGGATTCTTGTCTTCACCCGGTGTCATCGCTCCAGGCATTCCTTCAGTTTCAAGAGGCTCCGACGCAGCCACGTCCGCATCGTATTGAGCGGCACCGAAAACCGCTCGGCAAGCTCAACATAGCTTTCGCCGTTCAGATAAGCTCCGCGCACAGCCCCTGCACGATCGGCTTCAAGTTCGCCGAGACAGACGCCGAGGCGGTCGCGCTCCCCGCTCGTCACCGCCTGAGCCTCCGGTCCGGGCCGATGGTCGGCAACGTCGATCGCGTCGTCGATTCCAGCCAGCTGTTCGCCGCGTGCGCGGATACGGTCAATCGAATGGTTGCGCGCGACGGCCACCAGCCAGGAGATCGGGCTGAGTTCCGAAGCGACAAATCGGTCGGCCTTCATCCATATCTTGACGAACACTTCCTGCAACGCCTCTTCGGCATCGCTCTTGTCGGACAAGACACGCAGACACACGCCGAAAAGTTTCGCGCTTGTTGCCCCGTAAAGCAGATCGAATGCCGTCCGGTCCTTTATGGACACGCGGGCAATGAGATTCGTGATATCCTGTGACGTGAGCTGCTGCGGCGCCATTACCTGAAGAAACTAACCTCCCCACCGGACATTGCAATGGTCGGCAGCGTCGCCGATTGCATGTGATTTCCTGCTTCAAGGAAATTCGAGGTGTCCGTACTTCTTGTCGCTGGCCTCCGACGAATGCACATGCTCCGGCCGCACTCCCACGGCAATGAAGCGCGCAGTCAGCCCCTGCAACCACGGCACCGCGTTAATGATGCGCGCAAACAGCGGCGGCTTAAATGAACCGCTGCCGGGATTCAGTGCAGCACGAACGATATTATTCTGGATGATCACCTGCATCGCTTGCGTCACCCGCATCGGAAATTCGCGGCGGCGCTGAACGGCGGCAAGATCATCCTCGCTCACGGCGCCGCGCGCGAGCTTCGCCGCCAAAATATTAGCCGCCGCCACGGCGTCCTGCACCGCGATGTTGACCCCCACGCCGCCGACCGGCGACATTGCGTGCGCGGCATCCCCGATGCAGAGCAGCCCGGGCCTGGTCCAACGCTTCAGACGATTGACGGCGACGGTGAGCAGCTTGACGTCGTCCCAGCTTTTGACGTCCGCGATGCCCGACTTCAGGATCGGCGCAAGCGAGACGACGTCAGAACGGAATGATTCAAGGCCCTTCGCCCTGACCGTATCATACTGACCTTTGGTGATGACGTAGGCGCACTGCCAGTAGGTGCCGCGATCGAGCGTCACCATCATCTTTCCGGCTTCGATGCGTGCGAGGATGCTCTCCGTTTCGGCGGTTTTTCCGGCGCGGAACCAGAGTACGTCCATTGGCGCGCCGATCTCTTCGATCTCGAGGCCCGCGCTCGGCCGGATAATGGAATGTCGCCCGTCGCAGGCGACCGTGAGATCGGCGTTAATGTCGATCGCACCGTTCGCGTCCGTTGCGTGGACGCCAGTCACCTTGTCGCCGTCATGAATAAGCCCGGTCGCCTCGGTGCTCATCATCACCCTGAGGCTTGGGAAGCGCCGCCCCTTGTCGCGCAAGAAATTGAGAAAATCCCACTGCGGCATAAAGGCGATGAACGGGTATTTCGCGCCGGTGCGGCTAATGTCGGCAATGCGCAGCCGGGTTTTTCCGAAATAGCCTTCGAGCTTTTGCAATTTGTCGTGCGGGATTTTCAGAAAGTCATCGATCAGGCCGAGTTCGTCCATCACCTGCAAGGTCGAGGGATGCACGGTGTCGCCGCGAAAATCGCGAAAGAAGTCGGCATGCTTTTCGAGCACGATGACGTCGACGCCGGCGCGCCCGAGCAAGTAGCCCAGCATCATGCCGGCGGGTCCACCGCCGACGATGCAGCAGCGCGTGGACATCGAGCGGTATTGTTGGCGCGGAAGGCCTGCGTCCATCAACCGAGTCCTTCGAGTCGAAAAATCAGCGCCGGAAGCTCTTGATCTCCGATACGCTACCGTCGCGATAGGTCAACTCCACCGATACGGCTTTGGTTGCGGACGGCAATTTCAGATAAGGCGTCGCGTCACTCGGGATCACGCTGGGGTCACGCGGGTCGCAGGGCGGCATCTTGAGCACTCGATCCGGCACCGAGGAGTCGATACCGACTCTCACCTCGCGGATCGCGCAGCGATATGACATCAGGTGGGTATAATAGACCAGCAGTCCATTGAACTGGCGAAACGACAGCCAGCTTGTCGCGGTCATGTCGAGGATTTTCCGCTGATCGCGGATCAGCGCGACTTCCGGATCGAACCGGACCGGAAACGGCCCCTGCATCTCGCCGCTGGCATCGACATAGCGCATCTGGATCGTCGCCGCAGCCGCGTCGGCGGAAAGTTCGATCGCGGGATTGGGCATGCGCTTGCGGGTCCGCGGGTCGAGCGTGTCGAGAAATCCAGTTTCCTTGAATGGACCGCTGTCGCCCATGCGCCAGGAAATCCCGAGCGCGGGATCGGCTATCGAGAACACCACGGTCCACCCGCCATTGTGGCGCGAGAAATTCGCGATCGGTGCGTTGACGGCCTCGTTCGACGGCGGCTTCAGCGGTGCGACCGGAGGTAGCGCTGCGACTTGCTGTGCAGGCTCGGCGGGCGCTGCCTGCGGCTGCGCTTTGGCAAGGCCATTCAAAAAGACATCGTCAACCATCTGATCGAAATAGACCGGCACTTGCTTGTGCCGCACCGTCTCGGCCATTTCGCTGACGGTGCGTCGGGTGCGCTGCGCCACCTGCACCATGTTCTCGCCGGGTTGCAACAATTCCTTGACGAAGATGCGGGTGAACACCGAATTGGGATTGGCGTCGTCGTCCGACAGGCGATCGAGCGCGGTCTGCCGCGGTCCGGCGGAGAACACCGAGAACACGCCCTCCGGCAGTTGCGTCATCGGTGCAAGCCCCGCGCCGCCGGCGACCGCGCGGGTACCCTTGCGCTCGAACGGATTGTTGCGGCAGGCGTCGAACACCAGGATCGAGGTGCGCGCCTTCTTGTTCTGCAGCCGTTCGACAATGCGGTCGGCAAGTATCGAGGCATCGCGGACCAAGTCCTCCTGCCCTTCAGTGGCGGCAGGCACGTCGGTCGGCAGCAGATAGTTCTGGCCGGCAATCTCAAAGCCGTGGCCGGCGTAGAAAAAGAACGCGGTGTCGCCGGCCTCGATCTGCTGATCGAACGCCAGCAGCGTCTGACTGAAGGCCTGACGGGTCTGGTTTTCCGCGACCATCACGCTGAAGCCGAGTTGCCTCAACGTGTCGCCCATGGCGCGGGCGTCGTTGACAGCCTTCTGAAGTTTGGAGACGTTCCGGTAGTCGTTGTTGCCAATCACAAGCGCCACACGCTTGGCCGCCTGCGCCGGGCCCGCCAGCATCAGCAGCGCGCACGCGATGCCCAGCATTGCCGCACGACCGACCGAAATGCCCCTCATCTCAACCTTCCCGTCCACCGGTCTGGCGGGTCAAACGCCCGCGCTCAAACTACGCTAGTGGAGTGGATTTGACATTCGCTACCCACTTTGCAGGAAACCCAGGAAGCGAATGTCAAATCCAAAACTCCACTAGAAACCTATAGTTGCTAGTGGTCCCGTGGTTCTAGCATTCGCAAAAGAACCTGTTGAAACGGGATGCGGATGTTAGAATCGGACCACTAGGCCATAGTCGAAAAACCACAGGCTGCGGTTCATTCGGGAGGTGTGCCCGGCTCGACTTCGCATGGCGCATTTGCTGGGTGCCTAGCAAAACATCAGGGTTTTTCGACATTTCTGCCGTTTCTGAGATTGACTTTGTGCATTTCGACCCTATGTTTCGCCTTAACGCGGCCCGGACCCGAACACGATTCCCCGGTGAGCCGCCCGTCAGCGTAAGCCAGAACCCCCTTCGCTTTTTGAAAGCACGCCGTTAAGGGGTGGAGCGCGACAGCCTTATACCTTCGATGCCGAACGGCGGTTTCGATAAGAGGCTCAATGTCTTTTTCTCATCTCGGTTTGTCCGACAAGGTGCTCGCCGCCGTTGCGGCTACAGGTTACACCACCCCCACTCCCATTCAGGATCAGGCTATTCCTCACGTTCTGGCGCGCCGCGACGTTCTCGGCATCGCCCAGACCGGAACGGGCAAGACCGCAGCCTTCGTCCTGCCCATGCTCACGCTGCTGGAGAAGGGCCGCGCCCGGGCGCGAATGCCTCGCACGCTGATCCTCGAGCCGACCCGCGAACTCGCAGCCCAGGTCAAGGAGCAGTTCGACAAGTACGGCGCTGGCCAGAAACTCAACGTGGCGCTTCTGATCGGCGGCGTCTCGTTCGGCGACCAGGACATGAAGCTGACGCGCGGCGTCGATGTGCTGATCGCGACCCCTGGCCGCCTGCTCGACCACACTGAACGAGGCGGCCTTCTTCTCACCGGCGTGGAATTGCTGGTGATCGACGAAGCCGACCGCATGCTTGACATGGGATTTATTCCCGACATCGAACGCATCTGCAAGCTTGTGCCGTTCACACGGCAAACCCTGTTCTTCACGGCCACGATGCCGAATGAAATTCGGCGTATCACCGATACCTTCCTGCACAATCCGGAAAAGGTCGAGGTCTCCAGACCAGCAACCGCGGCGGTGACCGTGGCGCAATCGCAGGTCAGTTGTGGCCGCGAACCACACGAAAAACGTGAGGTGCTACGCCACCTGCTGCGCGACGCCCAGGATCTCAAGAACGCAATCATCTTCTGCAACCGCAAGCGCGACGTCGCCATCGTCTATAAGTCGCTCCAGAAACACGGCTTCAGCGTCGGCGCCCTGCACGGCGATATGGACCAGTCGGCGCGAACCGCCTCGCTGGATCAATTCCGCAAAGGCGAACTCCCGCTGCTGGTCGCCTCCGACGTGGCCGCGCGCGGCCTCGACATTCCCGAAGTCAGCCACGTCCTCAACTTCGACGTACCACACCATCCCGACGACTACGTGCATCGCATTGGCCGCACCGGCCGCGCCGGCCGCACCGGCACCGCGATCACAATCGTCTGCCCCGCCGATTTCAAATCACTCGCCGCGATCGAGAAGCTGACCGGTCAGGCGATTCCGAAGGCTGACCTTCCCGGCTATGAAGCTCGCGCGGACGATGCCGATGCAAACTCTGGCGCCGACGTGGCATCTACAGGCCGGCCGATGCGATCCCGCCACGCACGCGACAAGGGCGGCGAGACCCACGCACGTGGCGGCAAGCGCGAGAGCCGCAAGCCACGCCGCACCAGTGGCGACCACCAGAGACACGAGGCTCCTGCTGCAACGGCCGCCGCGTCCATGGCCGCGCCGCAGCCGCCGTCAATCGGGCGAGCGCCCGCACCGCGCCGCGAGACCGTCTCCGAGCCGGCAGACCATTCTCACCTGCCGGCGTTCCTGCTCCGTCCGATCCGCGCCCGAGTCTAAGCATTTAAGGTGGGTCGGTCCCCACCCCACCTTGGCGAACATCGTTTACCGCCCGTAAACTCTCTGTCGCTATTTTTCCAGCAATACTACGTAGATATTTTGTCGTTTGGGACGACGATTTTCATGAATCGTCGGCGGGGCCGCAGAAGTGGTTGAGCTGGACGAACATGAACGCACCATGGCGTTCGCGGAGGTGGCGCTTGGCCAGATCCGATCGCTGCGACAGGCTGCGATTCCGCGCAACGGTTGGTTTCGGCGACAGACTGAAGGGAGCGGCCGAGAAACTCGGCGCCGCCGGTAACCGCGAACAGGTCAAGGCGGTCATCGAAGCGCTGATGAAGTCGACCCGCGAGATGCAGGAAACCAACAAGGCGCTGGAAAATCGGCTGGAGATCTCGAAGATCGAGATCAACAATCTCCAGCATAGTCTTGAGGCCATCAGGACCGAGAGCATGACCGATCCGCTCACCGGTCTCGGCAACCGCAAATATTTCGACCGCGCCGTCGGGGATGCCGTGGCGCAGGCTCTCAGCGAGGGTGGGCCGCTATCGCTTCTGATGTTCGATATCGACTACTTCAAGTCGTTCAACGACAACTATGGCCACTTGACCGGCGATCAGGTGCTGCGGCTGGTAGCGATATCGCTGAAGCAGACCATCAAGGGCCAAGACATCACAGCGCGCTATGGCGGCGAAGAATTCGCGGTCGTGCTTCCCAACACCGGGATACATCAAGCGGTGACGGTCGCCGATCACATCCGCCGCGCCGTGATGGCCAAGGAATTGAAGAAAAAGTCGACCGGCGAAATCCTCGGTCGTGTCACTATCTCGGTCGGCGTCTCGATTCTTCGTAGCGGCGATACCACGGACTCGCTGATCGAACGCGCCGATGCCTGCCTCTACATCGCCAAGCGCAACGGCCGCAATCGCGTTGTTTGCGAAGCCGACTCGGAATGCTCATCTTGCGCCGACATCCAGGTGCAGGTGGCCTGACGCGTCCCTCACCACCAATGACAACAATCGCCATTCTCGGCCGCAGTCCTCGCTTTCGCAGGGACGGCCGAGAGATATCGACTAGCCGTCAATCTTGGCGGGCGTGAGCTGCACGGATTCGCCGCACCCGCAGGCCGACACCTGGTTCGGATTGTTGAAGATGAATTGGGCCTGCATTTTTTCGGCCTTGTAGTCCATCTCGGTGCCAAGCAGGTACAACACCGCCTTGGGTTCGACCAGAACCTTGACGCCCTTGTCTTCGACCACTTCATCCGTCGGCCTGATGTCGTGAGCGTATTCCACCGTGTAGGATTGACCGGCGCAGCCCCCGTTCTTGATGCCGACCCGCAGGCCGACGATCTCTGAATCGGCTCGCGCCGCGAGTTCCTTGACTCGCGCCGCCGCGGCGTCGGTCAGCCGCATGACCTGCGGACGAGGTCGTGGTTTTGGCTTGGCTGCAGGTGTGCTTGGCGTCATCTCTGTCATCTGGTCAATCCTGGCGGCAAATCAAGCCTGATCATAGCATGGGCCGGGCGTAAAATCGTCACCACATATTGAGGACGAGGCGCGCTTCGTCGGTCATCCGGTCGGGCATCCACTGCGGTTCCCAGACGAGGTTGACGTTGACCACCCCGACTCCCGGAACGCTAGCGACCGCATTTTCAACCATGATCGGCAGTTCGGCCGCCGACGGGCAACTCGGCGACGTCAGCGTCATCTCGACATCGATGGCGCGGTCGTCCTTGATGTCGACCTTGTAGATCAGACCGAGTTCATAGATATCCGCCGGGATTTCCGGGTCGAACACGGTTTTCAGCGCGGCCACGATGCCCGTGCCCATGCGCTCGGTTTCCTCCGGCGCCAGCGCTGAGCTGGTCTGCACGTGACAGGCCTTGTTTACGACAGGTTTGGCTTCGGCGGTCTCGCTCATGAGAACAACTCCCGTGCCTTGATCAATGCCTGCGCCAGATGATCGACTTCCTCACGCGTATTATACATGCCGAACGAGGCTCGACAGGTCGCCGAGACATTGAACCGCTCTAAAAGCGGCATCACACAATGGGTGCCGGCGCGAACCGCGATGCCGGCGCGGTCGATCACGGTCGCGACATCGTGCGGATGCGCGCCTTTCATTTCGAACGAGATCACCGGCCCCTTGTCTCGGGCAGTGCCGATGATGCGCAGCGAGTTGATCTCGCGCAGCCGCTCCTGAGCATAGACCAGAAGATCGTGTTCGTGCGCAGCGATCCGCGCCTTGCCGATCGAGTTCACATAATCGATCGCGGCGCCAAGCCCGACCGCCTCGACAATCGCTGGCGTACCGGCCTCGAACTTGTGCGGCGGATCGCCATAGGTCACCCAATCCTGCGCGACTTCGCGGATCATCTCGCCGCCGCCGTTATACGGCCGCATCGCGACAAGATGATCATACTTCGCATACAGCACGCCGATACCGGTTGGCCCGTAGATCTTGTGACCCGTGAAGATGTAAAAGTCGCAGTCGATGTCCTGCACGTCGGCGGCGAGATGCACCGCCGCCTGGCTACCGTCGACCAAAACCGGAATGCCGCGCGCATGAGCGAGTTGCACCACATCCTTGACCGGAACGACGGTGCCGAGCGCGTTCGACATCTGCGTGATCGCCACGAGCTTCGTCTTCGGCGTCAGCAGCTTCTCGAACTCATCGATCAGGAAATTACCATCGTCGTCGACGGGCGCCCACTTGATGACGGCACCATGGCGCTCGCGCAGGAAATGCCAGGGCACGATGTTGGAGTGATGCTCCATGATCGAGAGCACGATCTCGTCGCCGGCCTTGATGTTCGGCTCGCCCCAGGACGACGCCACGAGATTGATCGCCTCGGTGGCGTTGCGGGTGAAGATGATCTCCTCAGTCCGCTTCGCGTTGAGAAATTGCGCAACTCTGGTACGACCACCTTCATAGGCTTCGGTCGCGGCGTTGGCGAGATAGTGCAGCCCGCGATGGACGTTGGCGTATTCCGTCTTGTACGCCTCCGTCATACGGTCGAGCACGGCGTTTGGTTTCTGCGCGGAGGCGGCGTTATCGAGATAGATAAGCGGCTTGCCATAGATCTTCATCGCCAGCGCCGGAAAATCCTGACGCACGCGCATCACATCATAGGAACCGTTGGCGACCGCCGGATGGGTCATTTGCTCTTCGTCTCTCTTGTCGTCTTGCCCGGCCTTATGCCGGATACCAGGTCCTTATTCTCTGCCAACTGCGCAGCCTGAAGACGTGGATCACCGGGTCACCTGCGCGAAGACGCGCCTCGCACTTTAGTCCCGGCATGACGCAACATCTTCATCACCCGCGCGCCGCAAGCCACCGCTCGGCAGCCCCGATAACGACATCGCGCAAGCCATCGTCGGCGATGGATTCGATCGCCTCGCCAACGAACGCCTGAATCAGGAGCGCCTGCGCCTCCTTTTCCGAAAGACCTCGCGCGCGCAGATAGAACAGCAGACTGTCGTCGAGCGCACCAATCGTCGCCCCGTGACCGCAGGTGACGTCATCCGCGAAAATCTCGAGTTCGGGCTTGCTGTCGGCTTCCGCATCGTCGGACAGCAGCAATGCCCGCGTCATCATCTTGCCGTCGGTCTTCTGTGCGTCGGGTCGAACGATGATCTTGCCTTGGAAGACGGAATGCGCGCGATCGTCCACCACCGCGCGGAAAATCTCCCGGCTAGTACAGTGCGGCACGGCGTGATCGACCACCAGTGTCATATCCGCGTGCTGGGTATCCTTAAGCAGGCTGACACCATTGATGCAGACATCGCTGCCCTCGCCTTCGAGCGTTGCGAACACCTGATAGCGGCTGAGCCGGCCGCCGTTCGTCAAATTGAAGAGATTCAGCTTCGACCCGCCGCCGACCGTAACGATCGCGGACGAGATATTCGCGGCATCGTCGGCATCAGCCGTGAGACGGATATGCGCAACGTCCGCCCCGTCTCCGATGGCCACGATGAGCGCGTCATGGGCCTGATAGGATTTCGCGTCATCAGCAGCGGCAAAACTCTCGATCAGCGTGGCGCGCGCTGCCTTGCCGATCGTCAGGCGGGAGCGCGTGAACGCCGACGCCGACGAAACGGTCGTCACATGGATCACGTGGATCGGCTTCGCCAGCGAGACACCATCGCCAACTTCAATGACGACGCCGTCGGTCGTCATCGCCGCGTTAAGCGACACCATGACATCCGTTGTCGCCGACGTCGTGAACAGATCGACCGACTGGTCGCCCCCGTTCAGCGCCTCGTGAAACGACTTGGCGCGGAGTCCGTTCTCCAGCTTGCCGATATCCGACAGTTGCGGCACGAACACGCCATCGACCAGCACGAACCTGTAGGCATCTCCGACGGATTGGGTTTCGAGAATCTGGCTGGCTTTCGCCAGGGCCGCCTGATCCGGCGCCGGAGCCAATTGCAGCACCTCGCGCATCAGCACGCGCAGGTCGGTGTATTTCCAGTCCTCGACCCGCCGGTTCGGCAGGCCAAGTCTCTCGTAAGCTTCGAACGCCTTCTGACGCGCGGCGGTCACCTTCCCGGCACCCGGCAACCGCGAACTCGCGACGGCAAAAGCCTCGCTCGCCGCGCGCCCGGTGTCAGTCTTTGCCAATGCAACATCCATCATCAAATCCGTTCAGATCGTATTTTCCGGCATGATCTCATCCGAAAACCGGAAGGCGCTTCCGGATTATGCTTCCTCGAATTGCGCATATCCGGACGCCTCGAGCTCCAGCGCCAGATCCTTGTCTCCGCTTTTCACGACCCGGCCTTTCGACATCACGTGCACGAAATCAGGCACGATGTAATTGAGCAGCCGCTGATAGTGCGTGATGACGACCATGGCGCGATCCTTCGAACGCAAAGCATTGACGCCATCGGCTGCAACGCGCAGCGCGTCGATGTCCAGACCGGAATCCATTTCATCAAGGATGCACAGGCTCGGCTCGAACAGCCCCATCTGCAGCACCTCGTTGCGCTTCTTCTCGCCGCCGGAAAAGCCGACATTGATGCCACGGCGCAGCATGTCCTGCGGAATGTTCAACGAGGCCGCGACCTCACGCACTTTTTTCAAGAAATTCGGCGTCGAATATTCGGTCTCGCCGCGCGCCTTGCGCTGCGCGTTCAGCGCGGTCCGCAGGAACGTCATGGTAGCGACACCGGGAATTTCCACCGGATACTGGAAGGCGAGAAACACGCCCTTCGCGGCGCGCTGGTCGGGCGCCATCGCCAGCAGATCCTCGCCCTCGAACAGGACTTCGCCGTCGGTGACCTCATAGCCCGGCTTACCGGCGATCACATGGCTCAGCGTCGACTTGCCGGAACCGTTCGGCCCCATGATGGCATGGACTTCGCCCTTGTTGACGGTCAGTGACAAGCCGTGAAGAATTTCACGCTCCTCGACACGGACGTGCAGGTCTTTGACTTCAAGCAACGGCATCGTTCATCCTTCGCTATCGTTACGTCATCGCGAGGAGCGCGCTCATGCGACGAAGCAATCCGGCATTTCCAACCATCGGTGGATTGCTTCGCCCGGCGTAAAACCGGCAAGAGCCGGTTTTGTCGCGAGCTCGCAGTGACGGGGGCTAACCCACACTTCCTTCCAGCGAGATCGAGATCAGCTTCTGGGCCTCGACCGCGAATTCCATCGGCAACTGCTGCAGCACGTCTCTCACGAAGCCGTTGACGACGAGGCCGACGGCCTCTTCCTGCGACAGTCCGCGCTGCACGCAATAGAACAGCACGTCTTCCGAGATCTTCGATGTCGTCGCCTCGTGCTCGAACAGGGCCGAGGTGTTCTTGGCCTCGATGTACGGCACGGTGTGCGCGCCGCACTTATCACCGATCAGAAGCGAGTCACACGCGGTGAAGTTGCGCGCATTGGTCGCCTTGCGGTGCGCGGTGACGAGGCCACGATAGGTGTTCTGCGACTTGCCCGCCGCGATGCCCTTGGAGATGATCCGGCTCGTGGTGTTCTTGCCGAGATGCAGCATCTTGGTGCCGCTGTCGACCTGCTGGTAGCCATTCGAAATCGCGATCGAGTAGAACTCGCCCCGCGAATTGTCGCCGCGCAGGATGCAGCTCGGATATTTCCAGGTGATGGCGGAGCCGGTCTCGACCTGAGTCCACGAAATTTTCGAACGCGCGCCGCGACAGTCGCCACGCTTGGTGACGAAATTGAAGATGCCGCCCTTACCCTCGGAATTGCCGGGGTACCAGTTCTGCACCGTCGAATACTTGATCTCGGCGTCGTCGAGCGTGACGAGTTCGACGACCGCGGCGTGCAACTGGTTCTCGTCGCGCTGCGGCGCGGTGCAGCCTTCGAGATAGCTGACGTAGGCGCCCTTGTCGGCGATGATGAGCGTGCGCTCGAACTGGCCGGTGTTGCGCTCGTTAATGCGGAAGTAGGTCGACAGCTCCATCGGACAGCGAACGCCCGGCGGGATGTAGACGAACGACCCATCGGAGAACACTGCCGAGTTCAGCGTCGCAAAGAAATTGTCGGAGGTCGGCACCACGCTGCCGAGATACTGTTTCACCAGCTCCGGATGCTGCTGAATGGCGTGAGAGATCGGCATGAAAATCACGCCGGCCTTCTTCAGCTCCTCCTGGAACGTGGTCGCCACGGATACCGAGTCGAACACGGCATCGACCGCGACTCTCCGTTCGCCCTCGGGGCGAACGACGCCCTCAAGCACCTCGACCTCGCGCAAGGGAATGCCGAGTTTCTTGTAGGTCTCGAGGATCTCCGGATCGATCTCGTCTAGCGAGGAGATCTCCTTCTTCGGCTTCGGCGCCGAATAATAATAGAGATCCTGATAGTCGATCTTCGGATAGTTCACGCGCGCCCAACTCGGCTCCTGCATGGTCAGCCAGCGGCGATAGGCGTCAAGCCGCCACTCCAGCATCCAGGCCGGTTCGTTTTTCTTCGCTGAAATAAACCGGACGGTGTCTTCGGAAAGTCCCTTGGGAGCTTTCTCGGACTCGATGATGGTCTCGAATCCATATCGATATTGATCGACGTCGATCTGGCGAACCCGATCGACCGTCTCTTGTACGGCTGCCATTCCTACCTCCGCTCGCGGTTTCAAGGACCACGGTGGAATATGAAGTCTCGGTGCTTGCCCTGTTCCCAAGAAATGGTCTTAGAACTGTTCAAGCACTGTTTCGTCCCTCTTTACTAGTGCACCTGAGAGCTTTCGCCAAGCTTTAATAGCCCTATCGACGTCCGCCTCCGTAGTCTCCCAGCCCAGCGAAAATCGTATCGCGCTTCTGGTCATTTCCGGCCCATACCCCATCGCCTCCAGCACATGCGATGGTTGTACCTTTCCCGATGAACACGCTGAACCCGAAGACACCGCCACCCCCTCAAGGTCGAACCCGACGACGGCGGTCTCGGCCTTTAATCCCCGAACACCGAACAGGGTCGTATTCGGCAAACGAGCGACGTCCTCTGAGATAACTATGCTCCACGGGGTTTGCCGCAACCCTTCCTCAAGCCGATTCCGCAGGATTTCGATCCGGGCCATATCGCTAGCTCTGGCTGCGACCGCCGCCTTCACCGCGGCTCCGAAGCCCGCAATAGCTGGCACGTTCTCTGTGCCGGCGCGGCGACCCCGCTCCTGACCGCCTCCCCGTATCAACGCGCCGGGACCGATCTGGTTCGGCGCGAGAACCAGTGCGCCAATCCCGGTCGGGCCGCCGATTTTGTGTGCTGAAACAGATAGAAAATCAGCATTTAACTTAATGATATCAAAAGTAATTTTTCCGAGAGCCTGAACCGCGTCGACGTGCAGGAGACCGCCCGCCTCGTGGACCAGATCGGCCACTTCTGCGACCGGCTGAATGACACCGGTTTCGTTATTGGCAAGCATGACCGACACCAACGCCGGTGGTCCTCCTGAGAGCATCGCTTGCAAGGCGTTGAGGTCAACCAGTCCGGACCGATGCACCGGCAGGCGCGCGATCCAATCCGGCACGAACTGCCCGCCGGCCAGCACCGAGGCATGTTCGACGGCTGAAACAATAAGCCTATCAATAGCGTGACCATATCGTCCGTGAACGCCGGGGGTCAGCGCCAGGGCATTGGCTTCGGTCCCACCGGACGTGAAGACCACGTTGCGAGGTTCGCCGCCAACGGCCATCGCCACCGCAGCCCGCGCATCTTCCACCACTCCGCGCGCCCGCCTGCCCTCCGCGTGAATGGATGAGGGGTTACCGACGACATCCCACGCGGCAGCCATCGCCTCCCGCGCCTCGCGGCGTAGCGGCGTGGTCGCATTCCAGTCGAGATAAATCCGTTCCTGCATCATGTTGTAACTATAAGATATTCTTGGCGGGTGAAGCCACAGCCGCGCAAGATGCTTGCTTTTCGCCCCTCGCCCTATGTTAGAACGCAGCAATCATTCACGGGCACCACTCCTGTACCGCCGCGCGGTGCCCGATCGCCCGCTGCCCGCAGGCTGCGGACAAAAACTCGTCTAATGAGCGGCCGATTTCCCGAGGATTCCGATGCCTGAAGTCATTTTTACTGGTCCCGCCGGTCGTCTCGAAGGCCGCTATCACCCGGCGAAGCAGAAAAATGCGCCGATCGCGATGGTCCTGCACCCTCATCCGCAGTTTCGCGGCAGCATGAACCATCCGATTGTCTATCAGGTCTACTACGCTTTCGTGGCGCGTGGTTTTTCGGTGTTGCGCTTCAATTTCCGCGGCGTCGGCCGTAGTCAGGGCTCGTTCGACCACGGCACCGGTGAATTGTCGGACGCGGCGGCCGCACTCGACTGGGCACAGACCATCAATCCGGAAGCGCGCGCCTGCTGGGTGGCCGGATTTTCCTTCGGCGCCTGGATCGGCATGCAGTTGCTAATGCGACGACCCGAAGTGGAGGGCTTCATTTCGATCGCGCCGGAGCCGAACCGTTATGATTTCTCGTTTCTCGCGCCATGCCCGTCGTCGGGACTCATCGTCCATGGCGAAAAGGATATCGTCGCGCCGGCCAAGGATGTCACGACGCTGGTGGAAAAGCTGAAGACCCAGAAGGGTATCGTGATCGACCAACATACCATTCCGGGCGCCAATCATTTCTTCGAAGACAAGATGGAGCCGCTGATGGAAACGGTGACCGGCTATCTCGATATGAGACTCGCCAACATTCGTTGACCGCTGATCGCGCTCTAGGGTCGCACGATCACTCCACCGGTCATCGGCACGGGCACGCCCGTGGTCGCCGGATAGCTTAACGGCAAGCCTTTCAGACCACGCACCGCGAGATAGCCGAAGGCTTGCGCCTCCATGGCATCGACCGACCAGCCAAGTGCATCGGCCGGCTCGACCGTCGCCGGAGCGCACACCTCCCGCAGTATGCCGAGCATGGTCGGATTGCGGGCTCCCCCGCCAACCACGATCCAGCTTCGCGGTGATTTCGGCAACAGCGGAACGATCCGTGCGATGGCCGCCGCGGTGAAGGCCGTCAGGGTTGCCGCACCGTCGGCCGGCGACATGTCATGCAGTGCGAGCGAAGCGAAATCGTTGCGATCGAGAGACTTGGGCGGCGGCAGCGCGAAGAACGGGTGCTGCAAGGCATGCGCGATCCAGTCCGCATCGGGACGGCCCTGCGCCGCCAGCCGGCCTTCGCCGTCGAACTGCTGACCCGTCACGCGGAGCATGAAATCATCGAGCAGCGCATTGCCGGGTCCAGTGTCGCAGGCGATCAACGTGTCGGCGCCATCGATATAGGTTACGTTGGAGACGCCGCCGATATTGACCACGCAAACCGGTCCCTCGCGACCGAGCGATTGCGCCAGTGCGCGATGATAGACGGGGACGAATGGCGCACCCTGCCCGCCGGCGGCCACGTCGGCCGCGCGGAAATCATGTATCACCGGAACGCGGATCGCTTTTGCCAAAGCCGCCGCATCGCCGATCTGCACGGTCAACTGCTGCGCCGGCCGGTGCAGGATGGTCTGGCCATGGAAGCCGACGATATCGATGTTCTCGCGCGCGATGCGATTTTGCGTGAGGAAAGCAGCAACGGCTTCGGCGTGCGCCGTGGTCACGACGCGTTCGGCCTCGCCGATCACGCCTGGCCGTGCGTCACGCCGCGAGAGATTGACGGCCTCCGCGAGCGCCTCGCGCAACAGGCCGCGTTCGTGGTCCGCGTACGGGCGGTAGCCGGTCGGCCCGAACCTCGCCACTCGCTCGCCGTCGGTTTCGATCAAGGCGATATCGACGCCGTCCAGCGAGGTGCCGCTCATCAGACCAATCGCCGTCATCATCGTGCGGACCCCCCGGGTGGCTGACATGCGACGTCCAGCTTGTGCCAAACGCGCGCTTCTTATAATGGCACACAGCGGAGCCCGGCGGCAGTGTCCGGCCATGATGGGCCGGAATCGAGTTTGCAATAGAGCCGAACAAGAACGATCAGAGTCAGATAGCTATGGCCGCCTTCAAATCCGATTTCCTCAACATCCTTCAGGAACGGGGTTTCATCCATCAGTGCTCCGATATCGAGGGCCTCGATGCGTTGGCCGCGAAGGGCCAGGCGACGGCCTACGTCGGCTACGACTGCACCGCGCCGTCGCTGCATATCGGCAACTACCTGACCATGATGATGCTCCATTGGCTCCAGCAGAGCGGCAACAAGCCGATCACGCTGATGGGCGGTGGCACCACCATGGTCGGCGACCCCTCCGGCAAGGATGAATCGCGCGCGATCCGTAGCGTCGCGGAAATCGAGGCCAACAAAGCCAGCATTCGCGGCGTATTCGCCAAGGTGCTGCACTACGGTTCCGGCGCGAACGATGCGGTGATGCTCGACAATGCCGAATGGCTGACCAAGCTCAATTGGATCGAGATGCTGCGCGATATCGGCCGCCACTTCTCGGTCAACCGGATGCTGACGATGGACTCCGTTCGTCTCCGCCTCGAGCGCGAACAGGAAATGAGCTTCATCGAATTCAACTACATGATCTGCCAGGCCTATGATTTCGTCGAACTGTCGCGGCGCGTTGATTGCCGCTTGCAGATGGGGGGTTCGGATCAGTGGGGCAACATCGTCAACGGCGTCGATCTCGGCCGCCGCATGGGCACACCTCAGCTGTTCGCTCTGACCACGCCGTTGCTGACGACAGCGTCGGGCGCGAAGATGGGCAAGACCGCGCAAGGCGCCGTGTGGCTCAACGCCGACGCCTTCAGCCCCTATGATTTCTGGCAGTACTGGCGCAACGTCGAGGATGCCGACGTCGTCAAATTCCTGAAACTGTTCACGATCCTGCCGATGGACGAGATCGCGAAGTTGGCTGCGTTGCAGGGTGCCGAGATCAACGAGGCCAAGAAGGTGCTGGCAACCGAGGCGACCGCCCTTCTGCATGGTCGGGACGAGGCCGAGAAGGCTGCCGATACCGCGCGCACCACTTTCGAGGAAGGCGCCATCGCCGAGAGCCTTCCGACGCTGGACATTCCGCAACGCGACCTTGCAAGCGGAGCCGGCGTGCTCGCGCTGTTCGTAAAGGCGGGGCTGGTCGCTTCGAACGGCGAAGCGCGTCGCCAGATCAAAGGCGGCGGCTTGCGCGTCAACGACGTCGCCGTCACCGACGAAAAGATGATGCTGACATCAGATCATCTCACGCCTGAAGGCGTGATCAAGCTCTCGATGGGCAAGAAGCGCCACGTCTTGCTGCGACCTGCATAACCTTACGCCGGGCATCGGTGGGCGTTGCGGTCTTCATCGCGACTGCGTTCGCGCAGTCCGGCAAACGATCAGTTGCCGCCCTGTGCCGGATATTCGATCTGGTTGGCCGGTTTGCCGGTCTGGAATTCGAAGATCTTGCGCAGCACGCCAGGGGCCATGGCCGAAATCGGATTAACTCGTAACTGCGGCTGGCCCGGCGTTCCCACCACTTCATAGGTCACGCCGATCAGCCCTTCATTGCTGCCGCCGCCAAGGAACAATCCTACGATCGGAAGCTGTCCGAAGATGTTGTTAAGACCATACATCGGCACGAACGTGCCGCTCATGCGAACCTGATTGCCGGGAAAGTCGATATGGCCCTCGATCGTCGCGCCGATTGTCGGCCCCTTGACGACGCCATCGCGCACCGAGAGCTGCCCGTTCTGCCGGGTAAATTCCGCACGCAGACGCGAAAATGAAATGCCGTTCTGCGCGGTTTGCGGACCACCCGCCGCGGCGCGATCCAGAGCCGTCTCGCCCTTGATCGTGAAATCGCGAACGTTGATCAACCCCTGCTTGGCGCGCGGCTCGGCAGTCGGGGGATCCATGGCCAACTCGAGCTGACCGCCAAACATCTTTCCGTAAGTATCGGTAAAGCGGAAGAACGCACCCGCGTCGTTAGTCTCGATCAGAACGACGTCCTGGCCTTGCGGGCGCCCGCGCAAATCGCCGGTCAGCGACGTATCGCGCCCGATCTTTCCACTCATGCTCAAGCTGCGGATCGACCCGTTGCGCTGGGCCATCTTCACGTCCGCGCTGCGGACGGCTTCGCCATAAAATCCGGCCACGGCTCCAATCTTCAGATCGACGTCGAAATCGATGCTCTTGGCCTTGCCTTTGGTGTCGGCCTGCTTGCCCGAGATGGCCGATTTGATAAAGCCGCGACCATCGAACACATCGCCGCGCATGACGACCTTCAACACGCCGTCCGCATTGCGGTCGGCCTTCAGCGAAGCCTTGTCACCCTCTGACGGCGCGTAAACCGGAAAATTTGCATTCAACAAATCGCCGTTTTGATCGATCTCCAGCGATCCCTTTATCATCACGCCGCCGCCGTCGATGATGATATTCTCCAGGCGCGTCGACTCCGCCTTATGCACCACATTGAACGTCGCGTGACCTGACTTTCCCGGCAGCTTGATCCAGCCGGGCAGAAGATTGTCGAGCTTCAAGGACGTGAGGTCGGCATCGATACCGATTTTGCTGTCCTTGTCAGTGCCGATCTTCCCGACCAGCTTGACGGGAATCGCACCGGTTGCTCCGGCTCCGAGATCAATGCCGAGTTTTGCGCGGCTCGCGTCATCCAGCGTGGCCTGCAACTTGATATCGGCGTCGCCGTCCGTCGGCTTACGGTAATCCAGCGACGCCGGCTGCCCGTTAATCTTGACGTCACCCTTGACCTGGTACCCCTGGTTGTTTGCGACCACCTTCAGCGCGTTCGCTTCAAGCTTCTGATTCATGACCAGACGGTCGGCGGCAAAGCCCGCGAGATCGGCGGTGATGGAATAGGTCGTATCTTCCTGGGTGATTTTACGCCTGATCGGCAAACCAAGCGCGACCTGTGCCGTGACCGTTCCCTTGCTGGAATTGGGATCGATCAGATTACCGGTGAATTCACTAAGGCGATCCGAGGCGAGAATTTCGGCGGCTGCGGGCACGGGACCATCGATCCTGAACTTCACCCTGGCCGGTGCGGGTTTGGGCGCCATATCAGGCACCTCGAAAACGACATCGGAAATGTTGAGCTTGCGGCCAGCCGGGGTATCGGCGGCGGCCTGCCCGATCGTCACCGTCGCCGTTCTGCCGGTGACTCGCGCCTTCAGATCGGCATCGCGGATCGGAGGCATTTCATCGACGGGATACAGCGTCACATTGCTGGCGGCGATATTGACAGAAAGACCATCATCAGGAATTGGCGGCCCGCGCCGCGACAGATTGCGGAGCGGCGAATTGACGCCGACTTCAATGCGCTGGAGAGAACCCCGTCCAATTCGTTGGATGACCCATTCACGCACTTCCGGCACAATCAGAAGGGGCCACATGCTCTTGAGCGCCGCCACGGACATCGGCGTCCCGGCAAAGCCCAGTTTCAGGCGCGGCGCTTCCGAATAGTCGATGCTCCCGGTGCCGGCAACGCCGATCGTACCATTGCTGATATCGGCCTGAGTCAACGTCACCTGCTTGTGTTCGGTGTCGAACTGCAGTCCGACCGCAATGCGGTTGAAGATAAGAGGTGCTTCGCCATCGGAGCCGGCGAGGACGATGGTGCCACCGCTCAAACCCATCTGCCAGTCTGGAATGTTGCCATTCGGCGGCTCGAGACGGGCGAGCAGCGTGATACGATTCTCACCGGACACGATTTTGAACGGCGCTACCAGGACACGCCGTCCTGAATCCCATTCCATGTTCATTTCGATCTGATCGATCGCCATGGGATAGTCCGGCGTGTCAGTATCGATGATCGTGCCTTTGCCCGCGGAGAGACTGCCGCGAAGATAGGTCGGCAGGCCGTCGCGACCAATCTCGCCCTTCAGTTCACCACTGAGCGGCATGTCGGCACTATAGGTGAGATCCTTGACGCGGAGAGCGAGCAGAATGTTTTTCGCCGGTATCCCGGCGGCACGGAGATCAACCGGGCGCACACCATCGGCGGGCGACCCGACAGTGACCTGAAGCGACCACGCTTTGCTGCCGCCTTCGCCGACACTGAATGCGACCCCGCCTCCGCGCGGCCGGCGAAGACTCAAGCTGATGTCGCTAAAGCTCCAACGATTACCGCGCTGCTGGTCATCGACCACCAGTCGCCCGTTTTTCAGGCCGATCTCATTGAGATTTTGCCCGTCGAGCCCTGTCAGGCTGAGACTGTCGAGCCAGTTCAGTCCCGCCAACAGCGTGCCGGCGTTGCTACGGCCCTCGGGAATCACGAGCGGGGCGCCAGTCCGGGATTCGCTCGATTGCGGCGTCGCCTGAACTGATGGCGCAATGCTGGCGGGATCGGGCGGTGACGGCGGATTGGACGGTCGCGCGGACGCGACACCCGTGGCAAGCGGCTTGGCGTTATCGCCTGCCGAAACGGTGACCTGGCCGTCCGGAGTAATCCGAACCGAAAGTTCGGCATCGACCAGATTGAGACTTTCGGCACGGAGTTGTCCGGTCAGCAGCGCCATGCCGGACAGTTTCACCTCGGCTTTCGGCGCGCTCGCGACGATCGCATGATCGCGGTCGCGGACAACGACGTCACGAACACGAACTGCGATACGAATTCTGCCGGCGCGCTCGATTTGGGTGCCACCGATTTCCACAGTGTTGTCGTGACCGATGTTTTCCTCGATCGCAGCGACAAGCCAGGGCGTCATCATATCGAGATTGACGGGACCGGCGCCGAGGCGCCACCAGAGCGCGCCAAAGCCCCCGGCGAATATGAGCGTCAGCACGCTGACGGTGATTGCGAGCCGCCTGACCCAGCGTTCGCCCGCCAGCCAGCTCTTGAACCTCCCGAGCCTGTCACCCAACCTGTGGAATCCGGAATCCGACCGCGACAACAGCCGACGTATGCGACGGCTTTGGACCTCGTCGTGGTCCTCATTCCAGTCGGTATCTTCCACTTGCGAGACCTGGTCGCCGCCGCGCTTCGGAATTGGGATCGGCGTCTTCCTTGTCATTGCCTCTCGGTGCCGTCCTGGACCGGAGCAGTTAGCGTCATCAGCCCGATCGCCGGTCCCGGACGAACGCTCCTGTGACGGCACTTCTGCCAATCCCCGATCTAACATGTTACGCGTCATCCGGCCCCTTGGTGCATACCGAGCAGAAAGCGGGACGGATAATTCGTCGAATCCTTAGTAACCCTACCCCGCGGTCGGCGGAAATGCACAGTGGCCACAGCACGAGCGAGTCGCCCGGGCATCCCCGAGAGTCGAGCGGATACTGAGCGCTGGAAAGCGACGAAAGGAAGGCGTATGTCCAAGAAGATACGCAAGAAATCCTCCAAACCGGCCGCCACCAGGACTGCCCGCACGACAGCGGCTCCCCGCACAAAACCAGTTCCAAGCGCCGGCCCATCGTCCTCGTTGGCAGCGAGCAAAAAGCCCAAATCGCCTTCGACAGAATCATCGCCCGGGGCTCAAGGGAACGGTCTTGCAGAGGGCTCCCGAGCACCGGCCTTCAACCTTCCACGGGATGACGGCACCCGCGTTTCGCTCGCCGATTTCGCTGGACGAAAGCTTGTGATCTTTTTCTATCCGCGCGCCGGTACGCCGGGCTGCACCAAGGAGGCGATGGATTTCACCCGGCTGGCGAAAGAGTTCGCCGCCTGCGGAACGACGGTACTGGGAGTGTCTGCCGATCCCGTGAAGGCGCAGGACTCATTCCGTACCAAGTACAAGCTGTCGATTCCTCTCATCTCAGATGAGAAGCACGAAATGTTGGAAGCCTATGGCGCCTGGGGCGAAAAATCCATGTACGGCAGATCTTTCACCGGAATTCTTCGCACCACCGTGCTGGTGAATGCGGACGGCCGGATCGCCCGCGTCTGGCGGCGAGTCAAGGTCGACGGTCACGCCGAAGATGTGCTTGCCACGGCCCGCGGCCTGTAACAACGCACCGCCATTTCCCGAAAATTAACCATGAACGGTTCAAATCAGCACCGAAGTTGAGCCGACTGGAACACGCGTTTCAGGCCGGCGCGGGAGTGCCGATGTCGTACCGTTCCAGTCAGTTTGCCGAGTATCCGCAGCATCGCGCGCACGATCACAATCGACATCCTTCCCGCCACGCGGGTTCGGCCGCCCTGTCGTCGGGGGAGAAGGAAACGCAGCGCGGCTACACCCTTGCCCATGCCGGCAGGCAGGTTCGTTTCGGCCCGGTGGTATTCTGGATCGCCGTGGGAACGGTCACGCTGCTCGGGGTCTGGTCCGCCGCGACCGCCACCTACTTCGCCTTTCGCGACGACGTGCTGACACGGCTCATCTCGCGCCAGGCCGACATGCAGTACGCCTATGAGGACCGCATTGCCGAATTGCGCGCGCGTGTCGATCGCACCACCAGCCGCCAATTGCTCGATCAGGAACAGATAGACAGAAAACTCGAAGAGGTCGTGCGCCGTCAGGCGGTGCTCGAATCTCGCGCAGCGGCCCTGAACGCCATGCCTGACGTTTCAGTAACAGGGTCGATCAAGGGGTCGCCCCGGAAGGCGGAAAACGACGCCGATGCAAGCTCGTCGGGATCTGCAAAACCCTCCCCGATCAACGATGCCGCGGCCTTCGTGGCGCCGCCCGACCTCCGTAAGCAGCCGGTCCGGTTCGAGAAAGTCACAGGTCAGGTCAACAAACTGATGCGGCTTGAATCATCGCTCGATCGGGTCGAGAGCCGCCAGATCGCCGAACTGAATTCGGTCGAGAACCGCATGGAATCCCGGGCCCGCCGAATGCGCGGAGTTTTCTCCGAGCTCGGACTCAATGTGACGAAAATGGAAGCCGGCACGCCTTACCCCGGAACGGGGGGGCCCTATGTACCCGTCAAGCTCCGATCCGATGCTAGCCCGTTCGAGCGCCAGCTCTACCGTGTCAATCTGACCCGGGGACAGATCGATCGACTCAACGGCGCCCTCGCCCTCGTTCCCTATCGCAAGCCAGTAGTGGGCGAGATCGAGCTCTCCTCGGGCTTCGGCGTGCGCGTCGATCCGTTCGTCGGGCGCCCGGCGATGCATACCGGTCTCGATTTCCGCGCATCGATGGGAGATCCCGTACGTGCAACGGCGAACGGAAAGGTTGTCTCCGCAGGCTGGGGCGGCGGCTATGGGCGGATGGTCGAGATAGATCATGGCAACGGTCTGTCGACCCGTTATGGTCACCTCTCCGCGATCAACGTGAACGTCGGCCAATCCATCAAGATCGGACAAGTCGTCGGAGAAGTCGGATCGACCGGCCGTTCGACCGGCCCTCACCTGCATTACGAAACACGGATCGACGGGGAAGCGGTCGATCCCCAGAAATTTCTCCGAGCCGGCATACGCCTGAACGACGGCTAGCGAGCTGGAACAAGAGCGGCTCCACCCCGCCCGGAGCCTCTGATCGTTGTCGTGCAGCCGGCCTGGGCGAGCTTTTCGCGATTTCAGCCGCGCGCGCCATCCGACTGATTCCTGCCGGGCGTTAACGTTTGTGCTTGCAGATTCCGCATGCCATGGGCACATACCGCCGGAAACAATTTGCCACTCCACGACTTAATCCCGTGTCCTCTGGTATATGGAGACGAACGAGGAATGTCTGACGGAACCGCCGAAAGCGCTGACCGGATCGATGCGAAGACCGGCAAGGCGGTCGCCGAGGCGATCGGCGAGCGGCTGCGGGCCCATGTCCGGCCCGAAGAGGCGAAGCTACCCGTCCAACTCCAGCTTCTGCTGGACCAACTGCGCACGCAAGACGGTACGCCCGATAGCATTTCGGGCACAGCTCCCGTTTCCGGCATTTCTAACTGGTCGTGAGCCGACCGCCGATCTCTCGCGAACTACCACAAACAGGTTGCGTTTGGCTGGCACAGCGGTGAAAAGCCAGCATGCTTTCCCTCACCGATATCTCGATCCGCATCGCCGGACGGCTTCTGATCGACCATAGCTCCGTACAGATCGTGCCCGGCGCGCGCGTCGGCTTTGTCGGACGCAACGGCGTCGGCAAATCCACGCTGTTCCAGGCGATCCGCGGAGAACTCCCGACAGAAACGGGCACCATCGCCATTCCGCCGCGCTGGCGCATCGGCAGCCTCGCGCAAGAAGCGCCCGACGGCCCGGAGAGCCTGGTCGAGGTGGTGCTCAAGGCCGACGCCGAACGCCACACGCTGCTGTCCGAAGCCGAAACCGCGCGCGACCCCCATCGCATCGCGGACATCCAGACGCGTCTTGTCGATATCGATGCCCATTCCGCGCCGGCGCGGGCGGCGTCGATCCTGAGCGGTCTCGGATTTTCAACCGCGGATCAGGCCCGACCCTGCTCGGAATTTTCAGGCGGCTGGCGCATGCGTGTCGCGCTGGCTGCGACCCTCTTTGCCGCACCCGACCTGCTGCTGCTGGACGAGCCGACCAACTACCTCGATCTCGAAGGCACGCTCTGGCTGGAAGATCATCTCGCGAACTATCCTCGCACGGTCATCGTAATCAGTCATGACCGCGACCTGCTCGACACATCCGTCGATCAGATTCTGCACCTCGATCGCGGCAAGCTCTCGCTCTACAAGGGCACCTATTCTTCCTTCGAGGACCAGCGCGCCACCCGCGAGATGCTCGACGCCAAGCACGCCAGGCGGCAGGCCGACGAACGCAAGCGGCTCCAGGACTTCGTCGATCGCTTCAAGGCCAAGGCCTCGAAGGCGCGTCAGGCACAGTCACGCGTGAAGATGCTCGAACGCATGAAGCCCGTGACCGCGCTGGTCACGCAGGACGTACGTGAGATTTCTTTTCCCGTGCCAGAAAAGCTGCTGTCGCCGCCGATCATCGCCGTTGATCAGGCAACCGTTGGTTACGACCCGGAATCGCCGGTCCTCAAACACGTGACCTTGAGGATCGACGAGGATGATCGCATCGCCCTGCTCGGCGCCAACGGCAACGGCAAGTCCACCCTCGTCAAACTGCTCGCGGGAAAGCTGCAACCGTTTGCCGGCAAGGTGGTGCGCGCCGACAAATTGTCGATCGGCTATTTCGCCCAGCATCAGACCGACGAACTGGACCTCGATGGCTCGCCCTACGATCATGTGCGCCGACTGATGCTCGGTGCACCGGAAACGAAAATCCGCGCCCGCGTCGGCGCCATCGGCTTTTCCGGCAAGGCAGGCGACACCCTCGTGAGAAGCCTGTCGGGCGGCGAAAAAGCGCGCCTTCTACTCGGGCTTGCGACATTCTACGCGCCGAACATGATCATTCTCGACGAGCCGACCAACCATCTCGATATCGACAGCCGCGCCGTTCTTGCCGAAGCCATCAACGAATTTCCCGGCGCCGTGATCATGGTCTCGCACGATCGCTACCTGATCGAAGCCTGCGCCGACCAATTGTGGGTGGTCGCAGACCGAGCGGTCACACCTTACGATGGCGACCTCGACGATTACCGACGCGCGGTTCTGTCAGCGCGAGGCATGCGCACAAGCGCCCGCGATCGCGGATCCAGTGAGCGCGACAACGGCCGCGACAAGCCTCAACGCACCAAGACTGAAAAGCGCGTGCCGCTCAAACAGAAGATCGCGAACGCCGAAGCCGAGATCGAGCGGATCACCGGTATCATCGCGAAAATCGATGTCGCCCTGGCGTTGCCGGATCTGTTCAAGCGCGATCCCAAACAGGCCGCGCAACTGAGCAAGGCGCGCGCCAGTGCAACCAACGCCCTGCAGCGCGCCGAAGAGGCCTGGCTGGAGGCCAGCGCATCATACGAAGAAACACCGAGCTAAAGCGTTTTCAAGCGAAGTGGGTACCGGTTCGCGTGAAGAAAACGCGTCCAATCAAAAATAAGGCCTCGCTTCTGATTCCATCAGAAGCGGAAAGGCTCTGAGGCACCGAAAACTCAGGTCGCCGCGCCCTTCTTCTTTTTCGCTCGCCGCTCTGGCTTCGCAGGTGCGACCGGTTCAGGCGCCCTTTCGATCGAGGACAGACGTCCCGCGGTAAAGGTGTAGATTCCGGCGCGCGACCCCTTAAGGAACGTCAGCACCGCAACGCGGTCGCCGTGCGGATTGTTGGAGAGGCTGACATTGTCCGGCGCGCCGATACCGCGCGTTACGTCGCATTCGGTGTGACCCAGCGCCACCGTGCCTGTAACAGGCGCCACAGATGTCGACGTTGTCGGCCCCCCTGCTGCGCCATCGGCAAGCGCGCTGGATTCACCAGCGCCGATCGGCGGTGCCATGCCGGGACAAAGGCCGTCCGCGCTGATGAGGTCGTCCGGGGTCACCGGCTTGTCTGGGGTGAGTGGCGGCGTTTCGATCGAAACGTTCTTGATGAACAGCCTACCCGATCGCGAAAACCAGTCCGCATCCTTGGCGGACGACAACATGTCCGATGCGCCGCTGCAACCCGATACAAGCGGCGCCAAGAAAAGCAACGACATCAAGGCCCTTCGGTGAAATCTGGGCTGTCTCACGAATTCTGTTCCCAATGGATCGTAAAAAAAGCTGTCCCAACACCAATTTGAGGCACGACCGTGGCCAGCCGTGAATTCAGATCAGAAAGCCTCAAATATTAATAAATTACAATATATATAGCTATATATATCGCTATTGCCGACGCTGCCAGCGTCCCCTTTCGTCGGCCTGCCAGTAGGTCACCTCGAACCCCCGCGACTTGCATTCGGTCCAGACAGCCCGCGCAGCGTCCAGCGCGACACCGTCGTCGCCATCGAAAACCAGCACCAGCCGTTCGTAGGCTTCCGGGCTTGCCGGAAGCGGCGCGCTGTCGATCAGAAATCTGACGGTTGCCCGATTGGGATTGTGGCCGTCGATTGTCAGAACGATCGGCTGGTCGCTCGCGTCCTCGATCCGCCACGTCGCATGCGGTAAAAATGAGTCGTCGCGATAGGTCCATAGATGCGCGTCGAGCGCATCGGCACGCTCCTCGGAGGTTGTGTGCACGACGGCTCGCCAGCCACGCTCGAAGGTTTTTTCGAGGAGCGGCGGCAGAACGCTTTCAAGCGACATATTCTGCAGATGATAGAATAGGACTTCGGTCATCGCCGCGTTTCGTAGTATTCCGCCACCAGCCGGTCCAACAGGCGTACGCCAAAGCCGGATCCCCAGCTCTGATTGATGTCGGATTTCGGAGCGCCCATCGCTGTTCCCGCGATGTCGAGATGCGCCCAGGGCGTGTTGTCGACAAACCGTTGTAAAAATTGCGCAGCCGTGATCGAGCCGCCATAACGGCCGCCGATATTTTTCATGTCGGCAAACTGCGAGTCGATCAGCTTGTCGTATTCGGGCGCGAGCGGCATGCGCCATACGCGTTCGCCGGTCTCGAGGCCAATCTTGGTGAGCCGCTCCGACAACTGATCGTTGTTGGAAAAAAGACCGGCGTGTTCGGTGCCGAGCGCAACCATGATCGCCCCGGTCAGCGTTGCGAGATCGATCATGACGTTCGGCTTAAATTTTTTCGCCACGTACCAGAGCACGTCGGCGAGAACGAGCCGGCCCTCGGCGTCGGTATTGATGACCTCGATGGTCTGGCCGGACATCGAGGTCACGATATCGCCGGGCCGCTGCGCGTTGCCGTCGGGCATGTTCTCGACGAGACCGATCGCGCCGACGACATTGACCTTCGCCTTGCGCGCAGCCAGCGCATGCATCAACCCGACCACGCAGGCTGCGCCGCCCATGTCGCCCTTCATGTCTTCCATGCTGCCGGCGGGCTTGATTGAGATGCCGCCGGTATCGAAGCAGACGCCCTTGCCGACAAAGGCAATCGGCGGCTCGCCCTTCTTGCCGCCGTTCCAGCGCATGACCACGGTCCGGCTGGGTCGCACCGACCCCTGCCCGACACCGAGCAACGCGCCCATGCCAAGTTTTGCCATCGCCTTGACGTCGAGAATATCGATGCCGACCCCGATCTTGCGCAACTGGCTGGCGCGCCGCGCGAATTCTTCCGGATAGAGCACATTAGGCGGCTCGTTCACGAGATCGCGCGCGATGTTAACGCCATCGACAACATGATTGTCCGGGGCGAAGGCTTTCTTCACAGCAGCGGGATCGGCGACCGCGATCGACACATCGGCTTGCAGGGCCGTGTCGTCGCCGTCTTTCTTCCTGGTCTTGTAGCGATCGAATTTGTAAGCGCGCAATCGGATGCCGGAGGCCAGAGACGCCGATTGATCGGAGTTCATCGCCCCCGACGGCAGTTCCGCAACGACTGTGACGGCACCGGTGTCGCCGCGAATCTTTCCGGCGAGGACGCCGCCGAATTTGAGGAAATCGCTGCCCTTGAGGGCAGACGCCGTGCCAGTACCGACGACGATCAGGCGATCCGCCTTGACACCCTCCGGTGCGAGGATATCGAGCGTCGCGGCACTTTTGCCCTTGAACCGATTGGTCGCTGAGGCTCGTTTGACGACGCTGGCTGATGCCCCGAGAACCTTGCTCGTAGCCCGGCCGAATTTCAGCGTATCGTCGCAGAACACCACGAGGATGCCGCGTGGGGCGGTCGAAAGCGGAACAAAGCCGACCTTGACGGCATCGGGCATCAAAAATCCTCCAGAATCAGGGTGGCACAGCGTCGGAATCGGGCTGGCGTGTGAAGTGCCGACTATGACCTGTCAAAGGCGACGCTGCCAAGGTCCGCAATCCCGGATCAGCTATCCGCAACCATATAGGCTCCAAAACCCGCTCAGAGGCGCATTTGCGGTCGAGCCGTCGTGGCTGCGAGGCCACATATCCTGGAATTTAACCATAATCGATGGGCATCGGGGCTCGGCCATTTTGTTGACAGATCAAAGGGATGGTACTGAGAGACGAGTCGGGTAAAACATTGGCGAGGCTTGGGGAAGCCTCCACCGGATCGGGCGCAGCCGGTTGTTTTTAATCCGGGGGACGGGGATCGTTCAGACCGATGGGGTCGATCGACAAGTATATTTTTCGGACGACGCTGGCGTCGTTTGTCGTGGTTCTGGTCAGCCTGACGGGGGTGATCTGGATTACGCAGGCGTTGCGCGGCATCGACCTGATGACAAGCCAGGGTCAGACCATTCTGACGTTCCTGGGGATCACCAGCCTCGCGATCCCGGTGCTGGTGCTGATCATCTCCCCGATTGCGCTGATGATCGCGATTTCGCACACCCTCCATAAGCTTGCGACGGATTCGGAAATCATCGTGATGAACGCCGCCGGCCTGTCGCCGTTCGGGCTGTTCCGGCCGTTCATCTACGCCACCGTGGTCGTAGCCTTGCTGGTAACGTTTATCGCGGCCTATCTTGCGCCCGACGGTTTGCGCCGGCTGAAACGATGGGACGCTGAAATCACTGCCGACGTTCTGGCCAACGTTCTGCAGCCCGGCCGGTTTGCGCAGCTCGACGCAAATCTGACGATTCGGGTTCGAGAACGCCAACCCGGCGGTCTGCTCGTCGGGATATTCATCGACGATCGCCGCAATCCGAACGAGCGGCTCAGTATCGTCGCAGACCACGGAACGGTGATGAAGAACGACAACGGATCGTTCCTCGTTCTTGAAGACGGACACCTGGAGCGACTCGAAGCCGGCAAGCGCGAACCAAACATGGTGGCATTCCGTCGCAATGCGTTCGACATGTCGAAATTCTCGAATCGGGGACACGACGTCGTTTACGGCATCCGCGAGCGCTACCTCTGGGAGTTGATCGGCCGGAAGCAGGATGATCCGCTGGTTCAACAGTTGCCCGGCCAGTTCCGCGCCGAACTTCACGATCGTTTTACCGCGCCGCTCTATCCATTCGCCTTTGCTGCGTTGACCTTCGCATTCCTTGGAACCCCGCGCACGACGCGTCAGAGTCGCAATTTCTCCATGGGAGCGGCAATTGCGGCCGTGTTCGGTCTGCGCATGGCGGGGTTCGCGCTTTCGGTCATGACCTTGAAGTCGCCAATAGCCCCGCTCCTGCAATATCTGCTTCTGTTCGGCGCGATCGGTGTCAGCCTCCAGGTAATTCTTGCCGGAACCGTGCTCGAACCGCCCGCCGCTTTGATCGAAGCGATCAACAGATCGAACGCGCGGCTCCTCCGCCTGCTCCGGAGGCCAGCCGCCGCATGAGCATGTTGACGAATACATTGGGTCGCTATTTCGCCGGCCGTTTTGCGGTGGCTACGCTCGGCGTGTTCGCCAGCATCTTCCTGCTTCTCGTTCTCGTCGACTACATCGAAATGGTCCGGAGGACCTCCGGACTTGCGTCGGCGTCGGCAATCGTGGTCGCGGAAACGTCACTCTTCAGGGTGCCGCAGTCGCTTGAGAAACTGACCCCGTTTTGTGTCCTGATCGGCGCCATGACCTGCTACCTTGCCTTGTCGCGGCGACTCGAACTGGTGGTGGCGCGCGCCGCAGGTGTCTCGGCATGGCAATTCATCTCGCCGGCGCTCGCGTGCGCCATCGTACTCGGCGTCCTCGCGACCACAGCCTATAATCCGATGTCCGCCAAACTGCGCGAATTGTCCAAGCGGACGGAGGCCGAACTGTTCGGCGGCGTCCCCGGAGGAGGCCTGCAGGACGCATCCGGATTCTGGATCAATCAGGTGACGAACGAGGGCCAGGCCATCATCAACGCCGCGCGCAGCGAGCAGCAAGGCGTCCGCCTGACCGGGCTCACCGTGTTCAGATTCGATCCCGACTCCAAGTTCAGAGAGCGTATCGAGTCACGCGAGGCGACCCTCGAGGACGGCCGCTGGCTGTTCAAAGACGTTCGCCGCTTTACGCTCGACGGCCCCCCGGTCGAACAGAAAACCTTCGCACTCCCGACCAGTCTGACATCGGCGCAAGTTCGAAACAGTTTTTCGACCCCCGAAACTGTGTCATTTTGGCAACTGCCGAGCTATATCAGATCATCCGAGAGTTCAGGATTCGCGAGCGCGGGCTACCGGCTGCAATACCACAAACTCATCGCACAGCCATTTTTGCTGGCTGCAATGGTGATGCTAGCGGCCTCGGTAAGCCTCAGGTTCTTCCGCTTCGGCGGCGTGCAAAAGATGGTTTTGAGTGGCGTGGGATCGGGCTTTCTGCTCTACGTCCTGTCCAAGATAACCGAGGATTTGAGCAAGGCCGAGTTGATGAATCCGATCGCTGCGGCGTGGCTGCCCGTCTGCGTGGGCGGCCTCGCCGGCTTTTTGGTCTTGCTGTACCAGGAGGACGGGTAGTGGCTGCAATCGCCGCCCTCCGAAGACGCTTGCCTGATTGCGAGCGGCGCATCCCCCTGCGCCGCCGACGAATCGGCATGTCCGCGATTCTGACCTCGCTGGCCACCGCAGCTCTCGGTCTGATCGCCGCAGCAGCATTGGACATCGTCACGACCACACCGGTCGCGGCCCAAAGTTTCACGTATAATCCTCACCCGGCAAAGCCCAAGCCGCCACCAGCTCAGAACAACGGGCAGATGCTCGTTCAAGCCACCGAACTCGACTACGACTACAACAACTCTCGCGTGTCGGCGGTCGGCAACGTGCAGATGTTCTACAACGGCACGAGCGTCGAGGCGGACAAGGTCATCTACGACCAAAAAACCAAGCGGCTTCACGCCGAGGGCAACATCCGCATGACCGATGCGGACGGCAAGGTCACCTACGCCAACATCCTCGATTTGAGCGACGACTACCGGGATGGCTTTGTCGACTCGCTGAGGGTCGACACCGCGGACGCCACGCGCATGGCAGCGAGCAGGGCCGATCGGACCGAAGGCAACTACACGGTCTTCGAGAACGGCGTCTATACCGCCTGCGCGCCCTGCAAGGACGATCCGAAAAAGCCTCCGCTGTGGCAGGTCAAGGGCGCGCGCATCATTCACAATCAAACCGAAAAGATGCTGTACTTCGAGGACGCCCGGCTGGAATTCTACGGCGTGCCGATGGCCTATATGCCCTTCTTCTCCACGCCGGATCCAACCGTGAAGCGCAAAAGCGGCTTCCTGATGCCGTTTGTGTCTTCCTATAGTCCCTATGGGATCGGGGTCGAAGTCCCCTATTATTTTGCTCTCGCGCCGGACTACGATCTGACCCTCTCGCCGCGCTTTACCACGCGGCAGGGTGTACTGATGCAGGGCGAGTTCCGGCAGCGTCTCATCGACGGCGCTTATCAAATCCGGGCTTATGGAATCGACCAGCAGGATCCAGGGGCATTCGGTTCGGGTCCGGGCAATCGGGAATTCCGGGGCGGCATCGACACCAAGGGCCAGTTCGCACTGAACGACAAATGGGTCTGGGGCTGGGACGGCGTCCTGTTGAGCGACTACTTTTTCTTCTCCGACTACCGGCTGAAACAATACAGTGACGCCCTGCAATCGTTCCTGAGTCTGCCGACCGAAGCGATCTCGCAGCTCTATCTGACCGGCGTCGGTAACCGTAGCTACTTCGACGCTCGCGCGATCCACTACCTGAGCTTCTCGGGCAACCAAAGTCAGGTTCCGGTTGTTGCGCCGGTTATCGATTATTCGAATGTCGTCAATCATTCGGTCATCGGCGGTGAGTTCAGCTACAAGTTCAACTTCACCAACCTCACGCGTGATCAGGCGCAGTTCGATCCGATCTCCACGCTCGCGAATACCTCTTATCTGTGCCTTCCGACATCGGCCGACCCGATGGCGCGGACGCCCAACAACTGTCTATTGCGCGGCGTTCCCGGTACCTACACCCGACTGACCGCGGAAGCACAGTGGCGCAAGTCATTCACCGATTCCTTCGGTCAGATCTGGACGCCGTTCGCTTCTCTTCGCGCCGACGCGATCAATGCCGACATCTCGAACCAGCAGGGCGTGTCCAACTTCCTTCCGCCCGGCGACACCCAGGCGATCCGCATGATGCCGGCGGTGGGTCTGGAATACCGCTATCCCTTCATCAACGTTCAGCCCTGGGGCACCACGACGATCGAACCGATCGCGCAGGTCATCATCCGCCCGAACGAGAGCTATGCAGGCAAGCTGCCGAACGAGGATGCGCAAAGCCTGGTCTTCGACGCCAGCAACCTCTTCAGTGTCGACAAATTCTCCGGCTACGACCGCGTCGAAGGCGGCGGACGCGCTAATGTGGGCGTACAGGCGACGACGCAATTCGATCGTGGTGGTTCGATCAATTTCCTGTTCGGCCAGTCCTATCATCTGTTCGGCCTGAACTCGTTCGCTGTCGCGGATCTTACCAATACCGGCGTTGATTCCGGCTTGCAGCGCGCGCAATCCGACTATGTGACGAGCCTCAACTATTCACCTAACAGCATCTTCACGTTCAGCACACGCGCGCGTTTTGATGAAGCGACCTTGAACGTGCAGCGCTTCGAAGCCGAAGGCCGCGCCAGCTTCAACCGTTGGTCTGCGAGCGTCTTGTACGGCGATTATGCCGCGCAGCCGGACCTCGGATATCTTACGCGCCGCCGGGGAATTCTAGGCTCCGGTTCTGTCAAGATTGCATCGAACTGGGTCGTGCAGGGTGCGGCACGCTGGGATCTGGAAGCCAACGAGATCAACCAGTATACAATCGGCGCAGGATATGTGGACGATTGTTTCGTCCTCGGCCTCAACTACGTGACATCATACACCTATTCTGCAGGAACGACGGCGCCTCAGCTTAACCATGCTTTCATGCTTCAACTTGGCTTGCGGACTCTGGGCCAGACCCGCGGCGGGTCGAGCGGCTCCGGCGTCCAGTAATTTCCAAAGCGGCGGCAGACTGGCAGGGCAACGCCGCCGATATGACCCAGACCTGGCTGACAAGAGAGCTGCTAGCGCGACTGACATGAAAATGATCTTGCTCCTCCGGGCGTTTTTCCGATTTGCCGTATTCGCAATTCTTCCGCTCGCCTGCCTGAACTCGCCGCTGCATGCGCAGTCTGTAGCGGTCATGGTCAACGGCGAGCCGATCACTACTTTCGATATCGAACAGCGCAGCCGGCTGATTCAAATATCCACGCACAAAACGCCGACCCGGCAGCAGGTGGTCGATGAGTTGATCGACGAAAAGGTGAAGGTCAAGGAAGCCAAGAAGTACGGTGTGAACCCGACGTCAGCAGATGTCGATCAGGCGTACGCCAGCATGGGCGCGCGGATGCGGATGTCACCTGAACAGTTGACGAAATCGCTCGCCTCTCAGGGTGTTCGCCCGGACACGATCAAGGCGCGCCTGAAGGCCGATCTTGTCTGGGGAAGCCTCGTGCGCGGCCGCTTCAAGGATAGCCTTCTTGTCAGCGACCGCGATGTCAACGAAGCACTGAAAAGCAGCGGCGACGACCAATCGAAAACGGAGGGGTTCGAATACCAGATGCGCCCCATCGTGTTGATCGTTCCGCGTGGCGCAGCTGCTTCTGTGATGGAGGCCCGGCGCAAGGAAGCCGACTCGTTGCGTGAACGCGTTCAGTCGTGCGAGGAGGCGACTAGCATTTTCAAAGCGATGCGGAACGCAACAATCCGCGATACCGTCGTCAAGACCTCGGCCGACCTGCCCCCGCCACTTCGTGATTTGCTCGACAAGACGCCGGTGGGGCATCTGACACCACCGGAGGTCACACGGCAGGGCGTGGAAATGGTTGCTGTCTGTGGAAAGAAGACGACCAGCGTGGATACCCCAAAGAAAAAGGAAATCCGCGAAAAGATGTTCACTGCCAAGTATGAGAAGAAATCAAAGGATTATCTGGACGATATTCGGAAATCCGCGATGATCGAATATCGTCAGGGCGGACCCGGAAAAAAAGGCGAATAATGGTGACATTCGTACGCCTCGCTTCAGCTAGCGTACGGCGGACCAGAACCCGCGCTGGAGCGACCGCGTGGTGAAGCCTGTTGCACTAACCCTGGGCGAGCCGGCCGGCATCGGACCGGATATTGCTATCGCGGCGTGGCTTCGACGCAAGAGCGATGCCGTTCCGCCTTTCTACCTGCTTGGCGACCCCGCCTTTATCGCAGCACGCGCCAAGCTGCTCGGTGTTGATCTTCCTCTGGCTGACGCCGGCCACAACGACGACGCCCGGATATTCGCCGAAGCGCTTCCGATCGCTGCCACGGGCCATCCGACAACCGCGCCTCCCGGTCATCCCGATGAAAATAGCGCTGCGGCAACGATCGGATCCATCCGTCAGGCGGTCAACGACGTCGTCGCCGGACGTGCGGCCGCGATCGTCACCAATCCGATCGCGAAGAGCGTGCTGTACCGTGCCGGCTTCGCTCATCCCGGCCACACCGAGTTTCTCGCCGAACTGGCGGCGACGAACGGCCAACCGCCGCAACCGGTCATGTTGCTGTGGTCGTCAGATCTGGCGGTGGTGCCTGTTACGATTCATCTGCCGCTGCGCGAGGCGATCACGAAGCTGTCGAGCCGGATGATCGTGGACACCGTCCGCATCGTCGTCTCCGATCTGCATAAACGCTTCGGGATCGATCGGCCCCGCATAGCGGTATCCGGATTGAATCCCCATGCCGGAGAGGACGGCGCGCTCGGAACTGAAGATCAGACAATCATCGCTCCGGCCATCGCAACGCTGCACGCCGAGGGGATCGACGTCAGAGGCCCGCTTCCCGCCGACACCATGTTCCATGAAGCCGCGCGCCGGACTTATGACTGCGCGATCTGCATGTATCACGATCAGGCCCTGATTCCGGTCAAGACGCTGGCCTTCGATCGGGCAGTCAACGTCACGCTGGGATTGCCGTTCATCCGAACATCGCCCGATCACGGCACGGCATTCGACATCGCTGGTACGGGGCGCGCCAATCCATCAAGTCTGATCGCCGCGCTGCGTCTTGCCGCGCGGATGGCAGACTCAACACATTTGGCATGAGCACGATCGACGACCTTCCCCCGCTTCGCGACGTCATCAAACGCCATGAGCTGTCGGCGCGCAAATCGCTGGGACAGAATTTTCTACTCGATCTGAATCTCACTGCAAGGATCGCGCGTGCTGCCGGCCCGCTTCAAGATGCGACGGTCATCGAGGTCGGTCCCGGTCCTGGTGGGTTGACCCGTGCGCTGCTTGCCATGGGGGCGCATCGGGTCATCGCCATCGAGCGTGACGAGCGTGCGCTCGGCGCGCTGGAGGAAATCTCGAGTCGTTATCCCGACCGCCTTACGATCATCAACGCGGACGCGACGCAATTCGATCCTCGCCCGCTGCTCGGCACAGCACGCGCAAAGATCGTCGCCAACCTGCCCTATAACATCGCAACCGCCCTGTTGGTCGATTGGCTGAGCGTCGAGCCCTGGCCGCCCTGGTATGACACCATGGTGCTGATGTTCCAACGCGAGGTCGCCGAGCGCATCGTCGCGCGCGAAAACGAGGAGGCTTATGGCCGCCTCGGCGTGCTGTCGAATTGGCGCGCCGAGACCAAAATCCTGTTCGACATCTCGCCCGCGGCCTTCGTTCCACAGCCGCAGGTTACGTCCTCCGTGGTGCGGCTGGTGCCGCGCGAAAGACCTGATCCTTGCGAGCGCCGGTTGCTCGAACAGGTCGTCGCCGCCGCTTTCGGACAGCGTCGCAAGATGCTGCGGCAGAGCCTGAAGTCACTGCCCGCTGATCCGGCGCAACTGACGGCGGCGGCCGGCATTGACCCGACGCAGCGAGCCGAGACGGTTCCGATATCCGGCTTTGCCGCCATGGCCCGCGAATTGGCGGACATACGGAATGGAACGAACCGGGCCTGAGGAGAGAAACGCTATGGCCCCGATGAAACGCCAATCACTCGTCAAATTCGATGCGCCGCTGTGTCAAACCATTGTCGATACGCCGAAGCCGCAGGGCCGCGAGGCGCTGGTGCGCATCGAACGCTGCGGACTGTGCCACTCCGACCTGCATATACAGGACGGCTACATGGATCTCGGCAACAGCAAGCGGCTCGACATTACCCGCGGCATGACGCTGCCGTTCACGCTCGGTCACGAGATCGCCGGCGTTGTCGATGACGTCGGCCCGGGTGCTCCGAAAAATATCGTCGGGCAGAAGAAGGCGGTATTTCCCTGGATCGGCTGTGGCCAGTGCCGGGACTGCTTGGCAGGCGATGAAAATCTCTGCGCCAAAAACCGCTTTCTCGGCGTTTCAATCGACGGCGGGTTCGCCACACACGTCCTGGTACCCGACACAAAATATCTGCTCGATTACGACCCGCTGCCGGTCAACATGGCGGCGACGCTGATGTGCTCCGGCATCACCGCCTATGGCGCGCTGAAACGCCTGGCCGACCGGCCGCGCCAGCGTAACCTGCTGCTGATCGGCTTTGGCGGCGTCGGCATGATGGGGCTTGCGCTCGCGCAGACCATGTTCCAGCAGAAAATCTCGGTTGCCGATTTGAGCATCGCGGCGCGAGAAACCGCGCTCAGGAACGGTGCGGCGGTCGCCTACGATCCATCGGAAATCGAAATCGCCAAACGCATCATCAAGGAAAACGACGGCGGCTTCGATGCCGTCATTGATTTCGCCGGCAACGAAAAATCGATGAATTTTGCTGTTGCGGCCGTTGCCCGCGGCGGCAAGATCGTTGTTTCGGGTTTGATGGGCGGCAATTTCAATCTGCCGATGGTGCACTGGAGCTACAAGCGTATGACCATCGAGGGCTTCATGGTCGGTACGCTCGCGGAGGCACAGGAGCTGATGGCGCTGGCGCGATCCGGCAGAATCAAGCCGATAGCCATGAGAGAAGAGCCGATGGGCGATGCTCAGAAATGGATGGAGCAGTTGCGGGCCGGCAAGGTGCTCGGCCGTGTCATGTTCAAAAACTGACAAGGGCCTCACCGGACCAGCTTGACCTCGCCAAGGGAACCGAAGGCACGGCAAAACGCGTATTTATCGCGAGCGCCCGGCCTCAATTTGGCCCCAGCCCTTCCGGATTTGCGGCGCAATGCGACCCAAGTCTCTCCCGACAATTTGGCGAAGACGTCATCGCGTTCATCGTCATCATTGGGGATGCTCATGTCAAATCGTTCGGGGAAATTGCTCTCAACATTTTTTATCGCTTCGTTCGCCGGCAGCATGCTTGCGATCGCCGCGCACAGTCCGGCACACGCGGACGATACCTGCCTGTCAGGACCGCAAGCGACAACGCCGCCCGGAAGCCACTGGTACTATCGTGTCGAACGAGGAACGAAGCGTCACTGCTGGTATCTCGGCGAAGGACGCGGCAAGACCACGCAAAGAGTTGCGGCAAAACACTCATCGCCCGCTCCTCCCACCCCGGGTAAACCGACGCAGACGTCTGCGGCACCGCCCTTGCAGCCGGCCGTCGCCAATGCCCACGCGGAATTCGATGATGTGGCGCGCAATCAAGCGAACACCAACCCCTCGCAGTCTGACACCGCTTCCTCAGCGATGCGCGATCAGGCAAGCGCCGATCCCTTGCCATCCGACACGGCTCCAGCCGAAGCCACGCAGACCGCCGATGCCTCTCCGGCAGCCGTTACCACGCGCTGGCCCGATCCGGCGATCAACATGGCTTCGGCAATCAATGTGGCGCAACAGCCGGCACCGGCGACAACGGTCACGCCCAGCCCGCAATTGCGGGACGACGGACCGAAGCCTGAGGCAGCGGCAGCGCCTACTCCTCAGTTGCTTGGCGAACGCAGCCAGCCCGGCCCGGCCGTCAGCGTCGGCGGCGCCCCCGAGTCCGAGGCGTCATCCTACTCGATGCCATTGCTGCTGGGCTGGCTAGCCGGCGCGTTGGCGTTCGCGGGACTTATCGGATTTGCTGTTGTCAAGTTCGGGGACCTGAGCAACTTCATGCACATTCGTCCTCGCTCGGAGTCGATCTGGGATGTGGTCGATACCGGGCACCTTCCGCCATGGCAGCGGCAGCGTTCTGACATCGCTCCGACACCAGCCCGCGACCCGCTTCGCGCGCGCCGGGAAATCGAGGCGCAATCGCGCGACATCATGGAAATCCTGTCGCGGGCATCACGTGGGGCGACGACGTAGCGATTAACGAAAGCGTTTCGAGCGAAGCATGTTCTCTGGCTTGATCCCGGATGGATACCGGTTCGCGTAAAGAAGATGCGTCAAATCATAGTCGCGGAGTCTCGCTTCTGATTCCATCAGAGGCGAGAAGCTCTACGTCTCGAGTTGTTTCTGCAGTTCGCGCACGAACGTCGTCAGTCCCGTTCGGCGTTCGCGCTTGAGCCGCTCGGCCTTCAGGATCGAATGCACCTCGGCAAAGGCTTCATCGATATTCTGGTTGATGACGATGTAGTCATATTCCGCCCAATGGCTCAGTTCATGCGCGGCGCGGTCCATGCGTCCGCGGATGACATCGTCGGAATCCTGGGCGCGAGTATGCAGACGTTTCTCAAGGTCGGCAGCGGACGGCGGCAGAATAAAAACGCTGACGACGTCGGCCCGTGCCTTCTCCCGCAATTGCTGCGTGCCTTGCCAGTCGATATCGAACAGCACGTCGCGGCCGGATGACAGCGCCGCCTCCACCGGAGCGCGCGGCGTGCCGTAGCGGTTGTCAAACACCGTGGCCCACTCCAGCAGCTCGTCGCGGTTGACCATGGTCGCGAACGTCGCCTTGTCGACGAACCTGTAGTCGCGACCATCGACCTCGCCCGGCCGCATCGGCCGCGTGGTGGCGGAGACCGACAGGATCAAGCCCTGAACCTGCTCGATCAATAGCCGCGACAGGGTGGTCTTGCCCGCACCCGAAGGCGACGACAGCACGAACATCAGACCGCGCCGTTCAACTCCATCGAAGCTCTGGCCGTGAGCAGCCATCGATCACTCCAAATTCTGGACCTGTTCGCGAAACTGCTCGACGACGTTTTTCATCGCAAGGCCAATATTGGTCAATTCGAGATCATTCGACTTCGAACAACAGGTGTTCGCTTCCCTGTTGAATTCCTGCGCGAGAAAATCGAGCCGGCGCCCGATCGGGCCGCCCCCGCCGATCAATTCCCGCACCTGCGAAATATGCGAGGCAATGCGGTCGAGCTCCTCGCGAATATCCGCCTTCGCGGAGATCAGGATCGCTTCCTGATTGAGCCGGTCCTGATCGAAGCGGTCCGATGTCTCGAGAAGCGCGGTTATCTGCTCGGCAAGCCGCGCCTTCACTGCGTCCGGCCGACGGCCGGGCGCGGCCTCCGCCTTGCTTGCGAGATGTTCGATCTCATCCATCCGCTGCGACAGGATCTGACCGAGCGCTGTACCCTCGCGCTCGCGCATATCGATCAGGCTGCGCAATGCCTGTTCGAAAGCCTCGGCGGCGGCGGCCTTTGCGGCCTGCTCCTCTATCTCATCAGTTTCCGGTTCGACGACCTCGAGAACACCCTTGATCGACAGCAAGCCGTCAATGCTCGGGGCAACCGCGTCGATCCTACCGGACAAATCACTGGCGACCTTTAGGATCGACGCCAGCACCTCCTCATTGATGCGAACGACGGAGGCGGCGTTGCTGCGCTTTACAGTCAGATTGGCGTAGACCGTGCCGCGCGATAACACCTGGGCCGATCGTTTGCGGGCCGTTGCTTCGATATCGTCCCAACCCGGCGGCAGCCGCGTTCGAAGGTCGAACCCCTTGGCGTTCACTGATTTCAGCTCCCATTCGAACGCATAAGGCCCACTGGCGCCGTGGCTTCGTGCAAAGCCGGTCATGCTCGACAACGCCATCGCGTGGTTTCTCCGAAGCGTCCAGATATGAGATTCGTGGGAACGGACGTTGCTAGTGGTCCTTTGATTCTAACATTTGCAAGAACTTCTGCCGCAACCGGATGCAAATGTTAGAATCGGACCACTACGTTAGAGGGTTTTGCGGGCGAGTGGAATCGCTTCCGGAGCGGAAACCGGCAGTTGCGTGGAAACGGCGCTTATTGCTGGACAGCGCCCGGCGAAGGTTGTGCCGCGCCCTGCCGGGCTGGCCGGACCCGCTTTCTTGGCGCCGGTTTCGCGGCGGGCTCTTCCGTCGCGTCGGTATCCGCAGCGGCAGGCGCGACAGCGGTAGGCGCTGCACTGGAAGGCGCCGCAGCCGGCGGCGGCGGATCGTCCGCCGGCTCAACCGTATCGTTCTGGATCTGCTTTTCCATGGTCCGCAACCGGGCGACATTCTTCTGGTGCTGCTCGTAGGTCTCGGTGAAGCTGTGCCCTCCCGTCCCATCGGCGACGAAGAACAAATCGCGGGTTCGCGCCGGATTTGCTGCAGCTTCGAGCGAGGCCCGGCCAGGGTTCGCGATCGGTCCGGGCGGCAACCCTTCAATCACGTAGGTATTGTACGGGGACGGTTGCGTGATTTCGCTGCGTTTGATCGGCCGTCCGAGCGTTCCCTTACCGCCGACCAAACCATAGATAATCGTCGGATCGGACTGCAGCTTCATTTTCTGCTTCAGGCGGTTGGCGAACACCGCCGCGACCCGGCTGCGCTCATCCGGCTTGCCCGTTTCCTTTTCAACAATCGATGCGAGCGTGACGAGCTGCTCTGGCGTCTTGACGGGCACATCAGCGGTGCGACGCTCCCATATTTCCGCGAGTACGCGCTTCTGCGCCTGTTGCATGCGCTGGACCACCTGGTCTCGGCTCGTTCCTCGCGGAAACTTATATGTCTCGGGTAGCAACGTGCCTTCGCGCGGAATTTCGCGAATGGTCCCTGAGAAAATCTCGTTCTCTGAAAGCCGCGCTACGATTTGCTCGGAGGTCAGGCCCTCGGGAATCGTAACGAGATGCTGCACCACCTTGCCTTCGACAATGGTGCCGATGACGTCGCGCAGACTGGCATTCTTCTGGAACGAATATTCGCCGGGCTTGAGATCGGCGCGCGCTTTCAGCGCGAACACACTTCCGAAAAACGCCCAGCGATTGTTGTCGATCACGCCTTCGCGCTGGAGAATGTCCGCGATGTCGGTCATTCCGGCCCGGGCCGGAATGTTGACGACCTTGTCTTCCCGCAGCGGTCCAGGCGCCTCGATTTTCTGCTTGCCGTAGATATAGATCCCGCCAACACCAAGCATCCCGATCAGCACGAGGGTGATGATCGCGTTGCCGGCGATCACCAGCGGACTGCGGACGCGTGCGGAGCGCTTCGGCGGCGGCGGCACTTGTTCTGGTTCAAGTGCGGCGCGCGGACTACGCGGAGAAATGGGCGGTCTCTCACTCATCGATGTAACCTGAATCCTGTCGGTTCTATCGCGGCCGGCGAATTCTTGCCCCGGCCAACAGCATACGCCCGTTACTAGTGGTCCTTTGTTTCTAACATTTGCAAGAACGCCTGCCGCAACGGGGTGCAAATGTTAGAAACAAAGGACCACTAGGATTTGTCGTCGAATGCGGCGAAACGGTGGATTTGTCCCCGCCCCGCGTTAATCAGCCACGCGCCGCACGATCACGGACGCGTTTGTGCCACCGAATCCAAACGAATTCGATAGGACGACATTGATTTCCCGTTCGCGCGGCTTGTGCGGAACGAGATCGATCGCGGTTTCCACGGAGGGATTATCAAGGTTGATCGTCGGCGGCGCGATGTTATCGCGAATCGCAAGGATGCTGAAAATTGCTTCGACCGCGCCGGCAGCGCCCAGCAGATGGCCGATCGACGATTTGGTCGACGACATCGAAGTCCTTGATGCGGCGTTACCCAGTAACCGCTCGACTGCGCCCAGTTCGATTTCATCGCCGACCTGAGTGGATGTGCCGTGGGCGTTGATATAGTCGATATCCGACGGCGATACGCCTGCGCGCTTCATCGCCGCAGTCATGCTTCGAAACGCACCGTCACCCTCGGGCGACGGTGAGGTGATGTGATAGGCATCCCCTGACAGGCCGTAACCCGTCACCTCGGCATAGATTCTCGCGCCGCGCTGCCGTGCATGCTCGTACTCTTCGAGGACAACGATACCCGCGCCCTCTCCCATCACGAAGCCATCACGATTCTTGTCGTAGGGACGCGAGGCTTTCTGCGGCGTGTCGTTGAATCCGGTGGACAGCGCACGTGCCGCGCAGAAACCCGCCATGCCGATGCGGCAGATCGGCGACTCCGCGCCTCCCGCCACCATGACATCGGCGTCGCCGAGCGCGATCAGGCGGCTGGCATCGCCGATTGCATGGGCACCGGTCGAACAGGCCGTCACCACTGCATGGTTCGGCCCCTTCAGTCCGTGCTCGATCGACACGTAGCCCGAAGCAAGATTGATCAGGCGTCCCGGAATGAAGAACGGCGACACCTTGCGCGCTCCCCGCTCCTTCATAAGGATCGCGGTGTCGGCGATTCCGGAGAGTCCGCCGATGCCGGAACCAATCAGGGTGCCGGTCGCGCAACGATCCTCCTCAGTCGCCGGATGCCAGTTCGCATCATCGAGCGCCTGCCTGGCAGCGCACATCGCAAAGATAATGAAATCGTCGACCTTGCGCTGGTCCTTCGGCTCCATCCACTGGTCGGGATTGAAGGTTCCACCGCTCCCGTCGCCGCGCGGAACGACGCAAGCGATTCGGCACGGCAAGTCGCTGACGTCGAAGGTCTCGATCTGCTTCGCGCCGCTCTCGCCGCTGAGGATGCGTTTCCAGGTCGGCTCGACGCCACAGCCAAGCGGCGACACCATGCCAAGACCCGTGACGACGACGCGCCTCATATGAAAAACTCCAGCCTCCTTGCCAGCCATAAGGAAAAGCCGGTGGACCGTTCGATCACGGTCCGTCCGGCTTCAGCAAGACCGCGCAAGAGCGTTAGCTTTTCGCGTTCTTCTCGAGAAACTTGGTGGCATCGCCAACGGTCAGAATCGTCTCCGCCGCGTCGTCGGGAATTTCACAGCCAAACTCTTCCTCGAAGGCCATCACGAGTTCGACGGTGTCGAGACTGTCAGCGCCGAGATCGTCAATGAAGCTGGCATTATCGACGACTTTCTCGGGCTCTACGCCAAGGTGCTCGACCACGATCTTTTTAACCCGCTCGCCAATCTCGCTCATCATTAACCCTCGCGTTGTTCAATTGGACCCGACCGCAAAACGAGCCATCGTGGAGCACCAACTCACTAAATTCCTGTCGCTATCGCAGTCGTGTAGAATCGGTCTGTTCCGCTTTGAGCCGGTGCGGACCGGCAAACGACGGCAGCCTCCGCACCGCCAATATACAGGGTTTCAAATTCCTGCAATGGCGTTCTTCGCCCACCCGTTATTCGTCCGGTTATCACACATCGAAAGCCTTGACCACAAGCCCCGGTGGATAGGCCAAAAACCCCTCAAATCATTGCCATTCCGCCGTTGACGTGAATCGTCTGTCCAGTCACGTAAGCCGCTTCGTTTGAGCTCAGATAAACCGCCGCCGCCGCTATATCCTCCGGCGTCCCGAGGCGCGCCGCCGGGACTTTCGTCAAAATCGCCTCGCGCTGCTTGTCGTTCAGCGCGTCAGTCATCGGTGTTGCGATAAAACCGGGTGCGATGCAGTTGGCGGTCACCCCGCGCTTCGCATATTCCGCACCTAGCGTCTTGATCATGCCGATCAGCCCCGCCTTCGATGCGGTGTAGTTGCCCTGGCCCGGATTGCCGGTCACGCCGACCACCGAGGTGATGGCGATGATGCGGCCGAACCGCTTGCGCATCATCAACTTGGTCGCAGCGCGCGCCAGACGGAACGTCGCGGTCAGATTGATCCGGATGACATCGTCCCAATCCTCATCGCGCAGTTGCACGAACAGATTGTCCCGGGTGACGCCGGCATTAGCGAGGAGGATATCGACCCGCCCCATCGCCTTCTCGGCATCGGGCACCAACGCCTCGACCTCCCCCGCATCGGACAGGTTGCAGGGCAGCACATGAACGCGCTCGCCAAGCGTGCCCGCCAGCGCGTCCAGCACCTCGCGCCGGGTGCCGGAAATCGCGACCGTCGCTCCCTGCGCATGCAGCGCCTTCGCAATGGCGCCTCCGATGCCGCCGGTCGCGCCGGTCACGAGCGCGGTCCTGCCGGTCAAATCGAACATCGTATCCTCCCCCGTCTCGCTTACGCCGACCGTGCGGCAGCCAGCGCTTCCCTGGCCGGCTCGATATCGTTCGGTCCGCCGACGGCGACGCCAACAGCGCCATCAGCAATGCGTTTGACGAGCCCGCTCAAAACCTTGCCGGCTCCAATTTCGAAAAAGCGCGTCACGCCATGTCCCGCCATATAGGCCACCGACTCGCGCCAGCGCACGGTCCCTGTGACCTGCTCGATCAGGCGACGGCGGATCTCGTCCGGATCAGTGATCGGCGCGGCCAGCACATTCGATACGACCGGCGCGGCCGGCGTGTTGATCGTCACGTCAGCCAACGCCCTCGCCATGGCATCCGCCGCGGGTTGCATCAGCTTGCAATGAAACGGCGCCGATACCGGCAGCAGCATCGCGCGCCTGGCGCCCTTGGTCTTTGCAATCTCGACCGCACGATCGACCGCCGCCTTGTCGCCCGACACGACAACCTGCCCGCCGCCGTTGTCGTTCGCGGCCTGGCAGACTTGCCCCTGCGCGGCTTCGTCAGCAACCGCCACGGCGGCCTCGTAATCGAGACCCAGCAGCGCGGCCATCGCGCCAACACCGACCGGAACCGCCTTCTGCATGGCAAGGCCGCGCGTCCGCAGCAGCCGCGCCGTATCGGCGATGCTCAGGCTTCCCGCGGCCGCCAGCGCGGAGTATTCCCCGAGCGAATGTCCGGCCACGAAGGCGGCATCGCGGGCCACGGAAAATCCGGCCTCGATCTCGAGCACGCGGAGCGTGGCGATGGAGACAGCCATCAATGCCGGCTGGGCGTTCTCGGTCAGTTGCAGGGTTTCAGCGGGGCCATCCCAGATGACGGCGGTAAGTTTTTCGCCGAGAGCGGTATCCACCTCGTCGAAAACGGCTTTCGCGGCCGGAAAAGCCTCTGCCAGCGCCTTGCCCATACCGACGGTCTGGGAACCCTGCCCTGGAAAGGTAAATGCCGCAGTCATGCGTCCGCCCCTAAAAACCCCGGGCGGAGAGACACCGCGCGCCGGATGATGTCAAGACGGCTGCACGTGAGCGACCTGTGCCCCGGCTGCGCCCCCTAGGGTCCCCCGCCTAGTGGCTTGCTTTGACTGTTTGGACAGGCCCGGAAGCGCGAAACCCGGCGCTTTCCCTTGCAACCGACCCGAAAATCCGTATAACCCGCGTCATCCGTGGATCCCGGCCGGGAGCTGAACGGACGGTCTCAGCAATTTCACCTTACTCAGGCGATATTGATGCGGCAGGGCCCGTTGGTCCGTCGTCCCGTGCTTCCGCCTTCTGAGCTTATCCCGAGTCCTTTCCGAAGGCCTCGAAGGGCTTGCCGCCGAGGTCCGCGCCAACGTCAGGAAAGGACATCCATGCCTCTCTATGAGCATGTTTTTCTCGCGCGCCAGGATGCGAGTTCCCAGCAGGTCGAGGAATTGACCAACCAGATCACTGGTGTGATCACCGGATTGGGCGGCAAGGTCACCAAGACCGAGAACTGGGGTGTACGTTCACTCACCTATCGCATGAAGAAAAACCGCAAGGCGCATTTCGTGCTGCTCAACATCGAGGGCCCCTCCGCGGTGGTCAACGAGATCGAGCGCCAGGAACGCATCCACGAAGACGTCATCCGCTATCTCACCGTTCGCGTCGACGAACATGAGGAAGGCCCGTCCGCGATGATGCGCAAAGCCGATCGCGACCGTGACCGCGACGATCGCGGCGGCGGTTTCCGTGGTGACCGCGAAGGCGGCTTCCGCGGCGAGCGCGGTCCGCGCCGGCCGCGCGACGAAGCCACCGCAGTGGTTGAGGAGTAAGAATCATGGCTGATGCTGGTGCCCGCCGTCCGTTTTTCCGCCGCCGCAAGACCTGCCCGTTCACGGGCTCGAATGCGCCGAAAATCGACTACAAGGATTCCAAGCTGCTGATGCGTTACGTCTCGGAGCGCGGCAAGATTGTGCCGAGCCGCATCACCGCGGTATCCGCCAAGAAGCAGCGCGAACTCGCGCAGGCCGTCAAGCGCGCACGGTTCCTCGGCTTGCTTCCTTACGTCATCCGCTAATTCGGCGAGTGGCGGCATTTACGCCGCCGCCACTCATTTTTCATAAGGCTTCCGGACCATCCTCCGGTCGCCGATGGTTGGGGTTCAAAAGAAACCTCTAACCGCTCGAGGGGAGCGGGACAGCTGATGATTATGAACCTCCTCATCGCAGTTGCAGCCGGCTGTGCGTCGGCGCTGATGTTCGCCTCGATCATTTCGGGAGCGCTCGTCTCGTTGCTGCTGTTCTATCTGGCCCCGCTGCCTCTGATGGTCGCGGCAATGGGATGGGGACCGACCTGCGCGGCAATCGGCGGCGCCTTGGCCGGCGCCGTTCTCGGCGCCATGTTCGGCCCGCCCTATTCCGCCGCCTTCGTGTTGACAGTCGCACTCCCGGCGTGGTGGCTCGGGCACCTGGTTTTGCTCGGTCGCCCTGTCACGGCGGATGCGCCGCCGCAAGGGACCGGCGTGGCGCCGGCCGGACCGCCGCCGGTCGACTGGTATCCACTCGGACGCATTCTGATGTGGATCGCATGCTTCGCCGCCCTGACCACAACCGCCGCACTGCTGACGCTCGGCTCCGATGCATCGACCATTACGGATACGCTGCGCCACGGGTTGCTGCGTATCGTCAATGTGCAGGATGACGCGGCATCACGGGACCAGGCCTCCGAGGTCGTCGATGCGTTTGTGGCCATCGCTCCCGCCGCCGCCGCGACGATCGCAATGACGACGCTGACGCTCAATGTGTGGCTCGCGGCCAAGGTCACCGCCACCTCGGGTCGGCTGCGACGCCCCTGGCCCGACATGAAGACAACAACGCTCCCGCCAATGGCGCTAGTTGCGACGGCCGTGGCACTGGCGCTGTGCTTCACCGGCGGACTTCCAGCAATCATGGCCAAGATCGTCACCGCGTGTCTGATGATGGCGTATGCGCTCGCGGGTTTCGCCGTGTTGCACACGATCACACTGACGCTGCGGAACCGCGGGCTGTGGATCGCTTCCGTCTACGCCGTCGTGCTCATGTTCATCTGGCCGGTCATTGCCATGGTCGGCATCGGCATCGCCGACGCGATCTTCGGATTTCGCCAACGCTACCTGCAGCGGCACATGCCTCCACCGCTCACGCCTAAATCGTGAATTCAACATAAACCCGCTCAACTCCGAACAAGGGGATCGAACATGGAAGTCATTCTGCTGGAACGCGTGGCCAAGCTTGGCCAGATGGGCGATGTCGTGAAGGTCAAGGACGGATTCGCCCGCAACTTCCTTCTCAAACGCGGCAAGGCCCTGCGCGCGACCGCCGACAACCGAGCCAGATATGACGGCATGAAGGCCGAGCTCGAGGCCAACAATATCCAGGCCAAGGGCGAAGCCGCCAAAGTCGCCGAGAAGATCGACGGCCGCGACATCGTCATTATCCGCCAGGCGTCGGAGACCGGTCAGCTGTTTGGCTCGGTCACGGTGCGCGACATCGTTACCTCGCTGGCCGCAGACGGCATCATCGTCAGCCGCCCGCAGGTCTGGCTTGATACGCCGATCAAGACGATCGGCCGGCAGAAGCTGACGGTCGCAGTCCATCCCGAGGTGGAAGCCCATATCATGGTGACCGTCGCTCGCAGCGCCGACGAAGCCGAGCGTATCAAGCGTGGCGAGGAAATCAGCACCCGACGGGAGGATCGCGACGCCGCAGCGGAAGCGATCGCCGCCGCCGGCGAATTCTTCGATCCGGAAGCGCAGCACGACGACGTCACCGACGCCGAGAGCGAACAGAACGCCGAAGAGAAGGACGCTTGAGTCTTTTCGCTTCTGCAGGAATCAGCAGCAGGACTCAATGATCCAGATTTGACGCGTTTTCTTCACGCGAACCAAGCCTGAGGGCTTGGTTCGAAAACGCTTCAGCGGCCCCCCTGTCCAAAAGCAAAACGGCCGGCACTTATAGTGCCGGCCGTTTGATTTTTTGCGGTTACCCTCAGACCTTGAGCGGTTCTTTGGAGATACCGCCACCGGGCTTCGGCTTGCGCTTGCGGGCCCCACCCGGAAGATTCTCAGGCTTGGGCGTGACCGGCCCCTCGAGGAACTCGAAACCGATCTTCTCGAGATCGACGCCTGCGACCGCTTCGTCCTTGACCACAACGACGCGGACATGGCCGCCGCCCTTGAGCTTGCCGAACAGCACTTCATCCGCCAGCGGCTTCTTGATGTGCTCCTGGATCACCCGCGCCATCGGCCGAGCGCCCATCTGCTCGTCATACCCGTGCTGGATCAGCCAAGCCTTGGCGGGCTCGGACAGATCGATCGTCACAAAACGATCAGCAAGCTGGGCTTCCAGCTGAAGCACGAACTTCTCGACCACCATGCCAATCACTTCGGTGCTGAGATGGCCGAACGAGACGGTGGCATCAAGCCGGTTGCGGAACTCGGGCGAGAACTGACGGTTGATGGCTTCGCGATCGTCCCCTTCCCGCTTGTTGCGGGTGAAGCCGAACGCAGCCTTGGCCATGTCGGAGGCGCCTGCGTTGGTGGTCATGATCAGGATCACGTTACGGAAATTGACCTGCTTGCCGTGATGATCGGTGAGCCGGCCGTGATCCATGATCTGCAACAGAACATTGTAGACGTCGGGGTGCGCCTTCTCGATTTCGTCGAGCAGCACCACAGAATGAGGATGCTGATCGACGCCATCGGTCAGCAGGCCGCCCTGATCAAAACCGACGTAGCCGGGAGGCGCGCCGATCAGCCGCGAAACAGTATGCCGCTCCATGTATTCCGACATATCGAAGCGCAGCAGTTCGACGCCCATCGCTTCCGCAAGCTGTTTCGCGACCTCGGTCTTGCCAACGCCGGTGGGACCGGAGAACAGGTAGGAACCGATCGGCTTTTCCGGCTCGCGCAAGCCGGCGCGCGCGAGCTTGATCGACGCCGTCAGGGCTTCGATAGCGCGATCTTGCCCGAACACCACGCGCTTGAGCGTCTGCTCGAGATGCTTGAGGACCTCGGCATCGTCCTTGGACATGCTCTTGGGCGGTATCCGAGCCATGACCGCGATCGTGGTCTCGATTTCCTTGATGCCGATGGTCTTCTTGCGCTTGTTCTCGGCCACCAGCATCTGCGCCGCACCGGACTCATCGATCACGTCGATCGCCTTGTCGGGCAACTTGCGGTCGTGAATATAACGCGACGACAACTGCACCGCCGCTTCGATCGCATCGTTGGTGTATTTCAGCTTGTGGTAGTCCTCGAAATACGGCTTCAGCCCCTTCAGGATAGCGATGGCATCCTCGACCGACGGTTCATTGACGTCGATCTTCTGGAACCGGCGCACTAGCGCGCGATCCTTCTCGAAGTGCTGCCGATATTCCTTGTAGGTGGTCGAACCCATGCAGCGGATCGTTCCCGACGCCAGCGCCGGCTTGAGCAGATTGGACGCGTCCATCGCGCCGCCGGAGGTGGCGCCGGCGCCGATCACCGTGTGGATCTCATCGATGAACAGAACCGCGCTCGGGTGAGCTTCGAGTTCCTTGAGTACCTGCTTCAACCGCTCTTCGAAATCGCCGCGATAGCGAGTGCCGGCCAGCAGTGTCCCCATGTCGAGCGAGAATACGGTTGAGGTCGCCAGCACCTCGGGGACTTCGCTGTCCACGATGCGCTTCGCCAGGCCTTCCGCGATCGCGGTCTTGCCGACGCCGGCATCGCCGACAAACAGCGGATTGTTCTTCTGCCGGCGACACAGCACCTGGATCGCCCTGTTGATCTCGGCGTTTCGCCCGATCACCGGGTCGATCTTGCCGTCACGCGCCTTCTTGTTCAGGTTGACACAATAGGTCTCGAGCGCGTCGCCCTTCTTCTTGGCGTCGTCGCCGCTCTTCGATTCAGTCTCTTCATCAACGCCGCGCACCGGACGCGCTTCGGAGACGCCCGGACGTTTGGCAATGCCATGGCTTATATAATTCACCGCGTCGTAGCGCGTCATATCCTGCTCCTGCAGGAAATAGGCGGCATGGCTTTCGCGCTCCGCGAAGATCGCAATCAGCACGTTGGCGCCTGTTACCTCCTCGCGGCCGGACGACTGCACGTGAATTACCGCCCGCTGGATCACGCGCTGGAAACCAGCCGTCGGCTTGGCGTCGTCAGCAGCGTCCGCCACCAGATTCTCGAATTCGGTTTCGAGATAGTTCACCAGGCTGCCACGCAGCTTGTCGAGGTCGACGCTGCAAGCTCGCATAACAGCTGCGGCGTCGGAATCGTCGACCAGCGACAGTAAAAGGTGCTCGAGCGTGGCATATTGATGATGCCGCTCATTCGCGATTGCGAGCGCCCGATGCAGGGATTGTTCCAGGCTTTGAGAAAAAGTTGGCATTCCGCGTCCTCTAGGGTCTCTTGGCCATCATGATCGCCATCGCCCCATCAGGCAACAACAACCTTCGTCAATAATATAGTAATGCACTACCCCGGGGGAAGAGCCGGTTCAGCGCAGAAATTGCGGCGCGCTTGTTCCGAATCTCTCGCAGCGGCCCGGAAGAACCACACACGGATTTGCGCCGACTAAAATCCGGTAACCCCACAAAGCCGTTTCGATTTCGCCGAACCGATGCAGCTACTTTTTTTCCATCACGCATTGCAGCGGATGCTGGTGCTTGCGCGCAAAATCCATCACCTGCGTCACCTTGGTCTCGGCGATCTCATAGGTGAACACGCCGCATTCGCCTATACCGTGATGGTGGACGTGCAGCATGATCTGGGTGGCGGCCTCCACATCCTTCTGAAAGAACTTCTCGAGGACGTGAACGACGAACTCCATGGGAGTGTAATCGTCATTCAATATCAGCACGCGGTAGAGATGGGGACGTTTGGTCTTCGGTTTGACTTTGGTGATGACCGAAGCGGCCGGATCGCCCCGACCATCGGCGCGCCCTTCGTCGTCACTCATTCTCGGCGCAGCCAATGAACAGATGTCCGCCACAAGCAGCACGGACGTTCCAGATGTCTGAATGGCAGGCAGCTTCAACATGGCTCAAGCGTTCGATATCCCCGCAGGATGAACGATACCGGCCAGGCAAAATTCGCCAGGCGGTCGTATCAATCCAGGCAAATTTTCACGGCGGCCGCCTATGTCCCGGTCGACCGTCGGCTGGTCCGGATGACTTGAGTATGGGTCCGTATTCGACTGACCGCAAGATCGTAGATCGCTAGCGAAACAACATCCGCTGCGTCCAGCCCTCGAGCCGATGGTTAACCAGGCCCTCCCGGTCTGCGAGAATAACCCATATGGCGCTTTAAGCTCCGTTGACGACAGCCGCGATCTTTCGGCTCATCCTCGCAATTTATGCGGCTATTTACCTGCTTTCTCGGGACAACTTTACCACCCGTTTAGTCCTCCGGCTCGAAATGCCGGTTGAAACCAACGGATCGGTGACAGCCATGTCTGGTACGTCAATTCCCAAACGGATTCGCAGTTCGGCTACCCATTTTGGTAGAGATCTACGAGGTAATATCGCACCAATTTTTGCGATTGCTCTCTTGCCGGTGCTTGGCTTCGTCGGGGCCGCCGTGGACTATACACGGGCCAACGCGGCGCGCTCATCGATGCAGGCGGCAATAGATTCGGCGGTGCTGATGGTCTCAAAGGACGCCGCAGCTAATCCGGCCATGTCGTCGCAGCAGATCAAAGACGCCTTGCAGCGATATTTTTCATCCCTTTATCATGATACCAACGCGCTTGGTGTGACGTTGGATGCTACCTACACGCCGAGCACCTCATCCGCGGCGGCGACAATTCTCGCCTCCGGACACGGCACCATCAAAACCGACTTCATGAAGGTCGCCGGTTTTCCGCAGCTCACATTTGGTACCAGTTCCACGTCGACGTGGGGTAATTCGCGCATGCGCGTCGCAATGGTGTTGGATAACACCGGCTCGATGGCGGACAACGGCAAGATGGCGGCGCTCCAAAGCGCGGCGAAAAACATGATCGATTCATTGTCCGCTTTCAGCAAAACTAGTGGCGACGTCTATATTTCGATTATTCCGTTCTCAAAGGACGTCAATGTCGGCTCTTCCAACTACAACGCAAACTGGATCAACTGGGCCGATTGGCTAAATCCGCCGACTGCGCAGCAGCCGAACAACAAAAGCTCCCAGCCACCAAAGCTTCCTATGAACTGGCACGCGGTGGGACCGGGAGTGAAATGTCCATTCACAAACAGCAGTAGCGGATTCACCTGCACCAGCGGTCCTAGTAACGGAGCCTCAAACATCTCGACGATTCCGTCGAGCGGTACTTATAAGGGCTACATTTGCCCAAGTATCGATAACAACTCTCGTGCGTATTACAACGGTTGCTGGGAAAGCGTAGCAACCGGCATCGTAGAAACATTCTGCTCGGGGTCATCGTCCTGCAGTTGCCCAACGACGTCCTCTGGCTCTTCTGTCTCCGGCTGTACCTGCAGCGGCAGCGGCAGCACGAAGTCGTGCTCCGGCAAGACTTACGTTCATAACTGGACGCAGCCCGGTCCAAATGATCACACCCATAATCTGAGTCAACCGCGGGTTAGCGCCTATGTCGGTTTTAAAAACCGAAAATGGACACCAACAACGTATTCGGATCCGACACTTCAGGTTCAGAACGACTGGCAGCAGTCGTCCACTAACCCCATCAGCACCTGGAACGGCTGCATTACCGATCGAGACCAGAACTACGACACCACCAATACTGCTTATGTGACGAATGACGGTACCATGATGGGCGATGGGACAACGTCGACGCGGTATTATGCGGAGCAGTCGACCTACTGCCCGCCTGCGACAATTACTGCCATGAGCAATCAGTGGAGTACCCTTAAAGCCCAGATCAACTCCATGACTCCGAATGGCAATACCGACCAGGCGGTTGGCCTTGCCTGGGGCTGGCAATCGCTCAACACGACCAACGGCCCGATCATCGCTCCCGCGAAAGACTCGACCCACATCTATCAGGACTACATCGTTCTCCTGTCCGACGGTCTGAACACGCAGAATCGCTGGTATACGAATGCGTCGAGCATCGATGCGCGGCAGGAATTGCTGTGTCAGAAAGTCAAGGACAGCGGTGCTACCGTCTTCACAATCCAGGTCAACATCGGCAGCATGGATCCGACGTCGCAAGTGCTGCAGGACTGCGCCAGCAACGGTAATTTCCAAATGATCACGTCGGCTACCCAGACCGCGGATGCGTTCCAGAATATTCTCACGCAAATCTCGCAGCTCCGCATCGCGAAGTAACGCGTACGCGACGATCCAAAAAAGGCCCGGCCGATGATGGCCGGGCTTTTTCATTTGAGGACGCTTTTGCGATATCAGCGAGCGGCCGGAACGAACTTCGCGGCGAAATCCTCGAACGGCTTGTAAGTCTGCTTGGCGAGATCGGCGTAGAGTTCGCTGATCTTCTGCGACTCCGCAACGAACGTCTCGTAGGTCCTCTTGGCGTATTCGGTCTGCACCTCGATGGCCTTGTCGAGCGATTTCACGCCGACGAGATTCTCGGTGAATGCATTGCCGTCTTCAAACGACTTCCGCGTGTAGTCGCCAAAGGCCACGGCGATCGCCTGAACGCCCTTCTGGAAGCTGCCCGCCGCCGCGACCGCAGCATCGAATTGCTCTTTTCCGTGCTGCTGGACTTCTTCGATCTTCAGCATGATGAATTTCTCTCCGTTGGTATGACGAGCCGGAGCATCCGGCTTCTTCAATAGAGATATAGTGCATTGCACAATAAAATGCAACATTTTTGTGCGATGCACAAATGCTCATTCGACGCAAATCCAACAGCTGCCATCAAGAGTTGCTTAACCTTTTGGAAACTCCGGCCCCCTACGCTGATTCCCGTATCTAGAGCGTTCCGGCGGACGATAAAAAACGCTGTGAAACCAGCCTCTTAGCCAGAACGGCAACCTGACCTGCCACCCTCGCCTTGAGACCGGTTCGCGCTGAACGTTCAGATGAGACCGTCGGGCACAATTTTGCCTCACGAACCAGTGACTAAAGTCGAAAAATGGGGACGGGGACGTTCATGCTTCGCACAACCTTGGCTTCCTCGCGCGTGATGCGAGCTGGCGCATTCGGACTGGCAGTGATCGCCGCCGCCGTTTTCACGACCGATCACGCCGACGCGCGCCGTGCCCGTCACCACCATCGCCATCACGGTCACCACGAGGCGCGGCAAAGCTACAATCCACGTTTCGCCTCGATCATCGTCGACGCCAATTCCGGCGAGACACTCTCGTCCACAAACCCCGACAGTCTTCGTCATCCGGCATCGCTGACCAAGATGATGACGCTCTATCTGTTGTTCGAGCGTCTGGATGCGGGCAAGATGAACCTCGACAGCGAGATGCGGGTCTCGGAGCACGCTGCTGAACAGGATCCGACAAAGCTCGGTTTGCGGCCGGGTCAGACCATCCGCGCCGAAGACGCCATCAAGGGGCTGGTGACGAAATCCGCGAACGATGCGGCGGTCGTGATCGCCGAGGCGATCGGCGGCGACGAGGATGACTTCGCCAGAATGATGACGCGGAAGGCGCGCGCTCTCGGCATGACCCGGACGGTCTATCGCAACGCCTCAGGTCTTCCTAACGACGATCAGGTTACCACCGCACGGGACCAGGCAACGCTCGGCCGTGCATTGCAGGATCGGTTTCCCCGCTACTATCGCTACTTCGCGACAACCTCATTTACATTCCGTGGCCGCACCATTCGCGGCCACAACCATCTGCTCGGCAGCGTCGACGGCGTTGACGGCATCAAGACCGGATATATCCGGGCGTCCGGTTTCAACCTCGTCACCAATCTGAAGCGCGGCAATCGCCATCTAGTCGGCGTCGTCCTGGGAGGTCGCAGCAGCGGTTCGCGCGATGCGACCATGCGCAATCTACTGGCCGAAAATCTCGACAAGGCCGCGACGCGGCGGACCGTCGCCGCCATCACCGAGAGCAACCTGGCCGAGGCCAATGCGATGGTGGCCGAAGATCAGGCGCGATCACGGCCAAAGGACACGGTGCAGGTCGACGGCGCCGTTCAAACCGCATCCGCAGCGCCCGAACCGGTCGCGCTGCCGCCTGACCGTCCCACTCATCTGGCCCGCTCGCTGATAGCGGCCTCGACCGCAGCTCTGCCGCCGAAACGGGCCAAGCCCGAGCCCGCTCCCTTGACGAGCGGCGTCATCGCGACCCAGCCGATCGACGCCATTCCCGGTTCCACCGAACCGATGAAGCCGGTGCGGGTAAAGACGGTACAGGTCAAGGCGGGATCGGTCAGGTTAGCCTCGGCCGCGCCGACGGCATCGGTGCCGCCGGTCGACGGCGCCGCAGCAGCTGTCCGGGACATGGCACCGGAAACATCGGGTTCTGTCATGGCGCGAGCCAATATGCCGACGCAGCCTGCCAACTTCGGCACCGGGCAAGGCATCCTGGGCGTACTGCCGGCATCAAGCCTCCCCTCCTCGACATCGCAGGCAATGGCAAATGCGGATTCCGCGCCCAGCGCTCAACCGCAGGCTGTTCAGCATAACGGCGCGGTGAAGCCGGTGGCGTCGCATTCGGGCTGGATCATTCAGGTCGGCGCGCTGGAGACCGAGAGCGAGGCGCGCGAGCGTCTCGATGCGGCGCGAAGCCGCGCCCGCGGCATGCTGGGTAAGGCGGATCCTTTCACCGAGTTCGTCGCCAAGGGCAGCAAAAAGCTGTACCGGGCCCGCTTCGCCGGCCTCGACCGCGATGAAGCCGAAGCTGTGTGCCGTACCCTGAAGCGTTCGGATATGTCCTGCATCACGATCAAAAACTGATCGCGCGGCCCGTACCCTTTCAAATGGCCGGGCCTAGCGCGGATTCCGCAAAAGTGGATACCGGTTTTGCGATCAGAATACGCGCAAATTATTGGTTGAGAGCATTTTCTTACGGCCAACCGGTTTCCACTTAGCCAGAAAATGCTCTAACCGGGCCATTTCGTTTTAGGACGCCAAAATCCTGCGAGCGTGATGACGTCTGCACGCCTTCTCTACACGCGAACCGTATCGATCACAGGACAAGCCGGCGGCGGCGCTTCATTCGAAAACGCACCAAGCCGACGTCATGCAAACCACTCGTCAAGAATTGGCGGATACAGTTGAAACAACGATCAACCACGCCGGACAACGGCGGGGGAAACGAGGACGTCGAGCAGAGACCGACAGAAGCAACTCGCAGTGTAGCGTTTGGTGGCGTTGGAGTTAGCTGCGATGAGTGCGAAGCAAAGTATCCTTGGCCTCGTTTACACGGGCCGCCAGGTACGTCGACCCCCCCTGGTCGGGATGCAGTTTCTTCATGAGGCCTCGATGCGCGCGCCGGATCTCGTCCCCGCCCGCCCCCGGCTGCAAGCCAAGGATCTGGTAGGCCTCCTCGTCCGTCATTTTGCCGCCCGAAGGCGCGCGGCTACGCCCCCCTGCCGGATCGCCTTGCGCGTTATGACGCCAGGCGGGAAACCTGCGGTCCAGATAACTTTCAAGTAACGCGCAGCTCTCTGCATCGAAGCCCGTCATCATTGCGACGAGCTGCGGCAGATCGAAATCGTCAAGCGAGCGACCCGCGTCTGGCCCGGCAACAATCCATCCGCCGAGACGACCGCTGTCGTGATCCAGGATCATGTCGAGAAACTGCGAGCGCACCTGGGACGTTTGTCCCGTCGGAGGCTGTGTCCGCGAGTTGAAAAGCCTGCCAAAGAACGATGCGCTGGACTGGGTCCAGCCCAAAAGTCCGGCGCCGAAAATGCCGAGCGGCAGCGCAATCACCAGTTCGCCCTTGATGCCGACAAAGACAGCCACCGCGAGCGCTATGATGCCGCCTGCGAGCCTGATGGCTCGCGCCAACACGGCCGGATTTGCCGCCCGGAGCAGTTGAAGCAGCACATACAAAAAAACGAAGGCGACAAGGCCCAAGATCAGAGTCGGCATAGCGGATAGATAGTATGCCCGGGCAACCGGCGAAAGCGATTGTTGGCAGCGGTTATGGCGGCATCAATGACAAGCGCATCACGGCGCTATTTCATCTGTCCCAAAAGCTGGGTCGCGCTGGTCGTCGACAGCCGCTGCAACGCTTCCCGGCCACCTGCAGCATAAGCCGCGGCCGCCCGGAGCAATTCACGCAACTGGGCGGCGGCACCGGGATCGAACCGGCACCAGGCGCCACCCGTCAGCCGCGCGATATCGCGAAATACCTGCTCGGCAATCGCATCATGTCCTTCCTGGAACATGAACACAGGGATCTTCAGCAACCCCAACTCGCCGGCCCTCGCGCAGAGATCGTCGCCCGATTCTTCCATCGCATCACCGACGAACACGACGGCCTTGATACCCGACGCGACCGCTTCGCTGCGCGCGTGCGAAAGAATTTTGCCTATTTGAGTTTCGCCGCTACGGCAATCGATGGCACCCATCAACCTTGCCAGCTTGGCGCTGTCGGATATCCAGCTGCTGGACCGGCACTCATCGATCCCGCGATAGTAGATAAGCCGAATATCGAGGCTGCCGATGCCGGCGGCTTCGCGAAACATGTCGGCCTGGAGGGCACAGGCCATGTCCCATGTCGGCTGCCGGCTCATGGTGGCGTCGAGTGCGAACAACAGCCTGCCGCGACTGCCCGCGGCAAAGGGCGACATGGCCCGCGCCCTGGCGACGAACGCCGCGATATCGGACGCGGTCGACGGCTTTATGTCAGGCAGCGGAGCATTTTCGCCAGACTGCGTGCTCCGAAAGGCGGACAGGTCAGCGGGATATTTCGGCGGCACCGGATCGCGGGACATAGAGACTCGCAAGGGATTTAAAAACACAATGTGGCGCAAACCACAGATGATTCAATACACCTGCGTCAGAGAGCCAGCTGTTCGACCAACTCAATGCCGCGTCTTGCCTGTACCCCAAGTGGTATCGACCCAGCTCAATTACGGGAACTCTTTCGGTCCTTGTGGAGATATCTGTCATAGTGGCATGACGTATAAGGTGAAAAGTCGTACTGAGCCGCAATGCCACGCGCCCCCGCTGTTGCCCGCACCCTTCCCTCCCTACGCCGCGCCCTCGACGGTTTGCGGGCGCGCCGGGCAACCGTTGCTTTGGTGCCGACCATGGGTGCGCTTCACGACGGGCATCTGGCGCTGGTGCATCAGGCAAAACGACGTGCGTCAAAGGTTGTTGTCTCGATTTTCGTCAATCCGACCCAGTTCGCGCCGCACGAAGATTTCGGATCGTACCCACGGACCTGGAAGGCCGATATGGCCAAACTCGCGGAAGCGCGCGTCGATCTGGTCTGGAATCCTGACACCGGTACGATGTACCCGCCGGACTTCGCGACCCGGATATTGATTGAAGGACCCGCGATGGCAGGTCTTGAAGATCGTTTCCGCCCGCATTTTTTCGGCGGCGTCGCGACCGTCGTCGGCAAGCTGTTAGCCCAGTGCCGGCCGGATATCGCCCTGTTCGGCCAGAAGGACTATCAGCAGCTCAAGGTCGTGACCCGGATGGCCGCCGATCTCGATCTTGGTGTGAAGATCATCGGGGTTCCGATCGTGCGCGAACGCGACGGGCTCGCGATGTCATCACGCAACGTCTACCTGTCGATCGAGCAGCGCGCCGTCGCCCCGATACTTCACCGTACCATGAAGGACGCCGTCAAACGGCTACGGAGCGGCGACGATCTCGAAGCCGTCATGGCCGATGGTACGAGAACGATCGGGAACGCAGGTTTCACGCTGGATTATTTCGAGGCGCGTCACGCTGAAACGCTAGCTCCGATCCGCTCGATTAAGGACGGACCAGCCCGGCTCCTGGTCGCGGCAAGAATCGGAACGACGCGGCTGATCGACAATATCGGCGTTTAGAGCAGCTTGCCCCTACAATAACCCCAGATCGCGCAACTCGCGCCGCATCGGCTCGGGCATCGCGGCAACGCTCGCCGCATTGCTGCCGAGGTCGGGCGGCGCATCAGCGGCAGACAGATAGCGCCACCCCTGAAACGGACGCATCGGACGCGGCCTGACAGTAACCACCTTCGGTTGCATGACTAGGCGGCATCGGCCGATGCCGTCACCGTCGCGGAACGGCTCGATGCCGATCAGCTTCTCCCGGGCGGCGATTTCACCCTTGATGACCCAATAGAGCGAGCCGCCTCCGAGTAGTTCCTCGTCGCGCTTCGGTGTCATCCGGGTGATGTGGATATGGTGACGCGGCAGACCCTTTCGCTTTGCCTGCTTCATGCGCTCGGCGACCCAGCTCCTGAGCTCCTTCACAGATTCGCAGCCGACGGCCAGTTTGACGAGATGGAGGTGCATGTCAGCGAGGGCTTTCGAACAGGTCAGCTAGTCCTGCGTACTCGCTGAGGAGGGTTCAGGTGTAAGGCGGACGGGCTCTGCCGCGTGAACCTTAGGCGCAGCCTTGGGTGTTGCCGGCTTCTTCGCCGCAGCCGAACGCGGCTTCGGGGCGGCTTGCGCGGTCGCTGAAGGCGGAGCCGGTGACGATGGCGCCGCCGTACCAGCCGACGGCTCGGGCGTCATGATGCTGACCGGCGGAATGGACGCAGACGTCGGAAACTCGGCAGTCGTCGGCTTGCCTGTCGGCTCCGAAGCAAGCATCGGCGTGCCGGACTCCGCGGCCTTCGCCGTTGCTGCAGGCTCATTCCACGATGACGCATAACGCATCACCAGCTTCTCGTAGGTCCGCTCCTCCATGTTCGCAGCGACCTGACTGCGATCGGTCAGCGATTGAAAGGTGGCGCAGTCCGATGGCTGGCAGTGATCGCGCGCAGCCAGCACATGGGCGACCAGACCATAGCGATCGCGCTCGATCGCCCGCCGTAGTGCCTGCAATTCCGGCGACATGACGCTGTTGGCGCTGTTGGCGTCGCCGAACGACCTCAATCGGCTGATTTCCGAAGCGACGTAGGAGACGGCGGCGGCGGCGGCATCCGGCGTACTGAACAACGCCTTCTCGCAGGCGACTTCGACCACGTCGCCGGCAAGGCCGTCGATGCAGGACAACGCCGGCATGGCGCCGTTGACCGGAACGGCCAGGTTTTTCGACGCGAGCGCCTGACTGCCGTCAGGACCGAACCCGCGAATGGTGACGACCGCCGCAACTCCGATCGCGAGCAACGTGATGATGGTCAAGACGCCATTCGCAACCGACTTGTCCGCACGAATCAGGGTCAGGAGCACGATGACGGCGAAGAATCCCGCCGCGGCCAGCGTCAGCCACAACGGGAATGTCGGCGAACGCCCGAATTGATCGAGTGATGTTGCCCAATCCCAATTCACGCGCGGTGTCCCTCATGCCGAACAGTGAGACCAGCATACAACGCACTCGGCCGATGCGAATGCAGATTCCCCGGCCAATCCATGACCCGAGAATGCGGCAAAATCAGTCCGGGCCGGTCCGTCTCGGAGGGTTTCAGGGGAAGCCTTGGTCCGGAAAGCCTTCTGGGAGCCTTGGCTCAATCGTGGCTAGAAGTTCTAGCCGGCGGCGAGCTGACTTTCCTTTGCGACACGCTCGAAAGCCTCGGCCGAATTCTTGATCCGATACTGACAGTCATCGCCGTCGGTGGGAAGCAGCCGGATCACCTCGTACGTGCCGCTCGCGGCAGGCCGTGCCACGTTGCTCGCGGTGAAATAGACTGTTTCGCCAACGAGAAATTTATGCCTCAACGCCATCTCCATCACACAACGCCAACACTCATCTATCCGCGCACACTCCGCGGTACTGCCGACCAGGATTTTCAGCCAGTATAGCACGCGGGCGACGCTTTTGGCCAGTCATAAACGACATGGCGGAATTGCCGATTTTGCAGGTTTTCCAGTAACCTAACCGCGTTTTTGGTTGCTCCGCCGGGAACTCCGCGAGTGGTGGTTGTGGACCGGCCGCGTTGCCCGCCAGGAGGCATCCGGACGCGGCATCAAACGACCTCCAATCTTTCGATCACGAGGGTTTCCGCCAGCCCCTGCTCGGTCCACTGCTGAAATGCCGGCAGAGACATCATGGCATCCATGTACGCCCGCACCGGCGACGTCACGACAACCGCATAGGTCCGGAAGCGATGGACCACCGGTCCATACATGGCATCGGCCGCACTAAAGGCTCCGAACAGGAACGGGCCGGCCTTCGCGGAGCGCTGACGGCAATCGGTCCAGAGCTCCTGGATACGGGCGATGTCTGCGTGTGCATTGTCAGAAAGCGCCTTCGCACCGATCGGCCGATGCAGGTTCATCCCGCACTCGTTTCGCAGCGCTGCAAAGCCCGAATGCATTTCCGCCGAGACCGATCGCGCGTGCGCGCGGCTGGCCGGATCCTCCGGCCACAGACCAGCCTCCGGAAACCGTTCGGCGAGGTATTCGATGATCGCAAGCGAATCCCAGACCGTCACCTCGCCATCGATTAGCGCCGGGACCTTGCCGGCGGGAGTTACATTGAGGATGCGCTGTTTGTCGGCCGCGCCGGTGTAGAGCGGAATAAATCTCTCCTCGAATGCGATGCCGCTGGCCTTGAGCGCCAGCCAAGGCCGCATCGACCACGACGAATAATTCTTGTTTCCGATCACAAGCGTCAACGTCATTTCGATTCCACTCCTGCGCCGGCAGGGCGCTATGGCCGCAAGCACCGGCTGTCCTCAGTTATCCGCCCACGAAATCGCGCGGCGTGAAGCTGAGATCGAGAACCTTCCACTCGTCGTATTTATCCGGCGGCAGCATCGCGTAGGGCTGACACGCCACCAGCGCCTCGATCGCGCTCTTCATCAAGGCAGGCCCCTTCGCCGAAGCGCTGGCTTCGATCAAGGCCGGCGGCGCGGCGATTTTCCCATCGGTGGTGAACGGCACACGCAGCACGATACGAATGTTGTCGTCGGACGAGACGGATGCCGGCATTTTCGAACAGGTCTTGAGATGACGCCGGAACTGCGCAGTATCCATCGCTGGAATATCCGCCTTGGTGGCTTCCGCGGCACCGCCGCCGTCGACCATGCCACTCGCCGGTAGACCGAGCAGAACCCCATACTTGACGCTGATATCGGGCGCCGGCGCATTGTACGATGGCGGCGGCGCGGGCTGCGGCGAAGGCTGGAGCGCGGCCTGCTTCGAAGCAGGCGGCATGGGAGCACTCGAAGACGGTGCCGGTGCTGACAAAGCCTGGGACGGCGCAGATTGCGCGGGGGCCGTCTTCGTATCTGCCGTATCTGCCTGGGGCTTGTCGTCCGGACTATAGAAGGTGTCCATCAAGGATGTTTGCGGAGGTTCGGAGAGAGACTCCTTCTCGTGGGAAGGCATCTCCTTCGACGATACAATATCGACCGAAATCGGCTCGGGGGACACGTAGTCGAATGGATGCGCCCCGGCAAAGAGCAGCCCGGCCGCCAACGCCATGTGACCGGCGAGCGACGCAGCGCCCGAGCGTATGAACCCCTGCGTTTCCATCTCTTCCGTTTGCCGCGCTACCTGTGTCGCCATCATACCGTCTGGTCTTGGTTTCGTATGCAGCTATTTGAATTGAGGTGCTGTATTGGACCATTCCTCTTGCAGAGCGACTATCGTTGGGTCATGGCATCAGCCCATGACCACACAAGATTCGCAGCCTGCGCTCTCCCTCGAAGAAAACATTCTCAAGGTCCTGACGCGCGACATCACCAGGACGCTGAGCGCGCCGGAGATCGCACAAGCGATTGCCGCTGAATCCGACTGGCATGCTCTGCTGATGCCGATCCGGCGCGCGGCGGTGGCTTTGGCACAATCCGGGCGCCTCGTGATCTATCGCAAAGGCAAGCCAGCCGATCCACTCGACTTCCGCGGCGTGTACCGATTGGGCTTGCCGCGGCAAGACTAAAAGCTATCGCGGTCGCGGCGCCGGCAACAACGTATCGGTCCGCCCCGCCAGCCAATAGGCAACCAGGCCAACCCATTCATGCACAGCAACGTCGGCGGAGGCGAGGCCCGCGCTCAGTCTATCGAACGGCATAGAGGCATCGATCCACCCCCGCGTGCGCCAATCGACCGGATAGGCCTCGACATCGAAGCCTGCTTTGCGAAACACACCGATCGATCGCGGCATGTGATACGCTGAGGTTACCAGCAACCAGCGTTCGCCAGGTTTTGGTGAAACCAGCTTGCGGGTGAAGCGCGCGTTCTCATCAGTCGTGCGGGAACTGCTTTCCAGCACGATACGGTCGGGTGATATTCCAAAAGTCTCCAGCAGCCGTCCGGCGATCGGCGCCTCGGCAACGGAGTCCGCGATCAGATTCCCAGTTCCGCTACTGTAAACGATACGTGCCTTGGGAAATCGCCGCGCCAATTCGAGCGCTGTGATCACGCGCTCCGCTGAGCCATTGGTTTCGACGGCGCCGCGAGCAGCCGATATCTCCGCATCGATAGCGCCACCGAGGACGATAATGCCGTCCGGATCGCGGCCGTCATATTGCCATGCTGGGAAACGATCCGACAATGTTAACAGCAGGACATTGCCGGCCGGCGAATATCCGAACACCAGCAGCGAAACGATGCCAACCGTCAGCAGGCTGGTGCCCGCGCGCCGCCACCTCAGGAGCAGCAGACACAGGCCGACGCCACTGACGATCGCACTCGCGTTCGACGGCAGCGTGATAAATCCGATTGTTTTGGAGAGCAGAAAGAACATGCATTCAGCCAGTGGGGGAATGATCACACTGCATGCGCGAGCGGCAGGCTGAAATCAATAACAGCAGTTCATCGCGCGTCCCGTGAGTTAATCCCATTTCGGGGCAAACCCGAAATCCGTCAAGCGCCCTTTGGCGCTGCCCATCGCCGATATCCGCGCCATCTCGTCATCGGTCAGCGTGAAGTCGAAAATCTCGATGTTCTCCGACAACCGTTCTATTCGCGATGTCCGCGGAATCGCCGCCACGTTTTGCTGAACGAGCCAGCGCAGGCAAACCTGTGCCGCTGTCTTGCCGTGAGCGGCTCCGATCCCGGCCAGCACTTCATCGTTCTTGATGCGCCCCTTGGCGACAGGGCTATAGGCGACAAGCGTCATATCGTGGCGCCGGCAGGCTTCCAGAACCTTGGCCTGATCGAGATACGGATGATACTCGACCTGATCGCAAACCAGAGGCTCCGGACAGAGCGCGACCGCCTGTTCGATCAGCGCAACGGTGAAGTTCGACACGCCGATGTGGCGCGCCATGCCAAGCCGCCTGACGTTGGCAAGCGCGCTCAAGGTCTCCGACAGCGGAATTCGCGGATTGGGCCAGTGCAATAACACCAGATCGATCTGCGCCAGGCGCAGTTGCTTGAGACTTTCCTTCACGGACCGCTCGAGATCGTTGGGCGCGAAATGCGTCGTCCAGACCTTGGTCGTGACGAAAACATCATTACGATCGATGCCGGAGGCGCGCAGGCCTTCGCCAACTTCGCGTTCGTTCTCATACATCTGGGCAGTGTCGATATGGCGATAGCCGAACCTGAGCGCCTGCTCGACGAGACGTGCGCAGGTCCGCCCGCGAAGCTCCCATGTTCCAAGTCCGATGGCCGGAATGCGCGCGCCATTGGCTTCAATGAACTGCATCGCAATTTCCTCCGGCGATCACGCCCAGAGTAAGCTAAACTTTGCGCGAATATTATGCCGCCGCAGGAACCCCAAGCGCGGCCGACTTCTTAACCGCCGATATGTCCTTCGAGGGCAGCGAACACGGTTTCGGGCGCGTGCGCAATGACCGCAAGAAGTGCGCGCGCGGGTCCTCGCGGCATCCGCTTGCCCTGCTCCCAGTTCCGGATGGTTTCAACGGGAACGCCTAGTCGCGCCGCGAATTCGACCTGGGTCAGACGCGCCCGCTGACGCAGGCTTCTCACCTCCGGTACCGTGTCAGACGCCAAGCCTGCCGGAGCGGAACTGGCGACGGGCATGACCGGCGCAAGCGGAAACTCTTGCCCATCGCGGATTTCCACGATCCGTCCGTCCGCTTTCAAACGCAAGCGCTGCATGACCACCCCCGACTCAAGCGGATGGTCAACGATGTGCGTTAAGGCCCGGTGAACAGGAGGACAATCGCCGTGGTGATCACCAACAGGCTATACTGAACGCAGCGATACACGTCTAAACGATGACGCACTGCTGGTCCGGAACAGCCCATGAGCATGTTGAGGGTTACGCTTCTCGTTTTCTTTGCATGGACCACCGCGGCGTGGGCCAGCGACTGCCCGCGCCAGGGCACGCTCGGTACTTCGCGTACCCTTGAGGTCGATGCCGCCAAATATCCCCGTATTGGGCTCAAGAGCTTTCCCCAAACGCTTCCGCTCGACGACAAGGAAGTGGTTCTCACCTTCGACGATGGGCCTGCGGCAACAACACCGCGGATTCTGGCGGCGCTCGCTCGCGAATGCGTCCTCGCAACCTTTTTTCAGGTCGGCAGGAATTCGCAGGCGTTGCCGGGCCTCGTCAAGAAAGCTGCAGCGGGCGGCCATACGCTAGGGCACCACAGCTCGTCGCATCCGCACCTCAATGCGATGACTTTTGAAGCCGCCAAGGACAACATCGACCGCGGAATCGCGGCGGACGAAGCCGCCCTCAATGGCAAGGCGACGAGTATCCCGAGCACCCCGTTTTTCCGATTTCCGTACTTCGAGTCGACGCCCGAGTTGCTCGATATGCTGCAAGCCCGAGGAATCGTCGTGTTCGGCGCCGATTTCTGGGCGAGCGACTGGCTGCCAATGACCCCGCAGGATGAATTGAAGTTGATCACCGGCCGGTTGAAAGCTGCGCGGAAGGGTATCATCCTGTTTCACGACATCCGCGCGCAAACCGCTGCCATGCTGCCCGATTTCCTGAAATACCTGCGCGTCAACGGCTATCGCGTGGTTCATGTCGTCCCGAAGCCGAAAGGCGCGGAAAAACACGCCGACGACAGCCGGAACATCCACTAGCCGATGAGTTAAGGCGGTATTCATCGCCTGGCCGGTAGTTTCGGGCTAAAATTGGCGGTGCGAAGGTATTTTTCGAATGGCAAAGACGTTCAACGGAGCCTGGCTCAGGCCGCAGCGGATACTTTGCCTCGGCTTGCTCGCCGTCACCTTGGGATTCGCGGCATTTCCCGCCCGGGCCAGCGACTGTCCCGGCAATCCCAATGCGCTTGGAACCTCGCGGACGCTGGTCGTGGACCCGCGCGAACATCCCCGTATCGGCACCATGCAATATCCGGAAACGTTGCCGCTCCGGGATCACGAGGTGGTGCTGACCTTCGATGATGGCCCGCTGCCGCCGCACAGCCTTCAGGTTCTCGATATCCTCGCTCGTGAGTGCGTGAAGGCGACCTTCTTTACGATCGGCCGGATGGCGCACGACTATCCGCAAGACCTCCGCCGGGTGTTGGCGGCCGGTCATTCCATCGGCACCCACTCGCAGACCCATCCGCTCAGCATGAACCGAATGCCGATCGAACGGGCGCGGCAGGAAATCGACGATGGCATCGCTTCCGCGGCGGCCGCATTGGGCGACCCTGCGTCTGTGGCGCCGTTCATGCGCATTCCCGGCCTGCTGCGGGCGAAGGGTGTCGAGGATTACCTGGAGTCGAAAGGCATTCAGGTCTGGAGCGCCGACTTCCCGGCGGACGACTGGCGGCATATCTCGGCCGATCGCGTCTATCAGCTCGCAATCAGCCGGATCGAGGCCAAGGGCAAAGGCATTTTGCTGTTGCACGACATCCAGGCGCGGACAGTGGCCGCGCTGCCCAGGATTCTCCGTACGCTGAAGGAGCGCGGCTATCGCATCGTGCACGTGGTACCGGCTACGCCCGATCTGCCGAAGACACCGACCGCACCGCAGGACTGGCAGTCGCATCCGGCCTCGGAAACGGTCGCGATCTCGCATTGGCCCAAAGTGCCGAGCTTCAGCTTTGCAAACACCGGCACGCTCCCCGCTCCGGCGATCTCGGATTCCGACCTGCGCGACGGCAAGCTGGTGCTTTTGCCGGAGGCTTTCGACCGCTCACGGCGCTTCGTGCGCGGTGCCGTCCCGCTGCCGGAAGAAGCACCATGGCCGCGCCAATCGGCGGTGGTCGCTGGCAACGCCACCGACACGTTTCCCGTGCCTGCACAGACTGTATTCGCTATCCAGGAAAAATCCGTCGTGCCGCTCAGGGCCGTCATTCCGCTACAGCATCACGCCAAGCCAATCGTCGGGACAAGTCGTCGCGCCGATGACGTCGATGAAAACGTGCAGTCGATTTCCACCGATGCGAGCGCCGCGAAGCGCGCCCTCCCCGGAAGTCTGCCGGTGTTACGACCCGGTTTTCACTAGCGCGTGTTCCGCAAGAACGCCCAAGATCATGCGCCCACGGCGCGAGCCAAGGCTTGCTTAGATACCGAAACCCGGCCTGAAGCCCCTCGATCAGCCCCGGTCGCGCGCAGCGCGGAGCCGGACGATTTCTTCGGCTTCCATCTGCGCCATGTCGAGCAGATAGCCGAGAGTATCCAGGCCGTGGCGCCGGGCAATCAGCCCGAGATCGGCGACCGCAGCCGCCAGATAGCGCGCAGCCTCGTCCGGACCGCCGTCACCGGCGGGTTCGCTCACGCTGGCCCTGTGGCCGCGGGAATCCTCTTTCCGGTCTGGTTGCCCCCTCATCCCGGAGACTCCTCTCGTCATGACAAGGCGGAAGCTGCGTCAGGCTCCATTACCCTTCATGAGAGAACAACTATAGGTAAAATTGTATAAAAAATACAACCTTTAAGAAAGGTGGACTCGCACGTTTTCACACAAGTGTATTTGACTTAAGGGCGCGCTGCACCCATGTTCGCCCCGAAACGGCCGACGCGGCTCTCGCGGAACTGGCTTCGAATTTCCAAATAAGCCATTGGAATAACATGAATATCGTCATTGTTGAGTCGCCTGCCAAGGCCAAGACGATCAATAAATATCTAGGCGCTTCCTACGAGGTGCTGGCGTCGTTTGGTCACGTCCGCGACCTTCCGGCCAAAAATGGATCGGTCGACCCCGAGGCCAATTTTCAGATGATCTGGGAGATCGATCCCAAGGCCGTCGGCCAACTCAATGACATCGCCAAATCGCTCAAGGGCGCCGACAAGCTCATCCTGGCCACCGACCCCGATCGTGAGGGTGAGGCGATCTCGTGGCACGTGCTCGAGGTGCTCAAGCAGAAGCGCGCGCTGAAGGATCAGAAAATCGAGCGCGTCGTCTTCAACGCCATCACCAAGCAGGCCGTCACCGACGCGATGAAGAATCCGCGCCAGATCGACGGCGCGCTGGTCGACGCCTACATGGCGCGCCGTGCGCTCGACTATCTGGTCGGCTTCACCCTCTCCCCGGTGCTGTGGCGCAAGCTGCCTGGCGCACGCTCGGCAGGCCGCGTGCAGTCGGTCGCGTTGCGGCTGGTCTGCGACCGCGAGCTCGAGATCGAGAAATTCGTTGCGCGCGAATACTGGTCGCTGATCGCGACACTGGCGACCCCGCGCAGCGAAACTTTCGAAGCCCGCCTCGTCGGTGCCGACGGCAAGAAAATTCAGCGGCTCGACATCGGCAGCGGCGCCGAGGCCGAGGATTTCAGAAAGGCGATCGAGGCCGCCAATTTCACCGTGTCGAGCGTCGAGGCGAAACCGGCGCGCCGCAATCCGCAGGCACCCTTTACCACCTCGACGCTGCAGCAGGAGGCCAGCCGTAAGCTTGGCTTTGCGCCGGCGCATACGATGCGGATCGCGCAACGGCTCTATGAAGGCATCGACATCGGCGGCGAGACCACCGGCCTCATCACTTATATGCGAACCGACGGCGTACAGATCGACGGCTCGGCGATCACGCAAGCGCGCAAGGTGATCGGCGAGGATTATGGCAACGCCTACGTGCCGGACGCACCGCGCCAGTATCAGACCAAGGCCAAGAACGCGCAGGAAGCCCATGAGGCGATCCGTCCGACCGACCTGTCGCGCCGTCCTGCGGATATGAAGCGGCGTCTCGATTCCGATCAGGCGAGACTCTATGAGTTGATCTGGACGCGGACCATCGCCAGCCAGATGGAATCGGCGGAACTGGAACGCACCACCGTCGACATCGCGGCCAAGGCCGGCGCGCGCACGCTGGAGCTGCGCGCCAGCGGCCAAGTTATCAAGTTCGACGGCTTCCTGGCGCTGTATCAGGAAGGCCGCGACGATGAGGAAGACGAGGACGGCCGTCGCCTTCCCGCTGTGAGCGAAGGCGAAGCGCTGAAGCGCGAGAACCTCGGCGTCACCCAGCATTTCACAGAACCGCCGCCGCGCTTCTCGGAAGCCTCGCTGGTCAAGCGTATGGAGGAACTCGGCATCGGCCGACCCTCGACCTACGCCTCGATCCTGCAGGTGCTCAAGGATCGCGGTTACGTCAAACTGGAAAAGAAGCGGCTCTACGGCGAAGACAAGGGCCGCGTCGTCGTCGCGTTCCTCGAAAACTTCTTCGCGCGCTATGTCGAATACGACTTCACCGCCAATCTCGAGGAGCAGCTCGATCGCATTTCGAATAACGAGGTGTCGTGGCAGCAGGTCCTGAAGGATTTCTGGAACGACTTCATCGGCGTCGTCAATGAGATCAAGGATGTTCGCGTTTCCGAAGTGCTCGACGTGCTCGACAACATGCTCGGGCCGCACATCTATGCGCCGCGCGAGGATGGCGGCGATCCGCGCCAGTGCCCCACCTGCGGAACCGGAAAACTGAACCTCAAGGCCGGAAAGTTCGGCGCGTTCGTCGGCTGCTCCAACTACCCGGAGTGCCGCTATACCCGTCCCCTCGCCGCCGATGGCGATGCCGGCGGCGATCGCGTTCTCGGTAAGGATCCGCAGAGCGGTCTCGATGTCACGGTGAAATCCGGCCGCTTCGGACCCTACATCCAACTCGGCGAACCCAGCGATTATGGCGAAGGCGAAAAGCCGAAACGCGCGGGCATTCCGAAAAACACGTCGCCCGCCGACATGGAGCTGGACCTCGCCGTGAAGCTACTTTCGCTGCCGCGCGAGATTGGCAAACATCCGGAGACCGGCGAGCCGATCACCGCCGGCATCGGCCGCTTCGGTCCGTTCGTACGGCATGAAAAAACCTATGCGAGTCTTGAAGCCGGCGATGAGGTGTTCGACATCGGCCTCAACCGCGCGGTGACGCTGATCGCGGAAAAAATCGCAAAGGGACCGAGCCGGCGCTTTGGCGCCGATCCGGGCAAGCCGCTAGGCGACCATCCCACTCTCGGTGGCGTGGTAGTGAAGAACGGGCGATACGGCGCCTACGTCTCCGCTGGCGGCATCAACGCCACCCTTCCGAGCGACAAGACGCCGGATACCATCACCTTGCCCGAAGCCATCGTGCTGATCGACGAGCGCGCTGCCAAGGGCGGCGGCAAGCCGAAGCGCGCGGCAAAGAAAGCCAAGCCCGCTGAAAAGACAGGCAAGACCGTTGCAGCGAAGCCGGCCAAAAAGGCGACTTCGAAACAGACCTCTGTCAAACCGAAGTCCGACGCGGTGAGCAACGCGCGTGGTTCGATCGCTGCGGCCAAACCACCGGCCAACACAGTCAAAGCGCCCGCAAAGAAGAGTGCTGGCAAGAACGGCTGATGTGAGCAAACCGCGCGACAGGCCTTTTCCAGACCGCGAGAGCATCGTCGCCTTCATCCGCACGCATCCGGGACAAGCCGGAACACGCGAGATCGCCCGCGAGTTCGGCTTGAAGAACTCCGATCGCATCGAACTCAAGCAAATCCTGCGCGATCTCGCGGGCGACGGCACGATCGTCAAACAGGGGCGCAAGCTGCATCAGGCGGAAACGCTGCCGCCGACGCTGATGGCCGATATCACCGGACGCGATAGCGACGGCGAACTTCTCGCTACGCCGACCGAATGGGACGAGGAAGCAGGCACTCCGCCGAAAATCCGCATTCATGTGCCGCGCCGCGCCAAGCCCGGCACCGCGGTCGGCGTCGGCGACCGCGCGCTGCTTCGCATTGAAGCGATGGAGCCGGACGACTCCGCACGTTATTGCGCTCGCGTCATCAAGGTGATCGATCACACCCGCTCGCGCATCCTCGGCATCTACCGCGCCCTGCCTCAGGGCGGCGGTCGCCTCGTGCCGGTCGACAAGAAACAGGCGGGGCGCGAATTGAACATCGCGAAAACCGACAGCGCCGGTGCGGAGGACGGCGATCTGGTCAGCGTCGAACTTGTGCGTACCCGCGGTTTCGGTCTTGCGTCGGGCAAGGTGAAGGAACGGCTAGGCTCGCTCGCGACCGAAAAGGCCGTCAGCCTGATCGCGATCCACACGCATGATATTCCGCAGGCGTTCGCGCCGGCTGCCTTGCGCGAAGCGGAGGCTGCGAATCCCGCGACCCTGCAGGGCCGCGAAGACTGGCGCGCACTGCCGCTCGTGACCATCGATCCGCCCGATGCCAAGGATCACGACGACGCGGTTCACGCGACACCCGACGATGATCCGAACAACAAGGGTGGCGCGATCGTCACCGTCGCCATCGCTGACGTTGCCTATTACGTGCGGCCTGAATCGGCGCTGGACCATGATGCGCTGAAGCGCGGCAATTCGGTTTATTTCCCCGATCGCGTGGTGCCGATGCTGCCGGAGCGTATCTCCAACGATCTCTGCTCACTGGTGCCGGGACAAGCACGCGGGGCTCTCGCCGTGCGCATGGTGATCGGTCCCGACGGCCGCAAGCGCTCGCATACGTTTCATCGCATTCTGATGCGCTCGGCGGCAAAGTTGAATTACGCGCAGGCGCAGGCCGCGATCGACGGCAACCCCGATGATGCCACCGGCCCCCTGCTCGCGCCGATCCTGAAGCCGCTCTACGCGGCCTATGCGCTGGTGAAGCGCGCGCGCGACGAGCGCGATCCGCTCGATCTCGAGCTACCCGAGCGCAAGATTCTCCTGAAGGCAGACGGCACGGTTGATCGCGTCATCGTGCCGGAGCGGCGCGACGCCCATCGGCTGATCGAGGAATTCATGATCCTCGCCAATGTTGCTGCTGCCGAGATGCTGGAGAAGAAAGACCTGCCGCTGATCTATCGTGTCCATGACGAACCGACGGTGGAAAAGGTCCACAACCTTCGGGAATTCCTCAAGACGCTCGACATGTCCTTCGCCAAGAGCGGCGCGCTGAGGCCCGAGTTGTTCAATCGCGTACTCGATCAGGTCAAGGGCCATGACTCCGAGTTGCTGGTGAACGAGGTGGTGCTTCGGTCGCAGGCGCAGGCTGAATATTCCGCGGAGAACTACGGTCACTTCGGCCTGAACCTGCGACGCTACGCGCATTTCACGTCTCCGATCAGGCGATACGCCGACCTGATTGTGCATCGCGCCCTGATCCGGGCGCTCGGTCTTGGCGACGGCGCGCTGCCGGATGCCGAGACTGCCGAGACGCTGGCAGAAGTCGCCGCACAGATTTCCGTCACCGAGCGCCGCGCCATGAAGGCCGAGCGCGAGACCGCCGATCGCCTGATCGCGCATTTCCTTGCCGACCGCATCGGCAATATCTTCGAGGGCCGGATTTCAGGGGTAACCCGCGCGGGACTGTTCGTGAAACTGACCGATACCGGCGCCGACGGGCTGATCCCGATCCGGTCCCTGGGCACGGAATATTTCAACTACGACGAGACCCGCCATGCGCTGGTCGGCTCGCGCAGCGGTTCCATGCACAAGCTAGGTGACGTAGTCGAGGTTCGTCTGGTAGAAGCTGTACCCTTAGCTGGTGCTCTGCGTTTCGAACTCCTATCCGGGGGCCATGCCGGGTCACGCGCCCCTCGCCCGCGCAGCGGGCGGAACAGGAAGGGGCCACGTGGTCCGCAGGGCGCGGGGCAATCCAAAGTCCATTCGAAGGCCCATCCGGGCCGCAAACCGCGCAAGCCGGGCAAGAGCAAGACCGGCAAACCGAAGAAGGGCAAATCATGATGGCGCCTCCGCCCGATACCGCGACCACAGAGACTGAAGTCTGGACCCGGGACACCGCGCTCGGCGAGAAGCGCCACCTCTGGACCGCGATGAGACGGGGCTTGTTCTGCCGCTGCCCGAGATGCGGCAAAGGCAAGCTCTTTCGCGCCTTTCTGAAAACCGCCGACAATTGTTCCGAATGCGGACTCGATTTTACCCCACACCGCGCCGACGACCTGCCTGCCTACCTTGTCATTGTCGTCGTCGGCCACATTGTGGTGCCGCTGGCACTGCTGGTCGAGAAAGAGTTTTCGCCGCCGCTCATGCTTCAGTGGGCGATCTATCTGCCGATGACGCTGTTCCTGGCGCTCTGGCTGATTCAGCCGATCAAGGGCGCGGTGGTCGGACTCCAATGGGCTCTCCGTATGCACGGTTTTGACGAGAATTTTGTCGAAGATCACATCTGATCCGGCAGTTTGGCCGGGTCATCTGAGTTGCCCGGGAGCGACATGAACGAGACGGCGCAACAACCTGGGCAACAGGCCAGCCGCTATCCCTATCGCCGACCGAAGGATGCCGCGACGCTGATCCTGATCGACCGCAGCGCGGCCAGGCCAAGGGTGCTGCTCGGCAAACGCCATGACAAGGTGGTGTTCATGCCGGGCAAGTTCGTCTTTCCCGGCGGCAGCGTCGAAAAGACCGACAACAAGGTGCCCGTCGCTGCACCGATCCCGAAAGAACTCGAGATCAACCTGCTCAAGGGCAGCCCGAAGATCCAATCGTCCCGCGCCCGCTCGCTTGCGCTCGCCGCGATCCGCGAAGCCTGCGAGGAGACCGGACTTTGTCTCGGACGCAAAACCACGAATGCCGTCGCAAAACTCACCGGGGCCTGGCAACCGTTCAGCGATGCCGGACTACTCCCCGACCCCTCTAGCCTTCACCTGATCGCGCGCGCCATCACCCCACCCGGCTGCGTGCGGCGTTTCGACACCCGCTTCTTCAGCGCAGATGCATCCGCAATCGCCCATCGCGTCGATGGCGTGATCCATGCTGACGCCGAACTGGTCGAACTTGTCTGGGTCGAGATTGACGCAAAGCCTCTCGCTGATCTTCATTCCATGACCAGAAGCGTCCTCGGCGAACTTGAAAAACGTCTCGCCGCCGGTCCGCTGCGTCACGATGCCGACGTGCCGTTCTTCCATTTCTATGGCGGCAGGATGCACAGGGATATTTTGCCGGGCGTGGCTTGAGCGGCATTCCGCGATGCGCGGCCAGAAAACTGGCTCTTTGCAGAAAACGGGCCGATTTCAAGGCCTCAACCGCCTCGAAATCCTTGACTTTGGGCGTTTCGCGGCTAGTTTGCCGGCCAACGCGGGCCTGGTGCTTGGCCGGCTTTCCGATTCCCGACATCCGAGGGTTTGCACATGGCCAAAGCGGTCACCATCAAGGTCAAGCTGGTTTCGAGCGCCGACACCGGCTTCTACTACGTCGCCAAGAAGAATTCGCGCACCATGACCGACAAACTGGTCAAGAAAAAATACGATCCGGTGGCGCGCAAGCACGTCGAATTCCGCGAAGCCAAGATCAAGTGACGATCACGTAAGATCGCTTCATCGGCAATGAATTGGAACGGGGCTTTTGGCCCCGTTTTATTTTGCGCGTACCTGCGGCGGCGAGGATGCTGCTGGCTGGGTCATGCCGCCTCCGCCACGACGCGGTTTCGGCCGTCATGCTTGGCGCGGTAGAGCGCGATGTCAGCGCGCTTGAGAACGTCGGCGACCGGTTCTCCCTTCCGCTCCAGGATCGACAATCCGATCGAGATGGTCACGTCGATCCGCTTCGTACCCTTGTGGACCGCAAACGGTTCTCCCGCGATCGAGCGGCGCAGCCGCTCGGCCACCATGCCGGCGACGTGCAAATCAGTCTCCGGCATCACGATCACAAACTCCTCCCCGCCATACCGACAAGCGAGATCGATGCCGCGGATGGATTTGCGGATTCGCACCGCGAATTCGCGCAGAACGTCGTCGCCGGCATCGTGGCCGTAGCCGTCATTGATTGATTTGAAAAAGTCGATATCGAGCATCATCAGCGCCAGCGGCTTGCCGCGCAGCGAGGCCTGCTCGGCCAGCGTGACCAGATGGGTTTCCATGTAACGGCGGTTGTGCAGTCCGGTCAGCCCGTCGGTGACCGCCATCTCGATCGAGTTCTGCACGTTGTCGCGCAAGTGGTCGGTATAACGGCGGCGGCGGATCTGCGTGCGGGCGCGGGCAAGCAACTCGTTCTTGTCGACCGGCCGCAGCAGGTAATCGTTGACGCCGATCTCCAGACCACGCAGCATTCGCGCATTGCCGTTGGCATCGACTATGGCAAGGATCGGAACGTGCCGTGTGCGCTCCAACGAGCGAGCCTGGCTGCACAATCGCAAGCCATCGAAATTTTCAAGTCCGAGCGACACAATGAGAAGATCGTAATTCTTCTCGGCGGCATGAAACAGCGCCTCGGACGGATCGGTTTCGACATCGACGCTGTGTTCGACGCTCAGCACCGACGCCAGCCGCTCGTACGACGAGGCGCGGTCGTCGACCAGCAGGATGCGCCCGCCCTTCCCGGTGTCGGCAACCGCATCGCGCTCCGGCGCCTGCACGCCGATTTCGAGCGAGGTGACCGCGCGCAAGCGCAACTCGTCGGTCATCATTTTCAAACGCGTCAACGAGCGGACTCGCGCGATCAGCACCACGTCCGATACTGGCTTGGTCAGGAAGTCGTCGGCGCCGGCCTCGAGCCCGCGCACACGATCGGACGGACTATCCAGCGCCGTTACCATCACCACGGGGATGTAATGGGTTGCCGGGCTGGCCTTCAGCCGGCGGCAGACCTCAAAGCCATCCATGTCCGGCATCATCACGTCGAGCAGGACAATATCGCACTTGGCACGCGCGCAGATCTCCAGCGCCTGCGCACCGTTGGACGCGGTTACGACGTCGAAATACTCCGCCGACAGTCGTGCTTCCAGCAACCTGACGTTGGCAGGGATATCGTCGACGACCAGAACACGCGCGGACACCGCTGTCTCCTCAACCCACGAACCGTCGGACGGTCTCGATGAACTTGCCGACCGAGATCGGCTTGGACAGATAAGCCTCGCAACCGCCCTCGCGGATACGCTCTTCGTCGCCCTTCATCGCAAATGCCGTTACCGCGACCACCGGAATCGCGCGCAGCTCGGGATCGTCCTTGATCCAGCGCGTGACATCGAGACCGGACACCTGCGGCAATTGAATATCCATGAGGATGAGATCGGGCCGAAGCTTGCGAACGAGATCGAGCGCCTCGAAGCCGTTGCTGGTCCCGGACGTCTGGTAGCCGTGGGCCTCCAACAGGTCGCGGAAGAGCTTCATGTTGAGCTCGTTGTCTTCCACGATCAGGACCGTCTTGGCCACCTTGGCCTCCAGTCGATACGCTCTCCCGCTTTGGTGAGCGAAACATGCACAAGCATCACAAAACTTGTCCGCAAACTGGATTTAGATTTGCACTAGAATTCGCTCCAAAGCTGTTAAGGCGCAGTACGATCTTTTCGCGAGCGAATTAGCACTTGCTTGAACACGTTTCAGGGACTCGGGCATGGTGATCCAAAGTAGAAGCGATAGGTTACGGAAAGGCAAACGGCCACGATGACAAAGCGTGTGCATAACGCGACAGAAGTAGCTGAATTCGTGGCAATTCAGGCGCTTTCTTTTATCGCAAATGACGCCGAAAGGCTGGGCCGATTTCTGGCCGAAACTGGAATCGGTCCGGAGACCCTGCGCGCCTCTGCCTCCGATCCTCACTTTCTTGCCGGTGTGCTTGATTTTGTGTTGCGCGACGACGCAACCGTGAGCGCCTTTTCGGAGTCCTCGGGGCATCATCCTACCACCATCGCCGCCGCCAGGATGGCGCTCGGCGATTCCCTCCAGGAACGAGAGGATCCATGAACGAGGGGCCGTCAGATGGTCCCTTCTGCTTTTGCCGGGATTGTTTCGGCGATCTCGGCTTTCCGGCGGTCCGTTGCAGCGCATGCGGTTCTCCCCGGCTCGCGCGCCACCGCACGCTGCCGGCGCTAACCGTCGCCCATATCGATTGCGACGCATTCTATGCCACCGTCGAGAAACGCGACAATCCTTCGCTCGCGGACAAACCCGTCATCATCGGCGGCGGACGGCGTGGCGTGGTATCAGCAGCCTGCTATATCGCCCGGACGTATGGCGTGCACTCCGCCATGCCGATGTTCAAGGCGCTCGCGCTCTGCCCCTCCGCCGCCGTGGTTACGCCGGACATGGCAAAATATATCCGGGTCGGCCGCGAAGTGCGTCACGCCATGCAGGCGCTGACGCCGCTGGTGGAACCGCTGTCGATCGACGAGGCCTTCCTCGATCTTAGCGGCACCCAGCGCGTCCACGGCATGATTCCAGCCAAGGTGCTGGCAATGTTCGCAGCCGACGTCGAGCGCAACATCGGCATCACGGTCTCGGTCGGACTGTCCTGCAACAAGTTCCTCGCCAAGATCGCCTCGGACCTCGACAAGCCGCGCGGTTTCGCAGCGCTCGACCAGGACGAGGCGCGCACCATGCTTGCGGACAAGCCGGTCGGCTTCATTTTCGGCGTCGGCCCGGCCACTCAGGAGCGGTTGTCGCAGCGCGGCTTTCGGACCATCGGCGATATGCAACGCGCCGACGAAATCGAAATGATGAAGCAATTTCCGACCGAGGGCCGCCGATTGTGGCGGCTGGCGCGCGGCATCGACGACCGGCGAGTGATCGCGGACCGCGGCGCCAAGACGATCTCCAGCGAGACGACGTTCGAATCCGATATCCGAGACCTCGCCACGCTCGAGCGAATCCTCTGGCGGCTGTCAGAAAAAGTATCGTCGCGGTTGAAGACAAGCGAACTGGCTGGATCGACGATCACGCTGAAACTCAAGACCGCGGATTTCCGGCAACGGACCCGTTCGCAATCGGTCTCCATTCCGACCCAGCTCGCGTCGAAGATTTTCGCAACCTGCCGCGAAATGCTGGTGAAGGAAATTGACGGCACCGCCTTCCGCCTGATGGGAGCGGGCGTCAGCGCGCTGCGGCCCGGGTCGCAGGCTGACGACACCGATATGCTGGACCGCCGCTCTGCTCATGCGGAGCGAGCAATGGACGACCTGCGGAAGAAGTACGGCAGCGCGGCGGTCATCAGAGGCATCGCCTATGACGGCCCCGAGAAACCACGTCAATAAGCGCTGTCAGACCGTTGGCCTGATTTATCTTTTTCTGGCTGCATCACTTGCAGGATTTGGCCTTCTTGACGTCGCTGACGTCGAATTTGCCCAGTGTCCCGGAAATCACGAAGTCATTGTAGTCGAGCACCAGAGCCCGCGATACGCCATCCTCGAACAGTTCGAACGACATGGAGTAGGCCGGGGTCTGCTCACCGCTATTGGCTTTGGCGTCGCGATCATAGTAGCTGACGGTGACGGGCCATCGCGTCAGCGTCTTCATCTGACTGTTGGTGGTCGATGGATCGGGCGTCGATCCTGGCCTATCGCCGCGGATGGGTTTGCCGATGACCGAAAGCGTGTTGTAGACCTTCTCGCCGTTGTCGGAGCCGTCATAAACGGTCAGTTCGAGCACCGATTTGCCTTCTTTTGCGGCCGCAATGATGCGCTGGATCTGTTCGGTCGGAAACACTGCCTTGCCGTCGACAGTGAACGTCTTGGCGACCGGTTGTTTCAGCTTCACGGTGATCTTGTCGCCGGTCCGTTCGGCGATGCCGTCAACCTCGCTCTGATCGCTGTCGTTCATGCGGGTCACAACCTTGAACCGGAAGCTCCTGCCCTCCGCATCCTCCCAGTTCGTGGATTGCATGTCGCTCAGCGTGCTCTTTCCTTCCCCGCTATCCATCTCCGAGACTTGCCTGAAATCCGAAGTGTACCCCTCGCAGGCATTTCCGGAAAACTTGTAAAGGATTCGTCCGCGGGCACTGTCCAGCGACGTGCTCCCGCGCGACTTCAGGAGGTTCAAATCGTACAACGCCTGATGGGGGAGAAACGGAACAACGGCCGCGGCGTGCGCGGCGCTACTGAGCGGCGGCAGACAGATCGCTGCTAAAGCCAGCGTCAGAAACCCGGGCCAAAATCGCAAAGTTGAGCAATGGAAATGATCGCGCATATCGTCTCTCGATGTGACCGAATCCGAGCATAGTCAGCGCCCTATTGCGCCACAACTAGGGCGGTGCGGCGGCATACTGCGATTTGATGCTCGACTCGATGATTTGAACAGGCCCTAGCGGGACATTTCCGCAATATCGGCCCCGCTCCGCCATCACTTGCAAGTGATGTGATGATAGGCGAGATAGAGAGAGCCTGAGCGCAATTCTTCAAACTGAGCATCCATTCCATTTACCGGGGACTGATATGGCAGGAACGATCGAGCAGAAGTTGGTGGCGCTGGGCATCACCCTGCACGAACCAGCATCGCCGGTGGCGAATTACGTCGGCTTCGTCCGTACCGGCAACCTGCTGTTCTTATCCGGACAGCTCTGCTTCAACCCCGAAGGCAAGCTGATCGCCAAGGGAAAGCTGGGTGCAGACGTCACCATTGAACAGGGCAGCGCCGCAGCGCGCGGCTGCGCCCTCAATCTGCTGGCGCAGGTCAAAGCCGCGCTCGGCGACCTCGACAAGGTGGTCCGCGTCGTCAGGCTCGGCGGCTTCATCAACTCCACTCCCGATTTCGTCGATGGACCCAAGGTGATGAACGGTGCATCCGATCTAATGGTTGAGGCATTCGGCGACAGGGGCCGCCATGCGCGTAGCACGGTTGGCGTTGCCTCCCTTCCCGCGGACGCAGCGGTCGAAGTGGAAGGTCTGTTCGAAGTCGCCTAACCCCGATGCGCGCGCCCGACTGGCTGACGGCTCGCCCGGTCGCCCACCGCGGCCTGCATGATGACGCCCGCGGCATCGTTGAGAACATGCCGGGGGCGGCCCTTGCCGCCATCGCCGGAAACTTCGGCATCGAACTGGACGTCCAGGTCACCGCCGACGGCGAGGCCATGGTTCATCATGACGACGAACTCGGCCGGCTGACCGAGGGCTCGGGAGCGTTGCGAACCAAGACGGCTGCCGAACTCAGGCAGGTCGTCTTCAAGAAGACGTCCGAAAGAATGATGTCGCTTGCGGATCTCTGCGCGCTCGTCGCCGGCCGCGTGCCGCTGGTGATCGAGGTCAAAAGCCATTTCGACGGTGATCGCAGGCTGGTGCGGCGCATGGCCGACGTGCTGTCCTCCTATGAAGGACCTGTGGCCAGCATGTCATTCGATCCGGATCAGGTGGTGGCGCTGCGCGAACTGATCCCGGCGCGCCCACGCGGCATCGTGGCCGAGCGAACCTATACCGCAGTCGATTGGCCCGATGCGACGCCAGAACAGCGCACAACAATGACCTATCTGCTTCATGCCTTCCGCACCCGGCCGCATTTCTTTGCTTATTACGTGAACGAGCTTCCCGCCGTAGCCCCATGGATTGCGCGGAACATTTTCCAATGTCCGCTGCTGACATGGACGGTACGCACGCCCGAACAGCGCGCCCGCGCTGCCAAATATGCCGATCAGATGATCTTCGAGGGCTTCCGCCCGGACTTATGAGCTCGCGACACTTGACGCGACCGGAATGGTGTCCAATCTGTTGGCTGACGCCCCACCACCAGCGGAGGTCACCGCGTAGAATGGCTGATCAAAAGCCAGACCGGTTCAACTCCTTGATGACGTCACCCGAAATATCGCTCGCAGCCATCGACTCGGTCAGCCAGATTCCGGCTCTGGACTGGGACGCCTGCGCCAATCCTGCGATCGGACATCATGACGAATCGCCGACGTCCGGTGCGACGCCTGAATCTTCATCGGCACAAATTTCATTTCTTAACTCAAGAGAGAAATATAACCCTTTTATCTCACACGCTTTTTTTACAGCGCTTGAGGCATCAAATTCAGCTTGCCGGCGCACTGGATGGGGACCGCGCCACCTGATTGCTCGCCGCGATGGCGCGGTCGTCGGCGTCGTACCGTGCTACCTGAAGTCGCATTCACAGGGCGAGTATGTATTCGATCACGGCTGGGCCAACGCCTATGAAAGCGCGGGCGGGCGCTATTACCCCAAGCTCCTCGCCTCGGTTCCGTTTACACCGGCCACCGGCCCGCGGCTTCTGATCCGCGCAGGCAGCGACGAGATGCGCATCGCCACCGCACTGGCCGGCGGCCTTGTCAGCCTCTGTGATGCGACACAGAGCTCATCTGTCCACGTCACCTTTGCTCGCGAGCAGGAATGGACGTTTCTCGCTGGGAGCGGCTTCCTCCAGCGCACCGACCAGCAGTTTCACTGGCGGAACGAAGGCTACTCGAGCTTCGAGGACTTTCTCGCCACCCTCGCCTCCCGGCATCGCAAGGCGATCCGCCGCGAACGCCGCGATGCGCTGACCAACGGCATCACAATCCATGTTCTTACCGGCAGCGAACTCACGGAAGAAGCCTGGGACGCCTTCTTCCAATTCTACATGGAAACGGGATCGCGCAAGTGGGGCCGACCCTACCTGACCCGATCCTTCTACTCCCTGATCGGCGAAAGCATGAGCCAGGATATCGCGCTAATCATGGCCCGGCGCGATGGCCGCTGGATTGCCGGCGCCATCAACTTCATCGGTTCGGATACACTGTTCGGACGGCACTGGGGCGCGATCGAGCACCATCCCTTCCTGCATTTCGAGGTCTGCTATTACCAGGCGATCGATTTTGCGATCCGCCATCGTCTGAAAACCGTTGAGGCCGGCGCGCAGGGCGAGCACAAGATCGCGCGCGGCTATCTGCCGCAAACCACCTACTCGGCGCACTACATCGCCGACTCCGGGCTGCGCCGCGCGGTGGGTGACTATCTCAAGCGCGAACGACAATATGTCGCTGAAGCCGCCCGCGAATTGACCGACGCCGGGCCATTTCGAAAGGCCGGCGACAGCGACGTCTCCTGACATCTTGAGCGCAGCCATCCAGTGCCGGCTGAATCGTCAGCCGGTTTCGAAATCGCCGTCCTGCGGCGGGGCAATTGGCGTGAACTGGCAACGATTCGGCTTGATGTCGATCAGCGGCGTTTCATCGATACAATCCAGTCCGCGCACCAGCACCGTCGATCCCTCAATGCCGACCAGCTTGACCAGCGACGTCCCCAAGGGATTGGGACGTACAGGGGAACGCAGCGAAAAGGTGCCGTGCGACGCGCCGCTGCTCTTTGGTGTCTGCAGCACGATGTCGCGACGCGACAGGTGCAGCCAGTATATGACTTCAATGCTCGTGTACCGATCGAGTCCCTGCAATGCGGGTTTCCAGGGATCGAAAATCTCGAGCCGGCAAATCGGCCCGTCTTCGCGCCCCTGACGCGGTGTCTTGAGCCGAGACGTCCACGGCGTGCGAATTCGGCCGATGAACACCAGCCCGGCGTCGGTCGTCGGCGGCACCTCGACGACCAACTCTCCCTCTCGTACCTCGTATTCACGCACCATTGTCGACAGCTCCTGGAATCCTGATACCAACCGGACCGTTATTCATCGCAAAGCATAACCCATCTCCTCAAATGGCGCAGCCCGGTGTTTGTGGAGCGGTTCCACCACTCCGGATGCCGAGTTCAACCTCTCGCGCGCATATTTCGCAGAACGAGGCAGGCGCCGCCGGCGTGCCTGATCCGGTTACAGAGACCATCGGCTTCCGCGCGCGTATCGGCCCCGATCCTCACCTGATAGAACGTCCGGGTGCCCCGGCTGCGCAGTAGCGAGCCCAACAGACTTGGATCGCGGTCGCCGATCACGGCGGCAAGCCGCCGGATGGCCCGTGCGTACATGGCCATGGCTCGGTCGCGGCTGAAGCCGGCTGCGAGTTGCACGCCCCATGGCTTGTCGGCCCCGAGTTTCACGTGCTGTTCGAGCCCAGTGACAAAAGGATTGGGCGCGCGTTTCAATAGCGCCATCAATTCTCGGCAACTCGATGATACCGGTGCGCGATCCGGCGGCTTGCCGCTCCTGCCGGCAGCCGCCCAGTCCTCGATCAGCGATCCCGTGATCGCGACGACATAGTTGCGCGTCTCGGCCGGCATCGATCCCTTGCCGTCAAGCCAGTCCTGCACCCGGCGCGGCCCGGCATTATAGGCTGCGGCCGCAAGCCCCAGATTGCCGAATTGCTGGCGCAACTCATTCAAGTACTCAGCTGATTTCGGCAGGGCCTGTACCGGATCGAACGGGTCGAGCAGCCGCCGTTCACTCGCCGTTCCCGGCATGAACTGTGCGATGCCCTGCGCGTGCTGGCCACTGCGTGTCAACGGGCCAATGGCATCGGACTGAAATCGGCTCTCCTGCCAAATCACGCGCGCGAAGAATTCCAGCGGCAAGCTCTCCGCCCTCGCCGCCGACTCGACCATCAGGCAAATCGCTTCGCGCGTGTCTTGATCTGTCTTGACGGCGGGTCCGGGATCGGCCGCTGGTTCTGTGCCGATCTGCGCAAAGGCGGCATACGGCGTCACCAGCATCATGGCCAACGCGTATCGCATGAGAACAACAAGGCGCAATGCCATATCGGTTCTCTTTCACGACGACGGAGACGAAGCCAACTTCATCCCACGGGCGTGGCAGACCTCTTCAACGGCCTGCTAAAGCCCCCGGCTTTGCCGGGGGATAATACTTGTAGTTCCCGATTTTGACATTCGCGGCGAGCTTTCGCTGCCAAGCGGCAGCGAAAGTCAAATCCGCTCCATTAGCGCTTGGAGAACTGGAACGAACGACGAGCTTTCGCCTTGCCGTACTTCTTGCGCTCGACCACGCGGGAATCGCGGGTCAGGAAGCCGCCCTTCTTGAGAACGCCGCGCAATTCGGGTTCGAAGTTCGTCAACGCCTTGGACAAACCGTGACGAACGGCCCCAGCCTGACCGGAAAGGCCACCGCCAGCGACCGTGCAAACCACGTCGTACTGACCGGCGCGCGCGGCGGCAACGAGCGGCTGCTGGATCATCATTCGCAGCACCGGGCGCGCAAAATAAGTCTCGACCTCGCGAGCGTTGACCAGGATCTTGCCGGCGCCCGGCTTGATCCAGACCCGGGCAACCGCGTCCTTGCGCTTGCCGGTGGCGTAGGCGCGGCCGTACTTGTCGACCTTCTTGGCGTACTGCGGCGCTTCCGGAGTAGCCGACTTCAACGCGGACAACTGGTCGAGAGACTGCATGGTATCGGACATCGTTATGCGGCCCTCTTGTTCTTGCGATTCATTGCGCCGATATCGACGACTTCCGGCTGCTGGGCTTCATGCGGATGCTCTGCGCCGGCATAAACACGAAGATTGCCAAGCTGCACGCGTCCCAGCGGTCCACGCGGGATCATACGTTCAATGGCCTTCTCGATGACGCGCTCCGGGAAACGACCCTCCAGGATCGACTTCGCAGTGCGCTCCTTGATGCCGCCGATATAGCCGGTGTGATTGTAATAGACCTTGTTGTCACGCTTGCGGCCGGTGAGAACCACCTTGGCTGCATTGATGATAATGACATTGTCGCCGCAATCGACATGCGGTGTGTAGATCGGCAGATGCTTGCCGCGCAGCCGCATCGCAACGAGGGTGGCGAGCCGTCCGACCACCAGACCGCTGGCGTCGATCAGCACCCACTTCTTCGTCACTTCGGCTGGCTTTGCCGAGAACGTTTTCATGTGAGAAATCCGTAAAAAGAGACTTCGGCGCCCTGCGCCGATCGCTTCGGGTTCTAGAGAAGCGACCATGTCTAGTCAACGTCAACGACATGATATTTTTATTGCAGAATCAATAGCTTATAAAAATGGTTCTATATTACCTGTAAAATCTTCAAGCATTCGGAATGGAATAGGTAGACGTCACGTGAGCAATGGGATCCGGCGACGTGCCGGACAGCAGCGTCACTTCCCCGACCGCGAGCCGCTTGCCGAGCTTGAGAAGCCGCGCCGCGGCGAGCACATCCTGACCCGGGCGTCCCCTGCGCAAAAAATTGATGTTGAGATTGGCGGTCACCGCGAGGCCGACCGGGCCGATCCGCGAAAGCAGCACCACATACATGGCGAAATCGGCCAGCGCCATCAACGTTGGCCCGGAGACGGTCCCACCCGGGCGCAGCATCTGCTCACTGTAGCGCTGGCGCAGCAGGGAAGTCTCACCGTCTGCGCTTTCAATGGCGATATCGCCATCTCTAAAAGCCTGGGGGAACTCAGCGTGAAGAAAAGCCTCAAGCTCAGCGACGTTCATTTTCGCGGTCGTCATGTCGTCCTGCCCCTGCTCCCGCCTGATGCCGCCTGTTACATTAGGATGATCGTCCTGCCCAAGCGGATAATTCGATGACCAGACCTGCCCGCGCCGAGATCCCGGAACCGCCGCCGATGCTGTTACGGCAAACCCAGGGCAGCATCGCGGCGCTGACCCTCAACCGTCCGGAGGCGCGAAACAGCCTGTCGGAGCAGCTGATCGGTGAGCTGCACGCGGCAATTGACGCGGCCGGCAAGGACCCGGCAGTCCGCGCGGTCGTGATCGCCGCCAGCGGACCAGCATTTTCCTCCGGCCACGACCTCAAGGAGCTGACCGCGCACCGCGCCGACCCCGATCGGGGCCGCGCCTACTTCGCGCACATAATGACGATCTGCAGCGCGATGATGCAGGCCATCGTGCATCTGCCGAAGCCCGTCGTCGCCTGTGTGCAGGGCATCGCCACGGCAGCCGGCTGCCAGCTCGTTGCGACCTGCGATCTCGCCGTTGCCTCGGAAAAGGCCTTCTTCGCGACGCCCGGTGTCGACATCGGCCTGTTCTGCTCGACGCCGATGGTGGCGCTGACGCGTAACATCACGCGCAAGCAGGCGATGGAAATGCTTCTGACCGGAGAGCCCGTCAGCGCTATGGCCGCGCAGCGGATGGGGCTGATCAACCGCGTGGTCACTGATGGGACCGAGCGCGACGCCGCACTCGCCCTTGCGCAAAAGATCGCGCGCAAATCGGCCCTCACTGTCAAACTCGGCAAGACCGCTTTCTACCGGCAAGCCGAAATGAACCTCGCCGACGCCTATCGTTACGCTGTGGAAGTCATGACCGAGAACATGATGGCCTGCGACGCCGAGGAAGGCATCGACGCCTTCATCGAAAAACGTGACCCGAAGTGGAAAGATCGATAGGACTCAATTTTCTTCGTCATTCCGGGGCGCGAGCCCTTCGCGCGAACCCGGAATCCATAAACGTTGCCGGGCACATAGATTCCGGGTCTGCGCGATAAAGACCGCGCGTCCCGAAATGACAACAGTGGCTCGAACGGCCGCGATAATGATCTGGACTTGAAAATGAACCACGACGCCTACGACGACAGCTACATCCGCGGAATTCTCGACAGCGTAAAGACGATCGCGATGGTCGGCGCGTCGCCCATCAACGTGAGGCCAAGCTACTTCGCTTTCAAGTATCTCGCCGAACGCGGATACGACATGATCCCTGTCAATCCCGGCCACCTCGGCAAGAGCCTGGTGGGCAAACCCTTTGTCGCATCGCTCAAGGACATCGGCCATCCCCTCGACATGGTCGACATCTTCCGCAGCTCCAGCCACATCATGCCCATCGTCGATGAAGCCCTGACGCTGTCGCCGCTGCCGAAGGTGATCTGGATGCAGCTCGGCGCGCGCGACGACGCGGCTGCAGCGAAAGCCGAGGCTGCCGGCATCAAGGTCGTGATGAACCGCTGTCCGAAGATCGAGTACGGCCGTCTGTCGTCGGAGATCTCGTGGATGGGCGTCAACTCGCGCACGCTTAGCTCGAAACGTGCGCCGATGCCCGTGCATGGCCAGCGCCTGTCGCTCAACCGCGTGAGCGTCAGCGGCGGCAGCACGCTGGCCGCCGACCGGGCCGCCAAAGACAGAAGCGACCCGTCGTGAGCGCATAAAATTCCATTCAGCTTCGCCGCGCCGCAAGGCCGCATGCCGAAACAGGCAAAGTTTCCGGCAGCGCCTTGACGGCGGAGCGCGATCCCATCAGCATCATCACAATTTTCGACCGAGCACACAGGACATGAGATGACCGATCGCATCCCCGGCTTTGCAACGCTTGCCGTCCACGCCGGCGCGCAGCCCGATCCGACCACAGGCGCACGCACAACGCCGATCTATCAAACCACATCATTTGTGTTCAACGATGCCGACCACGCGGCGTCGCTGTTCGGGTTGCAGTCGTTCGGCAATATTTACACCCGCATTGGCAATCCGACCAACGCCGTGCTGGAAGAGCGCGTTGCCGCGCTCGAAGGCGGCACCGCAGCGCTCGCGGTGGCTTCAGGACACGCCGCGCAGGTTATCGTGCTCCAGCAGCTCATGAAACCGGGCGATGAAGTCATCGCCGCGCGCAAACTGTATGGCGGAACGATTAATCAGTTCACCCATGCGTTCAAAAGCTTCGGCTGGAACGTGGCGTGGGCCGATCCGGACGACGTCGAAACCTTCGAGCAGGCGGTGACGCCGCGAACACGGGCAATCTTCATCGAGTCCATCGCCAACCCCAGAGGATCGATCACCGATATCGATGCCATCGCCGCGATCGCGCGCAAGGCCGGCGTCCCCTTGATCGTCGATAACACGATGGCGAGTCCTTACCTGATCCGGCCGATCGAGCACGGCGCCGATGTCGTACTTCATTCGCTCACGAAATTCCTCGGCGGCCATGGCAACTCACTCGGCGGCATCATCGTCGACGCCGGCACGTTCGACTGGTCGAAGGATAACAAGTATCCGATGCTGAGCGAGCCGCGCCCGGAATATCACGGCATCCGGATGCAGGAGACGTTCGGCAATTTCGCGTTCGCGATTTCCTGCCGCGTGCTGGGCCTGCGCGATCTCGGCCCCGCGCTATCGCCGTTCAACGCTTTCATGATTCTGACCGGCATCGAAACGCTGCCGCTGCGGATGCAGAAGCATTGCGAGAATACCCAGGCGATCGCCGAATGGCTGGCCGCCCATCCCGCGGTCGCGGCCGTCAACTATGCCGGATTGCCCGGCGACAAGTACAACGCGCTCGCGCGCAAATATTCGCCCAAGGGCGCGGGCGCGGTGTTCACGTTCAGCCTGAAGGGCGGCTACGACGCCGGCGTCAATCTGGTGTCGAAGCTCAAATTGTTCTCGCACCTCGCCAACATCGGCGATACCCGCTCGCTGGTGATCCATCCCGCATCGACCACGCACAGCCAGCTCGACGATGCCGCCAAGACCCGAGCCGGGGCCGGACCCGACATCGTCCGCCTGTCGATCGGCATTGAGGACAAGGAAGACCTGATGGCCGACCTCGATCAGGCGATGACGTAGAGCGCGGTTCATGCTTGAACGGATTTGCGCTGCCGCTTCACCTCTCCCGCTTGCGGGGGGAGATCGAACGCGAAGGGTTTGGGTGCATCTTCACTGAAATTCCCCCTCCCCAACCCTCCCCCGCAAGCGGGAGAGGGAGCTCGGAGTGCTCCGATGATGAGCTTCCGCCAAAAGTTCACGTAGCTGCCGCTCTGTCGAAGCTAACGCGACGGCTCCGCCGCAGGCGATCGAGTTTGTTCGCCCATGACAGGCGCCTGCCGGACCTCGGTCAGATAATTGAGGGTCAGCGACACCCAGATGATGCCGTAGAGCAGCATGAAGCAGCTCGAATTGATACCGAGCCAGTCCAGAATCGCACCGAAGGTGATCGGCAGCAGAAAGCCGCCAAGGCCGCCCGCCATGCCGACGATGCCGGATACCGCTCCCATGCTGTCGGGGAAGTCGTCACCGATATATTTGAACGTCGAAGCCATGCCGCAGGCAAAGGCGATGCCGAGCGCGAAGAGAAGCATCGTGAAGAACCACGACGGCAGAGCGATGCTGAAACTCAGCGGATCGCGGATCGTGTGCACGATCAGGTCAGTCTTGGGATAGGACAGCAGAAACAGGCAAACCCAGGCGGCCCACAGCACCCACCAGGTGACATTGTGGGCCCCGAAGCGGTCCGACAACCAGCCGCCGAAGGCACGAAAGGCGCCGCCGGGAAGCGAGAAGCAGGCGGCCAACAATGAAGCTTGCGCGATGGTGAAGCCGTACTCCGTCTTGAAGTATTGCGGCATCCAGATGGACAGCGCGGTGAAGCCGCCGAACACGATCGAGTAGTATTGGCAATATTTCCAGACGCGCGGATTGCGCAGCACGGATAGTTGTTGCCACATCGATGCTACTGGACCGCCGACGCCGGGATCGGGCTTGGACAACATCCAAAACAAAAATGCCGTGACGAGCAGCGCGACGGCATAGACCTTGGGCACCATCTGCCAGCCATAGGCCTCGATCAGCCACGGGGCGACGAACATGTTGAGTGCCGCGCCGACCGTACCCGCGCCGAAGAAACCCATTGCAAAGCCCCGCTGCTCCTTGGGAAAGAAGCGCGCGACATAGGGGGTGCCGACCGAAAACGAGGCGCCGACGAGGCCGAGCGCCAACCCGAGCAGTAGAAACTGCCAAAGCGCGGTCGCGTAGGAAGACACCCACAGCGGGATCGCGCAGCCGATCAGCAGCGACAGCATGATGATCCGTCCGCCGAAGCGGTCGGTCCAGATGCCCAGCGGCAAACGAAATATCGCACCGGTGAGGACGGGCGTCGCCGTGAGGAGACCGAACTCGGTCGAACCAAGCCCGAGCTGCGCGCGGATCGGAATGCCGATCACGCCGAACATCATCCAGACAGCGAAACAGACGGTGAAGGCCCAGGTGCTAATGAGCAGGACCGACAGATTGCCAGATCTCGCCATTCGGTACCCCGATTATAGCTCGCCATCGACCGGAATGGGATTGGCGATCCTGGGTTATCGATCCTGACTTTATGACCCCGACATCATGATGCACGTTCGCAAATCTGTATAGCGCCAGAAATTCGTATTTTTGTCCGATTGAGGTTCCGGCGTGACGATTTTAGTCAAATCGCACCCCTTTCGACATGATCCGAAGTCATGCGGCGGCACCCCGCAGTTCGTGGCAACGGGGCGACCGCGCTCAAATCACAAAAACGAAGGGTTCCCGCGCAGTGAAGGCGAGACTGGAACGTCCAACGCGGCTCTGGCCTATCCGGCCGCCACGCGCAGTCGTTGTCGTTCCAGCGCCGTACTACCCATCAGCCGTTCTGCCTGAACAATTGCAAGCGTCAGGACGACGATCGCAACCGCCTGATGCACCAGCCCGAGCAGGATAGGAACCTCGTTCAGGAGGGTCAGGATTCCGAGCGTCGCCTGTAGCGTCATTGCGGCGGCAAGCCAGAGTGCCCCGCGAACGACGGCAGGGCCCGCCCGCGACACGATCGCATCGATTGCATGCAAGATCGCAATCGCAAACAGCGTATAAGCCATCATGCGATGCTCGAACTGAACCGTGAGCGTGTTGTCGAACAGATTACGCCACCACGGTTGTTCGAAAAACAGCCGCGCCGAGGACGGAATGAATGACCCGTCGATGTCGGGCCAGGTGTTGAAGACCTTGCCGGCGCGCAGCCCCGCAACCAGCGCTCCGAAATAGAGCTGCACGAACACGAGCACTACCAGAACGCCGCTGGTCACTCGCAATCGCATTGGCGACAGCAACGACGGACGATCCGACAATCGCCGCAGGGTCCAGACGATCGCCGCGAAAATTAGCAGCGCCAGCACGAGGTGCGTCGCGAGACGATACTGCGAAACCTCGATGCGCTTGGTGAGGCCGGACGCGACCATCCACCAGCCGACCGCGCCCTGAAGTCCGCCGAGACCGAAGATGAGCCACAGCCGCCGCTTCAGGTCTGAGGGCAGCATGCCCCGCCACATGAACCAGAGGAACGGCAGCAGGAATGCCACGCCGATAAAGCGGCCCAGCAACCGATGGCTCCACTCCCACCAGAAGATGGTCTTGAACTGGTCGAGCGTCATGCCCGCGTTCATTTCGCTGTACTGCGGTATCTTCTTGTAGCCCTCGAAGGCCTGGGACCACTCCTCTTGGGTGAGCGGAGGCATCGTGCCTGTCACCGGCTTCCATTCGACGATCGAAAGACCGGATTCGGTCAGCCGGGTCGCTCCCCCGACCAGCACCATGGCTGCAATGAGCAGCGCCACCGCCACCAGCCACCAGCGCACGGCGCGCAGCTGGAACCCCTTTTTTTCTATCGGACGGGTCATCAAAATCCGCAGGTTGAATGCATTTTTCGTGCCCTTTATAGTCCACCGCAGCCTCGGCGCAAGCCTCGTCCCCAGCCGCGAGTTACCTTTTTAAGCCATGCGGATCCGCACCCGAAAGTTCCTCGGTACGATCGCCCTGCTCGTGCTGGTCGTGGTCTGGTCGCTGCTGGGCATGACGATTGCGCAGACGCCATGGCTCGCGGCGTCGGGGCTCTACCAGGCGATCTTCTACGTTGTCGCCGGGCTCGGCTGGGTATTGCCGGCCATGCCGATTGTCAGCTGGATGGCGAAACCCGACCTGTAGTCTATCGCTGCAAGACCCGCCGGACGCGGGCGGCGGTTCCGGCCGCGTCAACCAGCTTGCAGATGACCGCCCCCGCCGCGACCCGACCCCTCTCGCTTACCTATTGCCATTACCCTTTGTTGACATTTCCTATGCAAAGGTCCGCCAAAGCGAAAAAGTAAACAAAAGATAACAGGCTTTAGCGATGACCATGGCCGCTGTGATCGAAAGCCCGACGGCGACGGCGAAGGCACAGACGCGGTCAGGCGCGCAGCGTATCGCGCACGTCGATGTCTTTCACGATCTGCACGAGGCCGAGCCGATCTGGCGCAGCCTCGAGACCTCGCAGTTCTCGACGCCCTATCAGCGGTTCGACTTCCTGTCTGCCTGGCAGCGGCACGTCGGAACCAGGAACGATCTTCAGCCCTGTATTATCGTCGCCTGCGACGCCGAGCGGCGACCGCTGTTGCTGTTGCCGCTTGCAGTCGGCGCGGAGAACGGGGTCCGCGTCGCACGCTTTATGGGCGGCAAGCACACGACCTTCAACATGGCGCTCTGGAGGCAGGATTTCGCGGCCACCGCCACGCAGGCCGATCTCGACGCGCTGCTTCGAGGGATCCGCGAACTTCCCGCGAAGATCGACGTTCTGGCGTTCATTCGACAGCCACGACACTGGCGCGAGCTGCAAAATCCGATGGCGCTGCTGCCGAGCCAGACCTCGGCCAACGGCTGCCCGCTGATGACGATGGCGCCGGGGGCGCCGCCGTCCGAGCGCATCAGCAACTCGTTTCGCCGCCGGCTCAAGGGCAAGGAACGCAAGCTGCAGGCGCTGCCCGGCTATCGCCACTGCGTGGCGACGACGGAGACCGAAATCAAGCGCATGCTCGATGCGTTCTTCACGATCAAGCCGCTGCGGATGGCCGCGCAGAAGCTTCCGAACGTGTTCGCCGATCCCGGCGTCGAGGAATTCCTGCGCACGGCCTGTCTGACGCCGCTGCCTGACGGCGGTCACGCCATCGAAATCCACGCCCTCGAATGCGATGCCGAGGTGATCGCGATCTTCGCCGGCGTTGCCGACGGGCACCGGTTCTCGATGATGTTCAACACCTACACGATGTCGGAAAGCGCCCACTACAGTCCGGGCCTGATCCTGATGCGGGATATCGTCGATTACTATGCCGAGCGCGGCTACACCTCGCTCGATCTCGGGATCGGATCGGACGACTACAAGCGCCTGTTCTGCAAGGACAACGAGCCGATCTTTGACAGTTACCTGCCGCTCACCGCGCGTGGCAGGATGGCCGCCATCGGCATGTCCTCGATGGCCCACGCCAAGCGCCTCGTGAAGCAGACGCCGGCGCTGAAGCGGATGGCGCAGGCGCTGCGCGCCGCGCTGCTTCGCTGACGACGCAACATCTAATTTTGATTTGACGCGTTTTCTTCACGCGAACCGATATCCACTTCGCCCGAAAACGCGATGATGAACGATCAGGCCGCCTCGCGCGGACCGGTTTGGATATCCGGCGGCGGCTGTGCCGGATCAAGCATCGTCACCGACGCGAAGCCTATGGCCGAGAGCTGACCGCTCAACCGTGCACGCGCATCGACGCTCATCGACAGGTCGGGAACGACAATCGCGCGCGCCTGATCGGTCAGGAGCTTCGCCGGCAGGTCGGTGGCGGTGCCGGCGACGAGCAGGACGTGATCGTAGACGCGTAACAATGCATCGAGGGCGATCGTCAGGCGCGGCGATTGCAGCAACGCGCGATCGGCATCGGAACGTCCGGAAGCGACCAAATGAACCGCCGACAGCCGGTCGCGGGTAATCACCTGTCCGAACGACGTCTCGCCCAGCATCAAATCGGCCAGTCCCGGCGCCACCGGATCGACTGAGGCGGCGGTCAGGGTCAGCGATGAGGGCGACAGATCGACCAGGACAACCTTGGCGCTCTCCGCCAGAATCCGCGCGAGCGCGAACGCTCTCAGCATGATGTTTTCGTTCTGGCCGATGCCCATGATCGTGATCTTGTGCGCCGCCTCGCCCGCGTTTCGCAAATCGTCCGCGACGCGGTCGATTCCGATCAGGTCCGCATCCGGCGCGGAACGGATGTCGCGAGGCTCCGACGCGGGAGGGATTTCGCGCGGTTCAGGGATGGCGGCAGCTTGCGGCGGAACAGACTCGAACGCAGCCGGCGCTCGCGGCGCGGTGATGCGCAGCAGTTCGCCGGTCGCGACAGTGCCGGCCATCAGCATCAGGGTCGCCAGAGTCGCGATCAGGACGATGGGCAGCTTCTTCGGGTAGGCGGGCGTGTTCGAGACGATGGCGCGCGAGATGACGCGGCCATCAGACGGTGTTGCGTCGATGTTTTCGCGCGTGGTGGCTTCACGATATTTTGCCAAATAGGATTCCAGCAGGTCGCGCTGCGCCCTCGCCTCGCGCTCCAGCGCCCGCAGCTTGACATCGTCGCCATTGGACGACGTCGCCTGCTTCTTCAACTGATCGAGGCTGTTGTTGAGGCTATCGACCCGGCCGCTGGCGATGTGAGCGTCATTTTCCAGCGACCGCGAGACCTTGCCGGCTTCCTCGCGCAACTGGCGGTCGAGATCCGCGAGCTGGGCCTTCAATTCCTTGATCCGCGGGTGTTGACCGAGCAACGTCGACGACTGCTCCGCCAGTTGCGCACGCAGCGTCACACGCTGCTCGGACAGGCGGCGGATCAATTCTGAATTGAGAACCTCCGAGGCTTCGATCGGTTTGCCGCTCTGAAGCATCCCGCGGATCAGCCGCGCCTTCGATTCCGCATCGGACTTGAGCGCACGCGCATTGTTCAGTTGAGTGTTGATTTCACCCAGTTGCTGGTTCGACAGCGAAGTGTTGTTGGTGCCGATGAAGAGGCTGGACTTCGACCTGAAATCCTCGACCCGCGATTCGGCATCCGCGACCTTCTTGCGCAAGCTGTCGATTTCCCCGGATAACCACTGACCGGCGGCCTTCGCCTGCCCCTGACGCGCGCCCAGTTGCAGGACGAGATAGCCGTCGGCGATCGAATTCGCGATACGAGCCGCGAGTTCCGGATCGCGCGACTGGAATTCAATGGCGATGACGCGGGATTTATCGACGGCATAGGCGGTCAGCCGGCTGTAGTAGGCATCCAGCACGCGCTCCTCCGGCGTCATCCGGAGCGGGTCGCGGCCGATTCCGAACAGCGCCAGCAGCGACTTGATCGGCGACACGCCGCGCAACACCGGATCGAATTCCGGATTCTCCGCGAGCTTGTTCTTCTCGATCACCTCGCGGGCAAGATCGCGCGACAGCACCAGTTGCACCTGGCTGGCGATGGCTTCGGGATCGAGCGCGTTACGCTCGTCGTTGCGCTCGCCGTTCGGACGCAGGAAAACGTTTTCACGGCCGTCGATCAGGATGCGGGCTTCGGACTTGTATCTGGGCGTAATCAGATTGACGACGACAAGCGAAAGCACAAAGGCGAGAAGCGTCGGAATGATGATCGTGCGCTTCCTGCGCAGCAACGCCTGCCAGATGACGCGCAGATCGAGGTCGCCCGGTTGCGGCGACACGGCGCTCGGCGACGCAGCCATTGGCGCGGATACCGTGTTCGAAACCGGCGTCTTGTCCTTGCCGGCACGCCATAACGCAAACCGCATCGCATACTCCCGCTGGAAGCTTACGCCTCCGACTTTTGATTGAGCATGATCTTATCCGAAAACCGGTTTCCACTTTTCGGGATCATACTCTGGTGGAGTGAATTTGACATTCGCGATCCCTGAAACGGAGATGCGAATGTAGAATCGGACCACCAGGCCGAGTGCGATGAGTATTACAGTCCATTATGGTTGCTGTCGGGTTAACTCCGCTCGCCGCCGCCGGCGCCGATCGGTGCGTCGCTACGCTCCGATTACGCTTTATTAACCACAAAAGCCCTTAAATGGATTTGATATTTCATGGAAATGCCTGATGCGAAGCCCGCGCGCCATCACCCTGTGCCTGCTGACCGCGCTGGCGCTGTCGGGGTGCATGCAGCAGCCGGCGGCGATGGTGCGCCCGCATAACGAGCTCGACGCGCTGGCCTATGGCGGACGGCTGACCGTTGCACCAGTGCCGGCCTCGCGCCGCGACATGCGGGTTCGAGCGGCGCGCGCCGCCGCGGCCGCGCCCATTGTCTACGCCGCGGCCCCGCCGCCCGTCATCCACGATCCCGCCTACCGCCTCGATGCCGGCGACCGGCTGCGCATCGTCGTCTACGGCCAGGAGGGTCTCACCAACACCTATCTGGTCGATGCCGGCGGCAACATCACCATGCCCCTGATCGGCGCCGTCACTGCGCGCGGCCGCACCCCAACCGAACTGTCGGCTGCGATCGCCGCGCGCCTGCGCAACGGCTACATCCGCGAGCCCTATGTCGCCGCCGAGGTCGAGGCCTATCGGCCGTTCTTCATTCTCGGCGAGGTGGCGGCTCCGGGGCAGTATCCGTTCGTGCCCAACATGACGGTCGAGAGCGCGGTAGCCATCGCCGGCGGCTTCTCGCCCCGCGCCAAGCGCGACCGCGTCACCGTCACCCACACCGATGCCCGCGGCACCGTTCGCCTCGTCGTGCCCACCGCCACCTTGCTCAGCCCCGGCGATACCGTCCTCGTCGACGAGCGATGGTTTTGAGGTAATGCCGCCCTTGCCTGATCAACCGCTGCGCATCCTGCACGCTGTCCGCGCGCCGGTTGGCGGAATTATCCGGCACATCCTCGATGTCGCAAACGGACAGGCCGCTCGCGGCCACCTCGTTGGCATCGTCGCCGACAGCCTCACCGGCGGCGAGCGCGCGGATGCAGCTTTCGCGGAGATCGCGCCGCGACTGAAACTGGGTGTTCACCGCATCCCGATCCGCCGGGAACCTCACCCCACCGACCTGTTTGCGTGGATGCGGTTCGCCGCGCTGATACGGAAATCGAAGCCCGATATTCTTCACGGACACGGGGCCAAAGCCGGCGCCTTCGTGCGGCTCAAGGGGTCATCGAAAGACACGATCCGGGTCTACACGCCGCATGGCGGGTCCCTGCACTATCCGCTGACGACGATGAAAGGCGCGTTTTACAGCCGTCTCGAACGCGCGCTGATGAACCGCACCGACCTGTTCCTGTTCGAGAGCGCATTCGCGCGGAATACCTATCAACGGATCGTCGGCACGCCGGCTGGCTATGTGAAATGCGTTTTCAATGGTGTAACTGCCGATGAATTCGATCCCGTCACGCTGGCCGATGACGCGACCGATCTGGTCTATGTCGGCGAGTTCAGACACATCAAGGGCGCCGACCTCCTGATCGATGCGGTTGCGCGATTGCGGGCCGACGGCAGGCCCGTCACCCTCACCCTCGCGGGCGACGGCGAGGAAACAACTGCGCTGAAAACCCAGATCGAGCGGCTCGATCTCGGCGATGCGGTCCGCTTTATCGGACACGTCAAGGCTCGTTACGGATTCTCGAAGGGCCGCCTGTTGGTCGTGCCATCGCGCGGCGACTCGATGCCTTATGTCGTGATCGAAGCGGCCGCGGCTGGCATTCCCATGATCGCTGCGAACGTCGGGGGCATCCCGGAGATATTCGATTCCCACACCGACGCACTGTTTGCTCCCGGCATCGTTGGCGCCATGGCGGACGCTATCGAAACAGCACTGGACGACCCCGCGGCTGCGGCGACACGAGCAAAATCGCTGCGCGAGCGCATCTTCCTGCATTTCTCGCAGAAGGCGATGGTCGAAGGCGTCATGGCGGGCTACCGCGAGGCGTTTGCGAAACGTTAACCGTTTCTGAAATGCCTCACGTTTCACGAAACCAAATCTTCCCGATTTAGTCCTTAAACCGCACCGGAGGCCGGTTGCCCGGCGCCGCATCCTGTCGTGTGGCGCAGATGTGGACTTGAGGACATGGACCCTATCAGCGCACGCTCGAGGACTGAGGCGGCGGCGAGCGGCGGCCCTGCGATACCCGTGGAACGCCGGCGGCGGCTATCACCCGCGGCGCTTGCGGTCACCCATCAGAAGGTGCGGCCGGCCTATTCGCCCGTCGTCATCACCGGCGTCGTCCGTGCCGCCGACTTCGTGCTGCTGAGCCTGATCGGCGTCGCGCTCTATCTCGGATACGTCACCCGCATCGATGGTTTTAGCTGGAGCTATATCGCAACGATCCTCGCCGTGGCCGCCGCCGCGGTCATCTGTTTCCAGGCCGCAGACATCTACGACATCCAGATTTTCCGCGGCCAGTTGCGACAGATGACGCGGATGATTTCGTCCTGGGCATTCGTTTTCCTGTTGTTCATCGGCGTTTCGTTCTTCGTCAAGCGCGGCGACGCCGTCTCGCGGCTCTGGCTGGCTTCGTTCTTCTTTGTCGGTCTGGCCGGCCTGATCGCCGGGCGGCTCCTGCTGCGAGTGGTGCTCCGCCGCTGGGCACGCCACAGGCGGCTCGATCGCCGCACCGTCATCGTCGGTTCAGACGAGAACGGAGAAAATCTCATCAAAGCGTTGAGAGCACAGGATGACTCCGACATCGAGATTCTCGGCGTGTTCGACGACCGCAACGACTCGCGCGCGCTCGACACCTGCGCGGGAAGCCCCAAACTCGGCAAGGTCGATGACGTGCTCGAATTCGCGCGACGGACCCGGATCGACCTCGTGCTGTTCGCATTGCCGATCTCGGCGGAAACCCGCATTCTCGAAATGCTGAAGAAGCTGTGGGTGCTGCCGGTGGATATCCGGTTATCCGCTCATACCAACAAGCTGCATTTCCGTCCCCGCGCCTATTCCTATCTCGGCGAAGTTCCGATGCTCGATGTCTTCGAGGCTCCGATCACCGACTGGGATCTGGTACTGAAATGGCTGTTCGACAGAATAGTCGGCGCTTTGATCCTGCTGCTGGTCTCGCCGGTGATGGCGCTGGTCGCGCTCGCGGTCAAGCTCGACAGTCCCGGCCCGGTGCTGTTCCGCCAGAAACGCTTCGGCTTCAACAACGAACGCATCGACGTCTTCAAGTTCCGCTCGCTGTTTCACGATCAGGCCGATCCGCTGGCCACGAAGGTCGTGACCAGGAACGACAGTCGCGTCACCCGTGTCGGACGCTTTATCCGCAAGACAAGCCTCGACGAGCTGCCGCAGCTTTTCAACGTTGTCTTCAAGGGCAACCTGTCTCTCGTCGGACCGCGCCCTCACGCCATTCAGGGCAAACTGCAAAGCCGCCTGTTCGACGATGCCGTGGATGGCTATTTTGCGCGCCACCGCGTCAAGCCCGGCATTACCGGCTGGGCTCAGATCAATGGATGGCGCGGCGAGATCGACAACGAGGAAAAGATCCAGAAGCGCGTCGAGTTCGATCTCTACTACATCGAGAACTGGTCGGTGCTGTTCGATCTCTTCATTCTGCTCAAGACGCCACTGGCGCTGCTGAAATCCGAGAACGCTTATTGAGTGATCCTCGTGCGTTGAGTTTGCGAGAGTCTAATGGCCTACCCTGCAGCGGTTGACAGTTCGCTTCCGTCCCTGACGCAGGCGCCGGGCGTTGCCGCGCTCCAGCGCGCGTTGTTGTGGCTGGTCGGGGCCGGCGGCGCGATCGTCTACATCGAACCCAGCCCATACGAATTTGCGACCCTGGCCGCGATGATCGTGTTCTTCGCGACGGGCCTGCGGATGCGGCTGGCGTTCGTTCCGCTGATGCTTCTGCTGTTTCTGATCAACCTTGGCTATACGGTCTGCGCCGCATACCTGATGGACAAGACCCCGATCGTGAACTGGATCATGACCTCCTGGTACATGGCCGTGACGGTCATCTTCTTCGCGATGGTGTTTTCGCAAGATACGGCGGCACGGCTCGAGCTGTTGCGGCGCGGCCTGATTGTCGGCGCGGTGATCGCGTCTGCCGCCGGCATCGCGGGTTATTTCCATCTTGTGCCGGGCGAACATGACCTGCTGACGCTCTATGGCCGCGCACGCGGCACCTTCAAGGATCCGAACGTGCTCTCCGCGTTCCTGATCCTGCCGGCGCTGTTCGTCCTGCAAAGCATCGTCACGGACCGCTTCGGAAAGGCTGTTCGCAGCGCGATCGCGCTCGGGATCATCAGCCTTGCGCTGCTGCTGGCCTTTTCGCGCGCAGCCTGGGGCCAGTTCGTGCTGACCTCGGCTTTGATGCTGGTTTTGATGTTCCTGACCAGTCCGTCGACGAAACAGCGGTCGCGGCTGGTCACGACCGCGGTGATCGCGGCCGCCGCGATTGCGCTGCTGCTGGCGATCCTGCTGTCGTTCGATTCAATCGACAGCCTCTTCAAGGAACGCGCGAGCTTCGACCAGAGCTACGACGAAGGCCGCTTCGGCCGCTTCGGCCGGCACATTCTTGGCTTCCAGATGGCGCTGGACCTGCCACTCGGCATCGGCCCGCTGCAATTCACGCGGTTTTTTCCGGAAGACACCCACAACTCGTATCTGAACGCCTTCATGTCGGGCGGATGGATTTCGGGTATCTGCTATCCGGTGCTGATCTTCACCACCGTGATTCTTGGCTTTCGTTACATTTTCGTTCGGGTTCCCTGGCAACGAGCCTATCTCGCGATCTTCGCGGCGTTTCTGGGTACCGTCGGCGAGAGCTTCATCATCGACACCGATCACTGGCGGCATTTCTGGCTGATGCTCGGCGTGATGTGGGGCATGTTCGCTGCCTCCCACCAGTATACGGCCGACGCCCGGCGGGCTCCCGTTCGACAGGCGCCGCAATAGAGTCACCCGCGGTGTTAAAGCTAGGGCTCGATCGTGAACGTCAGGCCCGCGCGATCGACGAGCCGTTTGATCAGCGCGTCCTTCATCGCAGCGCCCGGCGTCCAGAAGCCGCCCGCAACGTCCGGGGTATCACGCCGCAGGCAGATCGCGCATTCCGCAATCATCTTGGAAGTCGATCCGTAGCCGGGATCGCGGTCGCCGGTCACCACGGCCTTCACCTGCTGCCCGTCGGATCCGATGCCGACGAAGAGAAGATCGTAATGCCCGCTCTCGCGCTCTTCTTTCGACGGACCCTCGCCGGGTTTCGGACCGCCCTGCGCGCCGAGCTTGTTGTTGGCGGCGATGATGGCTTTCGCCGCCGCCTCGCCGGTCTCCTTCGGCCCCGCGACCATCATTTCGTCGTAGATAAAATCCCGGCCGTAGGGAAACCCGAGCAGAAAGTTGGAGCGATGCACATTGCGGGTGTTGATGTTCGCCATCACGAACGGCGCCAGCCACATCCCCAGGTCTTCGTCGAATAGCGGCTTGTTGCCCGGCGGCTGCTTCGGCCCTTCGAACCCCGGCGTCAGCACGAATGAATCGCGCAGTTTCGGCAACAGACTCGGATCGTTGGCGGCTGCGGCGAAGATCGCCTTCATGCTCGCGGCGGTACCGCCGGAAAACGTGCCCTTCATCTTGCGCACGCGGCCCTTGACCCGAGCGACGCTCGACCCGAGCTGCCTTATCGCGGCCTCCTGGAGAAAGAACACGCCGAGTTCGAACGGCAGAGAATCGTAGCCGCAGGAGAACACGATCCGCGCGCCGCTCCTGCGCGCCACTGCCTCGTGCGCGTCTATCATCTGCCGCATCCAGATCGGCTCGCCGCAGAGATCGAGATAGTCGGTCCCGCCGGCCGCGCAGGCCGCAACGAGATCGGAACCGTAGAGCTGGTAGGGTCCGACCGTGCTCAGTACCGAGGCCGTGCGGCCAACCATGGCTTTGAGCGATGCGGGATCGCCGGCATCAGCAGCGATCAGCGGGAGGTCGCGTGGCGCGCCGATGGCGTCGCGCACCGACGCGAGCTTGTCGAGGTTGCGCCCCGCGATGGCCCATTTCAGATCGCTTTTGCCGTATTCGGCGGCAAGATATTCTGCGACGAGCCGGCCGGTGAACCCGCTTGCACCGTAGATAACGATATCGAATTCCGCCGCCGACGCCATGACCGATTCCCCGAAAACGTCCTGCTTAGCCTGCGGAGGCACATCTGCCTATCCGCATGCCGCAAAGCACAACGGGATCGCGCAAAACCCGATTCGGGGTGAGACAGTCCGGCCACAATGCCACGCAGCTCGAGAGCCGTCCGCCGCTATATCGACACAATCGCGCGAGGGGGGATTATTGGGGTACCTTCCCCGAGCCTTCTCTATGAGGTTTTTGTGCCACACTTGCCCACAAAGTGCCTCAAATGGGCTCCCAAGACCTCAATCACGCCTCGACTCTCTACCGTGTGGGAACCCATTATGGCCTCCCAACAGATCGTCAGATTTTGAGTATTTGCTAATGCGATTTCAAATTATTGCGCCAATCGTTATCGGCCTGATGACCCTGCCTGTCTCGGCTTATTCTCAAAGCGGCTTTTCAATCAACGATGCGTTGAAGCAAGCGGTGGCGACGAACCCCGGCGTGGGGGAAGCTGCCGCCAACCGGAGGGCGACGGAGTCGGAACTTCGCCAACAACAGGGAACGCTGCTGCCGCAGGTGCGCGTCGAAGGACGCTGGGGCCCGGAGCGGTTCACCCAGAATATCGTCCCGGCTCCGCTTGGTAGCGGAGAATGGCTCAACGGACGCGCCGCATCGGTCGTCGTCCGGCAGTTGCTGTTCGATGGTTTTACCTCGATCAACGAGATCTGGCGTCAGACCGCGCGTGTCAACGCTGCGGCGGCGCGCGTGCACGAACGAACCGAGTTGCTGGCTCTCGATGCAGCCGAGGCTTATGTCGACGTGACTCGTGTTCCCCGTCAGCACCTGTGAGACAAATTGAGGGACTTTCCGAAGGGAGGATTTCTGGTTCATCGTAGCCGCAAGGAGCGAAGATGAAACAGAAATCCGGGCCGGACAAAACACCGGCAGAACGAGTGCTGAAGGACATTCGGCGTCAGACCCGCCGGCAGTATTCAGCGGAAGAGAAGATCCGCATCGTACTGGAAGGGCTGCGCGGTGAAGAGAACATCTCTGAGCTTTGCCGCCGCGAGGGTATCGCTGCCTCGATGTATTACGGCTGGTCCAAGGAGTTCCTGGAGGCCGGCAAACGCCGATTGGCGGGCGATACGGCACGCGCCGCAACCTCCGGCGAAGTGAAAGACCTTCGCCGTGAGACCTCTGCTTTGAAGGAGGTCGTGGCCGATCTCACCCTGGAGAACCGTCTGCTCAAAAAAAGCATGAGCGGGGATGGGGAGGACGAGGCATGAGATATCCTGCATCCGAGAAGGCCGAGATCATCGAGCTGGTCGAGCAGTCACATCTGCCGGCCAAACGCACGCTGGACAAGCTCGGTGTCCCGCGGGCCACATTCTACCGCTGGTATGATCGCTATTGTAATGGCGGGCCTGAAGCACTGGCTGATCATCGCTCCCGACCGGACCGCGTCTGGAATCGCATCCCGGACGATGTCCGCCGCCAGATCATTGACCTGGCGCTGGAGCTCCCAGAGCTGTCGCCGCGAGAGCTGGCCGTTCGGTTCACCGACGAGCAAAAGTACTTTGTCTCGGAGGCTTCGGTCTCCCGAGCGGGCAAACCGGGATTCGAGTTGTTTTATTTGCGCATCGAAGACAATGCGCTCTTGCGGAAATAGACCGTCTGCATCGGCTCCCACAATCTGTGGTTCAAGCTCGACTTTCAGCAGTGCCGCATGGTCGGCATCGATTTCGAGCGTTTTTGCGCTAGTAGGTTTCGGGTCGTTGGCTGCAAGCCAACCTTTTGCGAGCGCATCGTCTGTGCGCTCTTTTTCCAAGGCCCTGCGATGCTCCGCAAGGCGGGCGGCTGATAGTTTCGGCATGGTTCCCCCATCGCTGCGTCGTGCGTCTCAGAGAGGCAGCACGGCGCGGCGGGTGTCGTGTCTGGTAAGGGTGACGAGTGCGGTCGGAAGGCTCTACGCGGCGGCGCTAACCAGCCGAGCGCGAAAGGTCATCGCGATCTCGGCCACGGTCGGACGCTCGGCTGGGTGGTCTAGCAGCGCCCCGAGTTGCATCGGGGCTTCCATGCGGTCGTGCGCCAGGCCAGCTAGCCATTGAGTGAGCGGGATTCCGTCGACCATGTCGGGAAGCGGCTGTCCCGCGGCGTACCGGCGAACCAGGGCGGCAAGCCTGTCCGTATCGGTGCTCATCAGGCAATCCCCGAATCGCGGGCGGCGGCTATGATGGTTTCGGGCCAGCGGTTCCGGCTGCCCAGCTTCCGGGGCTTCGGGAGCTTCCCTTCAGCCAGCCAACGGGCGAAGGTCGCGGGCGAAGGCTCGCCCAGGATGGCAATGAATAGGTCGCGCCCCGCGAGGCGCTGGGGGTGGGGAAAGTCGGCGGGTATCTGAACGCGGCTCGCGCGTTCGCTCGCATGAATGGTCATGGCTGTGCCCTGAACGGGTTGTGGATAACTTGGGTTCAGGACGCCGCCCCTCAGGCGAACTACTAGGCTGACGCGCGACGGCCGGTTGCCCCTTTGAGGCTTCCGGCAATTCGCCAACGGCGAACCCAGGTTGTTAGCCCGGTAAAAAGAGCGGGTGCGTCAGCCCCCTCCCCCTACGCCACGCTATGTCCATTACGTGGGCGCTAAGTCGAGTGATACCGGCAATCATTTCGAACCGTCAATTAAATCCCCCTACCCGGTAGGATGGGAAAATTACTCGTTGAACGGCTGCTCTTTCCTGAGAACGCCTGAAGGGCCTTATCGAGCCATCGAACACGAATTATTTCGGCCCGGAGAGCCGAAGTTTCCCCAGAGTTTCCCTACTGATTTTTGGAGATTTTTGACTTAAGGCCAAGTCTTTGATTTCGTTGGTCGGAGCGAGAGGATTTGAACCTCCGACCCCTAGTCTCCCAGACTAGTGCGCTAACCGGGCTGCGCTACGCTCCGTGCCATTACGGCCCCGTTCCATTATAGCGTTTTCGAGCGAAGTGATACCGGTTCGCCCAAAGAAAACGCGTCAAAACAAAAAGCCGGAGGTAGCTCTAGCCGCGTTCACGCGGCGGCGCAAGAAGCCGCAGCACCACGTGTACGACGCTGAAACGCGGGCTCTTGAGAGCCGTCAGCCGTCGCTCAGGGCGGCGTCCAGCAATTCCCTGCAGGCGACGAGTTCAGCCAATACATCTTTGAGCTTCGCAAGGTCGACCGCGGCGCTTACGCCCCGGATTGCCGCGCTGTCGGGACCGGACCACAAGACGTCGTCGAGATCGTGCCGCAACGGCCGATGCTCAGCCGGCTCCCGCGCGCGAGGCAAGCCCTCGCCGACATCCTCATCTTCGTCCTCGTCGTCGACCTCAAAGTCGGACACGCCGTCATCATCGATCGCGCCGAGTGTGTTGCGGATGTCATCCTCAATGGCGCCGAAGGCCGCGGCGGACGATCCCTCGGTCAGGCCCTGCACCGACTTGATGCCGTGCTCTTTCAGAATCCGCTGCACGCCGCGGATCGTATAACCCTCGCTGTAAAGCAAATGGCGGATGCCGCGCAGCAAATCGACGTCGTCCGGGCGATAGTAGCGCCGGCCGCCGCTTCGTTTCATCGGCTTGATCTGCGCAAACCGGGTTTCCCAGAACCGCAGGACATGCTGGGGAACATCGAGATCGGCCGCGACCTCGCTAATGGTCCTGAAGGCATCCGGTGCTTTGTCCAAATGCTCGCTCCTCTGCCAATCGGGTGCCGAACGCCGGACTGGTGTCCCGATTCCGAAGTTCGCATGCCCTCGCAGAGCGATCTTCTGAACCACCACACCAGATCACGATGATTTTGGATCGAATCGATCCAAAATCATGAACGTGATCGATTCCATATTTTAGAATGGGATGCGGGCGGAAAGCCGCTACACACTTTAATCCTCATCCCGCTCTAGTCAGCCTTGGTGTCGGCGCCGTTGCCGTTGCTGTTACCGTTGATGCGCTGCTTCAGAATAGCTGATGGCTTGAATACCATCACGCGACGCGGAGAGATCGGCACCTCGGTGCCGGTCTTCGGATTGCGGCCGATACGCTGGCCTTTCTTGCGTACCATGAACGACCCGAACGACGACAACTTCACCGTCTCGCCCTTCTCCAGGCAATCGGTGATCTCCTTGAGAACGAGCTCTACGAACGCGGACGACTCTGTCCGCGACAGCCCCACCTTTTTGTAGACGGCTTCGCAGAGATCAACGCGCGTGACTGTCTTTCCGGTTTCTGTCATCGCCTGCCCCAAGCTCCCGGCGAACAATTTGTAACTGAAATTAAGAGTTTAACGGCGCACGGTCAACCTATCTCATCATGCTTTCGCACGATAGATGACGGCAACTGCGATGGATATTTTAATTCAACTCTTACCACCGCAGGAGGGCGGAGCCCCAGGTGAAGCCCCCGCCCATCGCTTCCAGCAATACCAGATCGCCTCTTTTGACGCGCCCATCGGCGACAGCAACCGACAATGCCAACGGAATTGATGCAGCGGAGGTATTGCCGTGGCGATCGACGGTCAGCACGACTTTCTCCGGTGCAATATGCAGTTTATGGGCCGATGCATCGATGATTCGCTTGTTGGCCTGATGCGGAACGAACCAATCGATGTCATCCGCGCTCGTGCCGGACGCATTGAATGCATCGACGATGACGTCGGTAATCATGCCGACGGCGTGCTTGAACACCTCGCGGCCTTCCATTCGAATATACCCCACGGTCTGGGTCGAGGAAGGTCCGCCGTCGACATAAAGTTTTGATTTGTGACGGCCGTCCGAGCGCAGATGTGTCGTCAGAATACCGCGGTCCGAGGGCTTGCCGGGCTGCTCCTGGGCTTCCAGCACGACCGCACCGGCCCCATCACCGAACAGCACGCAGGTCCCGCGATCGGTCCAATCCAGAATGCGCGAGAAGGTTTCCGCGCCGATCACCAGCGCGCGCTTGAACGCGCCCGCACGCAGGAAATTGTCCGCGGTGGCCAGCGCAAACACGAACCCCGAGCAGACCGCCTGGAGATCGAAAGCCGCGCCGTGATTGATGCCGAGCGCGCTCTGAACCACGACCGCCGTCGCCGGAAACGTGTTGTCCGGCGTCGAGGTCGCCAGCACGATCAGGTCGATCGACTGCGCATCGATGCCGGCATGAGCAAGCGCAGCATCCGCCGCATGGATGGCGAGATGCGACGTAAGCTCTCCCTCCGCGGCAATGTGGCGCTGACGAATGCCGGTGCGCTGGACGATCCACTCGTCCGAAGTATCTACCTTGGTGGCCAATTCGGCATTGGTCAGCACCCTTTGCGGCAGATAGGAGCCGCAGCCGAGCACGACCGAACGTATCGCAGTCAAGAGAGTGCCTCCTGCACTGCCGACGCCGAAGCGATGGTGTGGCCGTGGCGGTTGAGCGTTTGGTTGATCTTGGTCAGGAGATCGTAGCGGACCATCTCATAGCCAACATCGACCGCGTAAGCAAAGCCCTCGGCGTCGGTTCCACCATGACTCTTGACCACGATTCCGTTAAGTCCGAGGAACACGCCGCCATTGGATCTGTTCGGATCCAGCTTTTCCTTGAGCGCCTTGAAGGCGCCCCGGGCAAGAAGATAGCCGAGCTTTGAAGTCCATGTTCGCGACAGCGCCGCCCGCAGGAATTCGCTGATCTGGCGCGCCGTTCCCTCGGCAGCCTTGATCGCAATGTTGCCGCTGAACCCTTCGGTCACGATGACGTCGGCAGCGCCCTGGCCGATGCCGCTGCCCTCGACGAAGCCGACGAATTCGAGCTGCGGCAGGTCCGCATTGCGGAGCAGCTCGGCGGCCTCGCGGATCTCCTCACGGCCCTTCATTTCCTCGACGCCAATGTTGAGCAAACCCACCGTCGGCCGTTCGAGGCCGAACAACACGCGCGCCATCGCGCTGCCCATCACCGCCAGCGCCACCAGGTGTTGGGCGTCGCCACCGATGGTGGCGCCGACATCGAGCATCACCGAGTCACCGCGCTGGGTCGGCCAGATCCCGGCAATGGCCGGACGCTCGATCCCCGGCAGCATGCGGAGGCAAAAACGCGCCATCGCCATCAACGCGCCGGTATTGCCGGCGGACACCGCTACGTCGGCGTCTCCTTTTTTCACCGCATCGATTGCGAGCCACATCGACGAAGTCTTGCGGCCACGGCGCAGCGCCTGGCTCGGCTTTTCGTGCATGCTGACGGTGACGTCGGTGTGGATGACCCTGGATACCGCCTTCATCACCGGGTAGGCGGCGAGTTGCGCTTCGATCAGAGCGCTGTCGCCGTAAAGCAGAAACTCAGTGTCGGGATGACGGTTCAGGAAAATCGCAGCGCCCGGAATAGCCACCGATGCGCCGATGTCGCCTCCCATGGCGTCAAGCGCGATTCGAACCTTTTTCGGCATGGAAGTCCCGGAAATCCTGATCTCTTGCAGCCCTGAAGCGAGCAGCCCAAAGCATGGTGCTTCATCGGCCCGGCCGCCGCGACAATAGCGTGTCCCGGCCTCGATACAACATCCCGCCCCCGTGGAAATTCCGGGTCATGCACCTTGAAAGGACACAGCCGAATATCACTATTATATATAATTCAATATGTTATGTAAGAATATTACAAAACAACAGCAGACATCTTATCCCCGATCCTTCGGGGGCTTCTTCCGGCGTGATGAGTTCGAGTCGATTCTCAGCGCCCTCAGGGCGGCGAAAGGATGGTCCTCGGGATCAACTTCACTGGCGGGCGGCGCGAACACAGCATCGGGTTTGCGCGGATAAGGGTCGATCCCCAGAAACAACGCGTCGGCCGCGAGGCGCCCGAGATCGATGACGCCATTGACGATGGGTTCGGGCGCGTCCGGAATTTCACGGTCCGCATTGTCATCGTCATTGATCGAGTCCGCGAGCTCGCGGACCCGGCTTTCCGGGACAAAAACGAGATCGATATCCTCGACGATGTCATTCTCGATCGGATCGAGGGACACCACGCAGGTCTGGCCGACGCGTGCCGAGACCCTGCCCCGCACATGCACGCTGTCATCGCGCTTGGGCGTCAGATCGAACGATGCACGGGCCGATTCGATGCCGCGCAAGCCGGCGATCTTCGCCAACGCCACACGCGTGGCGCCATCAGCCTCGATGTCGCGATGAAGGCCGGTTTCCGGAATCTGCGCCACAGCGATCCGCGCACTCCAGGGATTTGCGATCGTGTCGGGCCTGTCCTTGGCGGTCATGTCTGCTCTCTCATGTCCGTTGCGCGAGGTCCGGAAAGCGCAACCCTCCGGTCAGCGTCGCCTCGTCGCGACCGGCGAACGCCATCGCGTCCGCCACATAAGCGGCAAGCCGTCTCGCGCTTTCGATGTTCCCGCCATTATAGATATTCTTGTTGAGCGCTTCTGCCAGCGGCTCGTGCCCCTCTGCGAGAGCCCCGTCATAAGCCGCCGAGCGGCCGTAGAAGGCTTCGCCGAACGCCTGCATGCGCTTGGGAACGGTCAGATCGCCGACGCCCATTTCGCGCAGATTGGCATCCATGTCGCTGCAGAAATGATCGAACAGGGCCTGCGGAATCCCCTCGTCATTCCTTTGCTTCAATCGCGAAAGAACTATCCACAGATGCAGCAGAACCATATCGAAGCGGCCATCGACCGTGTCCGGCACCTCCAAGGCCTGATAAAACAAGGGCTCTCGCGCCTGTGTCACGATCATGCCATAGATGGCTTCAATGGTGCCGCGCGATGGAGCGCGGGGTTTCCTGAAGTGACTGAACGGCCAGAGCATGTGGGTTCCGAAAGACAGCCCGCAGGGTGTCCGGTTGTTGCAATCGGGGACCATTGCCGGGTACGTCAACGGCTCGCGCGATGCAAGAGGATGAGGTCAATCCCGGAATGACAGTTTCGGTTTCAAAGAAGGCACACGCCCCGCGGCGACGGCATGGTCTGCGCGCGATGCTCGCAGCCACACTGGTGTGCGCGGCCTTGGCGGGCTGCAGCGGCGAGCAGTTCCAGAAGGGCTACATCCTGCCTCCCGGCGCGCTCGAGCAAATCCAGATCGGGGCCAGCCAGGATCAGGTGCTGATCGTGATGGGAACGCCGTCCACGGTCGCGACGCTGAACGGTGAGGTCTTCTATTACATTTCGCAGCGGGCGCACCGTCCGGTCGCGTTCATGAATCAAAGCGTCACCGATCAACGCGTGATCGCGATCTATTTCGACAAGAACCGCCAGGTGACCCGGCTCGCCAACTACGGACTGAAGGACGGCAAGATCTTCGACTTCATCAGCCGCACCACGCCGACATCGGGCCAGGAGATAAGCTACCTCCAGCCGCTGTTTAAGCTGCTGAGTCCAAATTAGACCGGGCACATAAACTCGACCCTGTTCGCTTCGCTCCCGAATAAAACGCTTTTGTGCAAACGCAGCGAGTGACGCGAAGGGCCAAGACGCGACATTGTAATGGGGAGACGGTGAAGCCTATAATGAGGCATTAGGCAACAAATGCCAAAACGAGCATGGTTTCATCTTGCGAAACTGAGACCAACGCAGCCGCCGCCTTAACGCACGAGGCCGTCGGCGTCTTGCTTCAATTCGGCTCCATGATGGTTCGCTCGGGCAATACCGCAACTCGGGCTCGGGCGTGGATCGAGTTGATCGCAAAGAAAATCGGCTTCGACGCCATATCGGTGAACGTTTCGCTCGACTGTATCACCGTGAGCGGTTCTCACTCCGGTGAGCCGGTAACGGCAATGCGCGACATCGGGCCGCCGGGAATCAATGCCTACCGTATTGGCGAATTGGAGCGGCTTGCAAAAAGCATTGTTTCTGGAACTTCGCCGCGCCAGATCGCGGAGAAGCTTGCGGGCATTGAGACCGCTCTACCTCTTTATTCCAGCATACCGATCGCCATAGCCATTAGCGCAGCAAGCGGCGGTTTTGCTTTCCTTAGCGGCGCTGCCGTGCCGGAAATCACCGCAGCGGCAATTGGCGGCGGTGGCGGCCAATGGCTACGACTGTGGCTTTCGCGCCGCCAGTTTAATCATTTTGGCGGCGCAACGGTGTGTGCCGTTGCAGCATCGGGTGTCTATGTGCTGGCGGCCGCGTTAGCAAGTTCCCTGGGTTTGGGGTTTTCGCACTATGCAGCCGGCTTCATCGCTTCTGTGCTATTTCTGGTACCGGGGGTTCCTCTGGTTGCCGGCCTGCTCGATCTGTTGCAATACCAGACCCTCGCTGCCGTGAGCCGGATTGCTTATGGCACGATGATTTTGCTGGCCGTAGCGCTGGGTCTCAGCATTGTCATCGCCGTTGCAGGCGTTGACGTGTCGCGCCAACCGCCCTTTGAACTTTCCTATCCCGCGAAAGTATTGCTCCGCGCTGTCGCTAGCTTCGTCGCCGGTGCTGCCTTCGCCATGCTGTTCAACAGTCCCGCAAGGGCCGTAGTGGCAGCGGGTCTGCTAGGGTTGTTAGCGAACGACCTGCGTCTTTTTTTGAATGATATGGGCATGATGCTTGCCCCCGCCACATTTCTTGCCGCTCTGACCATCGGAATTGTGGCTCTGCTTCTGGAACAGCGTTTCGATATTTCGCTGATGGCAACGACGGTCTCACCGATCATTATCATGATGCCCGGCCTTAATGCGTTCGAGACGATTGTGCTGTTCAATCAGGGCGAAATGGTCAACGCCCTTCAGGCAGCGGCTTCTTGCGGTTTCGTCATCGGTGCCTTGGCCATGGGCCTGGCAAGCTCGCGGTTTTTTCGACAACGAATGACATAAGTCGGTTCGTTGTTAGTTTCGAGTCGCATCAGCGAGAATTGCAGGATGCTGGCATCGCGCGGTGCGCTGACGCTCCGCACGATCACATCATCGATAGCGGTTCGTAACAGCCCCGCCCTTCGTTACGCCTTGCTGATGACGTCGTAAGCGTCCATCACTCTTGCGGAATAAACCAACGCAGCCCCGGCATTCATCGCGATCGCAACGCCTAGCGCTTCCGCAACCTCTTCGCGCGTTGCGCCGAACTTGACCGCCGCGTCGACGTGCACGGTGATGCAGCCGTCGCACTGCCGGGTTACGGCGACAGCCAGGGCGATCAGTTCGCGGGTCTTGTCGTCAAGCTTCCCAGTCTTTGCGCCCGCACCGCTGATCTCTGCGTATCCCCGCGTTATTGCAGGACTGATCTTTCCAATTTCGCCGATCCGACCCAAAAGCTGTTGCCTATATTCGTTCCAGTCGAACATCATTGTCGTCTCCTCGGTTTCCAGGTTTCCATCGTGGTCGATCACAACGGAATATTATCGTGCTTCTTCATCGGCGTGTCGACGTGCTTGTCCCTGAGCATCGCAAGCGCACGCGCAATGCGCTTGCGTGTCGAG